>NZ_CP073105.1:4046177-4357422 GCF_018138085.1 Stutzerimonas stutzeri
CGACAAGGAATAACGGCAGGGCGAGCGGCTCACCGAAGCGGCCAGCCAGCTGGGGAAGCTGGCTGCTGACGAGCACGGGCGCGACGATGAACAGCAGGTAGTACCAGCCGTCGAGCTTCAACTGGCGACGGGCGGCCGTGCGGTTCACGACTGCTCGGCTTCACCCTGGTGAATTTCGCCGAGCATGTGGCCGAGCTTGCCGGCCTTTGTGGCGAGGTACTTGCGGTTGTGCGGGTTGTGCGCGATCTGCAGCGGCATGCGCTCGGCGACGCGGATACCGAAGCCTTGCAGGGCCTTCACCTTGCGCGGGTTGTTGGTCATCAGCTTGATCTCGGCGATGCCCAGGTGCTCTAGCATCGGCAGGCAGATCGCGTAGTCGCGCATATCCGGCGCGAAGCCGAGACGCTCGTTGGCCTCGACGGTATCGGCGCCGCCGTCCTGCAACTCATAGGCGCGGATCTTGTTCAGCAGACCGATACCGCGGCCTTCCTGGCGCAGATAGAGCAATGCGCCACGGCCTTCTTCGGCAATCGCGCGCAGTGCGGCCTCCAGCTGAAAACCGCAATCGCAGCGCAAGCTGAACAGGGCGTCACCGGTCAAGCACTCGGAATGCAGACGACCCAATACGGGCTTGCCGTCGGCAACATCGCCCAGCGTCAGTACGACATGTTCCTTGCCAGTGTCCTGATCGAGAAAACCATGCATGGTGAACACACCGAACGGCGTCGGCAGTTTGGAAGCGGCGACGAACACGACAGACACCGGAGAAACTCCAGAAGGCAGAAAAGCGGATATTGTAACAGCAGTCCCGCGACAAGCTGTATCGGAAGATGTCGCGCAGTGCCGCCAATCCATGCCGCGAACGGGCGGGTCTAGAACTTCGATTCCAGTTTCAGGACGCCCTGCTCCTCGCGCCAGCTGACGCGGCTGAGAAAGCTCATGCCAAGCAGCGCATCGGTAGGTGAGCCGCCTTCCACCACGACGGCTTCGACCCCGAGCACGTCGATCGCGCCGACTTTCACGCTATTGAGACTGACGCGCCAGGCCTTGGCTGTACCGCTTGCGGTGCTGACGACCATTTGCCGGCCATCGACCCGATAGTCGATGCCGAGGCGACGAGCCTGGATTTCGTTGATCGCGACCGACGTGGCGCCGGTATCGACAAGAAACTGCACAGGCTGCCCGTTGATGGAACCCGCTATCCAGTAGTGGCCGCCCTGCCCCTGGGCAATGCTTAGCTGCCGGCGCTCGGGCTCGGCAAAACCCGCGCTGAGCTCCCGGGAAAGCCCATAATTTCGCTCGACGCCATCCACCCGAAGCACCGCGCCTTTCGTGTCGGCACTGATCACTTCGACGCCTCCGGGGCCCGTCTGACCGACCCGTACCAGCTTGCGCTGACCATCGACATTCAACACGGCAGCACCGGGAAACAGGCCGACCACTTGCACACGCGGGGACGCCAGGGCGGTGAACGCCAGGATCGACAGGGTCGTGGCGAATAACAAGGCAACGGGGCGCATCAGCGGCGGCTCCTTAGCTCAGGGCGGATCGCATTTTTTCACGAGCCCCTGGATGTTGCAGCGATCCGGCGCACAGCACGAACCGACAAGACGGGTCAGCCGAGCAATCGCACCGCGATATGCATGACGCCGCAGGCGGCGACGCCGGCGAGGATGTCATCGAGCATGATGCCCAGGCCACCGTGAACATGCCGATCGACCCAGCTGATCGGCCACGGTTTGAGAATATCCAGCAGGCGGAACACGACGAATCCGAGCAGCAACCAATACCAGCCCGCCGGCACCAACCAGAAGGTGATCCAGATACCGGCGAACTCGTCCCAGACAATGCCCTCATGATCGTGCACGCCAAGATCCTGAGCGACCTTGCCGCACAGCCAGATGCCGAACAGCATGCTGGCGAGAATCAACGCGCCGTAGCCCCAGCCAGGCAGCAGCTGCCACAGCGGCACGAATGCCAGCGCCACCAGCGAGCCCCAGGTGCCGGGCGCCTTGGGCAATGTGCCGGAGCCGAAACCGAACGCAAGGTTGTGCCAGGGATTGCTCCAGACTGAATGCGGAATCGGTTCGGCGCCAGGCTGCAGGGAATCGGTCAAGCGGTGTTCCTCTTGTTCTTGGCGAGCGAAACGCGCCGCTCAGTTGCGGAAATGGTTATAACCCAGGTCACCGGTGGTCACGGCGTTGCCGCTCGCGTCGACCAGCTCGACCCCCTCGCCTGCGACGGCCCGGCCGATCACGTGAATCGGCCAGCCTTCTTCGAGCAGCTCTGACAGGTGCTCGGCAGGCAGCGTGAATGCCAGCAGATAGTCATCACCACCCGCCAGGGCGCACTGCAGCGCGCCTTCACCGGCGAAAGCCCGTAGCGCATCCGACAATGGCAGCCGAGCTTGCTCGATTTGCAGCGAGACGCCCGAGGCGCAGGCGATATGCCCGCAGTCAGCCAGCAGCCCATCGGATATATCCAGCGCCGCCGTGGCCCTGCCACGCAATGCCTGGCCGAGGGAGAGCTGCGGCTGTAGCGTCCAGTAGCGACGCAGCAGCGCCGCCCCTTCAGGCGAATCGCCCGGCCGCTCACCGAGCACAATCGGTAATGCACCGGCCGCATCGCCCAGCGCACCGCCCACACAAAGCAGGTCACCGGGTTGCGCGCCGCTGCGCAACAACGCCGCACCGGTCGGTACGTGGCCGAAGACCGTCAGCGTCATGCTCAACGGGCCGCGCGTGGTATCACCGCCGATCAGGCGCATGTCGCAGCCGGCCGCCATTGCATCGAGGCCACGAGCGAACTCGGCCAGCCAATCGGCGTCGACGCATGGAATGGTCAGCGCCAGGGTAAAACCGATGGGCGTCGCGCCCATCCCGGCGAGATCGCTGGTCGAGACGGCCAACGCACGCTGGCCAAGCAGATAGGGATCGCAAGGATCGGGGAAATGCACGCCGGCGACCAGCGTGTCTGTCGATATCGTCAGCTGCTCCCCGGCAGGAACGGATAGCAAGGCGCAATCATCGCCGATGCCCAACACGACTTCGCCGCCAGCCCTGGCACAAGCGGCGGCGGCGAAGTAGTGGCGGATCAGCTCGAACTCACCCATCAGGCAGACCAGGCTCAGCGCTTGTGCGCGCCGACCTCGGCACTGCGCAGGCTAGGTGCCAGCTTGTCGAGCACGCCGTTGACGAACTTGTGCCCGTCGGTGGCGCCGAACACCTTGGCCAGCTCGATACCTTCGTTGATCACCACCCGGTACGGTACGTCGATGCGGTGCATCAGCTCGTAGGTGGACAGGCGCAGCACGGCCAGTTCCACCGGGTCGAGTTCTTCGAGCGGACGATCGAGATGCGGCACGATGGCGCCGTCGACTTCGGTCTTGGCGCGAGCCACGCCGGTCAGCAGCTCATGGAAATAGCTGCCGTCGACCCCGGAAAAATCGTTGTCGACGCGAAACTGCGCCTCGATTTCGTTGAGGCTCTGGCCCGCCATGTGCCACTGATACAGCGCCTGCATCGCAAGGCTGCGCGCGACACGGCGCGTCGCGATCTTGCCCTTGGCCTTTGGCTGCGGGGCGTCCTGACTGTCGTCGTGATTAAGGCTCACTTGGCCTCCAGCTGCGCCAGCAGACTCACCATTTCCAGTGCGGAGAGTGCAGCTTCGGCGCCCTTGTTACCGGCTTTGGTGCCGGAGCGCTCGATGGCCTGTTCGATGGAGTCGACGGTCAATACGCCGAAGGCGACCGGTACGCCGAATTCCATGGATACCTGCGATAGGCCCTTGGTGCATTCGCCAGCTACGTATTCGAAATGCGGAGTGCCACCACGGATGACCGCGCCGAGGGCGATGATCGCGTCGTACTCGCCCTGCTGAGCGACTTTCTGCGCCACCAGCGGGATCTCGAAAGCACCCGGGGCACGGATGATGGTGATGGCGTCTTCCGCGATGCCGTGGCGCACCAGCGCATCGACGGCGCCGCTCACCAGGCTCTCGACAACGAAGCTGTTGAAGCGGCCAACGACAAGGGCGAACTTGCCCTGCGGGGCGATGAAGGTACCTTCGATGGTCTTCAGTGTCATGGAAACAATCTCATTTAGCGTTAAAGAGCTAGTGGGCTTTCAGGCAGCCCGGTGGAGCAGCGCGTAGCGAGCGCAGGACAGACAAGGCGAAAACAGGCGAGGCGGCGGAGTTTACTGTTGTAAATGAGCAAGCCGAGCCTGTTTTCAACGCAGTATGTCCAAGCGCAGTAGCGCGGCAGCCCTCACTCAGCGGGCAGGTATTCTACAACTTCCAGGTCAAAGCCGGATATCGCATTGAACTTCATCGGCGAACTCATCAGGCGCATCTTGCGCACACCGAGGTCGCGGAGAATCTGCGAACCGGCGCCTACCGTGCTGTAGGTCGCCGGGCTCGGCGAATGCTGGCGATTGAGCTGGGCCAGTAACTGCGGCCCGGTCAGCGGGTTGCCCAGCAGCAGCACCACGCCACTGCCGGCCTTGGCCACTTCGCTCATCGCCGCACGCAGGCTCCAGCGCCCCGGCACGGTGACCATCAGCAGGTCACGCAACGGCTCCATGTTGTGCACGCGCACCAGGGTCGGGTTTTCCGGCGATATCTCACCGCGAGTGAGCGCCATGTGCACGGTGTCTTCGACTTCGTCGCGGTAGGTCACCAGGGTGAACTGGCCCAGCTCGGTGTCCAGCGGCTGCTCGGAAACCCGCTCGACCGTGCGCTCGTGGATCATCCTGTAGTGGATCAGGTCGGCGATGGTGCCGATCTTCAACCCGTGCTGTTCGGCAAAGAGTTCGAGTTCGGGACGGCGCGCCATGGTGCCGTCATCGTTCATGATTTCGCAGATCACCCCGGACGGCTCGAAACCGGCCATGCGCGCCAGGTCGCAGGCCGCCTCGGTGTGACCGGCACGCGCCAGAACGCCGCCAGGCTGGGCCATCAGCGGGAAGATATGACCGGGGCTGACGATGTCTTCGGCTACTGCATTCCTGGCCACGGCAGCCTGCACGGTGCGCGCGCGGTCGGCCGCGGAGATGCCGGTGGTGACACCTTCGGCCGCCTCGATGGATACGGTGAACTTAGTGCCGAAGCCGGAGCCGTTGCGCGGCGCCATCAGTGGCAGCTGCAGGGTTTCGCAGCGCTCGCGGGTCATCGGCATGCAGATCAGGCCACGGGCGAAACGGGCCATGAAGTTGATGTGCTCGGCGGTCACGCATTCGGAGGCGACGATGATGTCGCCCTCGTTTTCGCGATCCTCGTCATCCATGAGGATGACCATCTTGCCGGCGCGGATGTCTTCGATCAGTTCTTCAGCGGTGTTCAGGGCCATGCTGGCAATCTCACTTGTTCAGGTAGCCGTGTTCGGCCAGGAAGCTTTCGGTCAGGCCCGAGGCATTGGGTTCGGCGGCCTTGTCACCCATCAGCAGGCGCTCGAGGTAACGCGCCAGCAGGTCCACTTCCAGATTTACCTGCCGCCCGGGGCGGTAGTCGACCATGATGGTTTCGGCCAGGGTGTGCGGAACGATGGTGAGTTCGAACTCGGCACCGTTGACCGAGTTGACCGTCAGGCTGGTGCCGTCGACGGTGATCGAGCCCTTGAGCGCGATGTACTTGGCCAGCTCGCGCGGGGCGCGGATACGGAACTGCACGGCGCGGGCGTTTTCCTCACGCGCCACCACATCGCCGATACCATCGACGTGACCACTGACCAGATGCCCGCCGAGGCGGCTGGTCGGCGTCAGCGCCTTCTCCAGATTGACCCGGCTGCCGGCCTTCAGGTCGACGAAGGCGGTGCGCGCCAGTGTCTCGCGGCTGACATCGGCCCAGAAGCCGTTGCCCGGCAGCTCGACAGCGGTCAGGCAAACGCCATTGACCGCGATGCTGTCGCCGAGCTTGACGTCTGACAGATCCAGCTTGCCGGTCTCGACCAGCACACGCACGTCGCCGCCTTTTGGCGTCATGGCGCGGATGGTACCGATGGACTCGATTATTCCTGTGAACATGCGGCCTCCCGTGGAAGGCTGTTGAAGCGGTGCATATGACGAACTCCTGTTTTGGATAAAACAGGGCGCTGCAGATCGATAGGGAGTGGACGCGCGCACGAAAGGCGCCCGTCGAGGCATCCCGCTCTCTCTCATCCGGACTATACCGTCGGCCCCGGAATCACACCGGGTCTGCTGACCTTGTCGAAGACAAGCGCTCGCGGGCTAGACGCGGTTGAAAGCGACTGTGCCCAGCGCAGGCTGCGTTGCGCGCCTCCTCGAAAGGCTCGTTTACCAGGGTAAACGTCGCTTTCTCGTCGTCACGCCTTGCCTGCACCGCGCTCGCTACGCTTTCAACATCAGCTGCGCCATTACCGCCGGTGGGGAATCGCACCCCGCCCTGAGAACGTGGGCCCTTTTCAGGCCCGGCGCAGTTTTTACCATAGATAAGGCCTTTCTGCAGCCTGGAAACGACCGCCTGGCTGCGCTTCGCGGCACAGAAACATTTTTTAACACTCACGCAACTCGCGTTGCGCTTGTTTGTCCATACCCATCGCATCGGCCTCCTTCGATGTTGGCCCGACGCAACGCAGGACGACCAGGAAGGAACGTCACTCCCGCATTTCTTCGTACCGACACGCCGAGCCAGGATCCACTCGTATTTGGCGATCCCCTCCCGCGCAGGCCTGGGCACGATCAGGACGAACGCTCCGAGCCTTCACATGTGCCACGAGGGACGGGTATGTCAGAGGTTACGGCTATGCAAGCATCGGCGGCCGAGCAGGCTGCCGAGATCGACCAACAGGGCTTCACGGTCATCGAGCAATACATCTCACCCGAGCAGCTCGAACTGGGCCGCGCCTTCGTCGCTCAGCAAGCCGCCATTCAGAGCGGCGAATACTTCGCCATACATGGAATCGAGGCGCTGGGCGGCAGCATGATCGCGGGGCTGGCGCTGTCTACCGCGCTCAAGGAGACGATGGCGGCACTGTATCGTCTCCAGACCGGACAGGAACCGGCTGCAGCCGAGCAGATCTTTCCAGTGCTTCGCTGTCTGCAGGGACGAAGCGGCCTCAAGCAGTCGCACTTCTATCATTTCGACGCGACGGCAGTGACTGCGCTGCTGCCGTTGTTCATCCCGACGGCGGGCACGCACTGTGGCGACCTGATCATCTTTCCCAATGTGCGGCGTGTCCGCTTCAATGCCCTGCGCAACGTGGTCGAAAAGGCCGTGCTGCATAACACCGCCAGCCAGAAGCTGGTCGCCTTCGCGGTGCGACGTGGCTGGCTCCGGCCGATCCGGCTGAAGCTGGTGCCGGGCAACCTGTACCTGTTTTGCGGCTACCGTAGCCTGCACGCCAACGATGAATGCGATCCGGCCATGCTACGTGCCACCGCACTGTTCCATTTCGGTAATCCGCACCATGAAAGCCTGCTGGCAAGATGGCTGCTAGGCGCCAACAAGCGGCGCGCCAAGCTCGATCACAATGGACTGCGGCCCGTGAACTAATGCAACCTCAGTTATGCGCGCGGTACGGCGACGATCTTCCAATCGTCGCCGACGGCCCGGATATCGGCGATGCGCAGTTCGCGCGCTTCGCTCATCCGCTCCAACGGCAGGTCGAGCAGCGGTCGCGCGGTCGAGCCGAGGAATTTGGCGGCGACGAAGATCTGATACTCGTCGATCAGACCGAGGGCGGCGAAGGCGCCAGCCAGACGTGGCCCTGCTTCGAGCAGCACCTCGTTGGTGCCGCGCGCGGCCAACTCGAGCAGCACGCTATGCAGATCGACCCGCTCTGCCGCCCCCGGGATCGCCAGCAGCTCGTGGCCCGCCGACCGATAACGCGCGGCCGTCCCGTCATCGTGGCCCACGACGAGTGCAGGCCCGGCCTGGAAAAAAGGCGCATCCAGCGGCACGCGCAGCCGCCCGTCGATCAATACGCGCAGCGGTTGGCGCTGCATCGCCAGTGCTGTCAGGTCGTCATCCAGACACAGCTCCGCGGCGCGCACGGTCAGCCGTGCATGGTCCATCAGCACCGTATCGGCACCCGTCAGCACCACGCTCGACTGCGCCCGCAGGCGCTGCACCTCGGCGCGCGAGGCCGGGCCGGTGATCCACTGACTCTCGCCGCTGGCCATCGCGGTACGCCCATCGAGGCTCATCGCCAGCTTGGCACGCAGATACGGCAACCCCGTTTCCATGCGCTTGATAAAGCCGCAGTTGAGCGTGCGAGCCTCGGACTCCAGCACGCCGCTGGCCACCTCGATCCCCACACTGCGCAACAGCGCGAGTCCGCGCCCAGCCACTTGTGGATTCGGATCCTGCATGGCCGCGACGACGCGGCCTACCCCAGCCTGGACCAGCGCCTCGGCACAGGGCGGCGTGCGCCCGTAGTGACTGCAGGGTTCAAGGGTGACGTAGGCGGTAGCACCACGAGCGCGCTCGCTAGCCTGACGCAAGGCATGCACCTCGGCATGCGGCTCTCCGGCACGCACGTGCCAGCCCTCACCGATCAATTCACCATCCTTGACGATGACGCAGCCGACACGCGGATTGGGGTGCGTCGAATACAGCCCCTTGCGCGCCAATCGAAGCGCCCGCGCCATCCAGGCGTGATCGTCGGCGCTCATTCGGTCTTGGCCGGCTCGCGGGACAGCCGTTCGATCTCTTCGCGGAACTCGTTGAGATCCTGGAAGCGGCGATAGACGGAAGCGAAACGGATATAGGCCACCTCGTCGAGCTTCTGCAGCTCGACCATCACCAGCTCGCCGAGCACACGCGATTTGATTTCCCGCTCGCCGGTGGCGCGCAGCTTGTGCTTGATGTGGGCGATGGCCTCTTCCAGACGCTCGACACTCACCGGACGCTTTTCCAGCGCGCGCTGCATGCCGGCACGCAGCTTTTCCTCGTCGAAGGGCTGGCGACTGCCGTCCTGCTTGATCAGCCGCGGCATCACCAGCTCGGCGGTCTCGAAGGTGGTGAAGCGCTCGCCGCAGGCGAGGCATTCACGGCGACGGCGCACCTGATCGCCTTCGGCCACCAGGCGCGAATCGATGACTTTGGTGTCGTGTGCACCACAGAAGGGACAATGCATGGGCTAGAGCTGTCAGACGTCGGGAGAGCCATGGTAGCGCATCCCGTCGGCAAGACAAATTGACGGCATTGCTGCTATACAGGCGCGCATTCACCGCCCTCGAGGAGGCCGTCCGTGCCGTTACGCCGCTTTGTCGTCCCCGCCCTTTTGTTGCTGCTGGCCGCCTGCTCGAGCCAGGAAACCCAGCGCCCCTCGGCACCGGTCACCTTCGAGGAGCCGCCACAGGCGACCAGCGTCCTGCATGAATTGCATGGCAGCCTCATCGGCGTGCCGGCCAACAGTGAAGTGGAGCTGGCGCTGCTGGAGGTCAATCGGCGCGACCAGCCGGACCGTTTGCTGAGCAGCCTGCAATTGCAGGGGCGTGGCAGCGAGTTGCCGTTCATTCTCAAATTCAACGCCGAGAAGTTTCCGGCCGACCAGCAGGTCGAGCTGCGTGGCCGCGTCACCCGCTCCGGTCAGCTGATCATGCGTTTGCCGGCGGTGCAGGTGAGCAGCCCGGCCAATCAGTCACTGGGCCCGCTGCGGCTGGTTCCGGCGCCATGACCGCGCCCGATGAACTGCAGGTGGGGCTGTCCCGGCTGCTCGGCGATGCGCAGCTCGGCATCGCCACCTTGCCAGGCACGGACATCCGCCTCTGGCTGATCGACCCGGACAACATGACGCGCGCCTTCAGCCCCGAAGAAACCCGCCGCATCCTCGATGAGCCACCCTATTGGTCGTTCTGCTGGGCCAGCGGCCTGGTCCTGGCGCGCTGGCTGGCCGAACGTCCGGAATGGGTGCGTGGCAAGCGGGTGCTGGACTTCGGCGCCGGCTCCGGCGTCGCGGCCATCGCCGCGGCCAAGGCGGGCGCCGCCGAGGTGGTGGCCTGCGACCTCGACCCGACCGCGCTGGCGTCCTGTCGGATCAACGCCGCCCTTAACGGGGTGCAGCTAGGCTACTCGCAAGACTTCTTCGCCAAGCCCGACCGCTACGATCTGATCATCGTCGCGGATGTGCTCTACGATCGCGCCAATCTGCCGTTGCTCGACCAGTTCCTCAGCCGTGGCAAGGCGGTGCTGGTGGCCGATTCGCGGGTGCGCGACTTCCAGCACCCGGCCTACGAACGGCTGGCGGTACTCGATGCCTGCACCTGGCCCGACCTGGCCGAACCCGCGGAGTTTCGCCGGGTCAGCCTGTACCACGCCACGCGGGCCTGAACCGACGACGCGGGAGGGATGCCATGCAGGCCCACGCCGATACGCTGCGACTGTTCTTCGCCTTGCCCTGCCCGCCCGAACAGGCTACCGCCATCGCACAGTGGCGCGACGGGCAGCTTCCGGGAGGGCGCAAGGTCGTACCGGATAACTTTCACCTGACCCTGGCCTTTCTCGGCGCGCAGCCGGCGACTCGCCTGGAGGCGCTGAAACATCTGGCCGCGGCCATCGAGGCACCGTCCTTCGAGCTGAAGCTCGACGGCCTGATCGCCCTCGGCAAGGGGTTCGTCTGCCTTCGGCCACAGTCTCCACCCGCCGCTCTGCTCCAGCTGGCGACGAGTCTCGGCCAGGCTCTCGGCGCGCAGGGCATCATGCTCGACAGCCGCCCCTTCCTGCCGCACCTGACCCTGGCCCGCCAGGCCGAACTGCCACCACGCTGCACGCCGCCGACGTTCAGCTGGGCAGCCGATCGCTTCGTGCTCTACCTGTCGGAGAACACGCGCGACGGGGTGCGATATCGCGAACTGGGCAGCTGGCCGTTGGCCGGTGCCGAGGCCGCCGGCTAGGCGCCCTCGGGGTGAACCACTAGGCGGGGATGCGGATCAGGAAGCGAAACAGCGAACCGTGCTGTTCGACCTGGCATTCGTAGCCCTTGGCCCGAGTGTCTTCCGGTATGCCATGCACCGACTGCGAACAGTCGGTCACCACTTCCAGCAGCTGGCCGGGTTGCATGGTCGCCAGGGTTTCCAGCGTGGCGATGGCGTTGTACGGGCAATGCTCGCCGCGCAGATCAAGCGATAGATTCGGTGTGGCCTGGCTCACGGGCAGTACTCCTGGTTGATTGGGAACGACGGGCTTGGAAACGACGGGCATTGAGGTGCACCAGCAGCATGGCGATGGCCAGCCCGACCAGGGTCAGCAGCAGACCGTTGGCGGGGCCGAACGTCTGCAGCAGGTTGACCTTCGGATAAGGCAACGCCAGCGAGTTGCCGAGCTCGTCCCAGTAGACCGCGACCAGCGTGCCGCCGATGACATTACCGATGCCGACCACCCAGAAATGCACCTGACCTTCCATGGCGCGGTACATCCAGCCCGTCTCGCAACCGCCAGCCACGACGATGCCGATGCCGAACAGCACACCACCGATGATAGCGTTGGGGCCCATCCAGAAGATCTTCGGGCTGGCGCCCAGGGCGATCGCGCCAAAGGTGCCGATGCAGGCGACCACCATGCCCAGCAGGATGCCGTAGGCGGCGCGGGTGCGACCGGTGGTCCAGAGATCACGCGCAGCACTGGTGAAACAGATCTGCGCACGTTCGATCAGCCCGCCGAAGACCAGCCCGAACAACACGGCCATGCCCAGCACCAGCGAGGTGTCGAAACGCCAGGCCATGAACACCAGCGCCAGCGCCGCGACCGCGACACCGATCCGTGCCTGCCGGGCGGCACGACGCTGGGTCGCCTGTGGGTCGCCGAACAGCGAACTGGCCTGGCTGCCCACCTTGAGCGGTGTGCGCAGAAACGGCAGCAGGCAGATCTTCACGCCGATCCAGGCACCGCCTACCGTGGCCAGCATGAACGCCCAGGCATGCAGCGAAAACATCGGGATACCGGTAAAGAACGCCGCCAGGTTGCAGCCCATGGCCAGGCGCGCGCCGAAGCCGGCGACGATGCCGCCCGCCAGGCCCTGCAACAGCCTGCGCTTGCTGGTCGGCCAGCGCAGGCTGACGTTGTTCGCCCACAACGCGGTGCACAGCGCGCCGAGCAGCATGCCGATGATCATCACCCCATCAACGCGGTCGAGCGGTGTGCCCGACAGGCCGAGGATCTTGAAGTAACTCCATTCCTGCGGCTGGTAGCCCAGCCAGGCGAGCACGTGGCCGCCCCACCGGGTGAACTCACCCGTGACGGCCCAGAAGGTGCCGGTGATCGCGAAGTAGTAGGCGGAAGCGACACCCAGGGCCACCAGGGCAGGCAAGGGTGACCAGAAGCGCACGAGGTAGCGCTCCCGGAAATCGGAGAGAAAGGACATCTGTGAAGCTCCATATGACGCGCGACTGCAAACGCCGCACCGGTCTAGGAAAGGGTTTTGCCTCGAACCGACAGCGCGCTGCGGCCCGGGCGGCGCAAACATAGACCAACCCGTGGCAGCGCGCGAGGACTTGCTTTCGCCTGGGCGCAGCCCCACTTAACATGCACGCCTGAATTCGCACGCCCCAACCTAGAGAACGCCATGAGCCAGACGCCTTATATCTTCGACGTCACCAGCGCCAACTTCGAGCAACTGGTGCTGGAAAACTCCTTTCACAAGCCGGTCCTGGTGGACTTCTGGGCCGAGTGGTGCGCACCGTGCAAGGCACTGATGCCGCTGCTGGCGAAAATCACCGAGGAGTATCAGGGCGAGCTCGTGCTGGCCAAGGTCAACTGCGACATCGAGCAGGAGGTGGTGGCACGCTTCGGCGTCCGCAGCCTGCCCACCGTGGTGCTGTTCAAGGACGGCCAGCCGGTCGACGGTTTCGCCGGCGCCCAGCCCGAGTCGGCCATTCGCGCCATGCTGCAACCCCACGTACAGGCCCCGCCGGCACCCGAAGCCGACCGGCTGGCAGCGGCCCAGGCGCTGTTCGCCGAGGGCCGTATCGGCGATGCGGAAGAGCAACTCAAGCAGTTGCTGGCCGAAGACAACGAAAACGCCGCCGCGCTGATCCTCTATGCCCGCTGCCTGGCCGAGCGCGGCGAACTGGGCGAGGCCGAAACGGTGCTCAATGCAGTCAAGGGAGACGAACACAAGCAGGCGCTGGCCGGCGCCCGCGCACAGCTGACCTTCCTGCGCCAGGCCAACGACCTGCCGGAAGTCGCCGACCTGAAGAGCCGCCTGGCGCAGAACTCCGAGGATGACGAAGCGGCCTACCAGTTGGCCGTGCAACAACTCGCTCGCCAGCAGCACGAAGCAGCACTCGATGGCCTGCTCAAGCTGTTCGTGCGCAACCGGAGCTACGCCGACGGGCTGCCACACAAGACGCTGTTGCAGGTGTTCGACCTGTTGGGCAGCGATCACCCGCTGGTCACGACCTACCGCCGCAAGCTTTACCAAGCGCTGTATTGAGCCGGGCAGACTGGACGAACCCGTCAGACGGCAAAAAACTAAAAGCTTCGCCCCGAGGGCGGGGCTCCTACGAAAGCAGTCGGTGCGTGGCGCCACTTTATGCAGGTGGCACGCTTTTCTTGTGGGAGGCGCGACCCGCGGCGAATACAGCTTGCCGGCCCGCTCAAAGCCAGAAGCTTCGCCCCGGGGTCGGGGCTCCCACAAGCAGCCCGTGCGTGGCGTCCCCTTATGCAGCTGGCCCGCTTTTCTTGTGGGAGGCGCGACCCGCGGCGAATACAGCTTGCCGGCCCGCTCAGAGCCAGAAGCTTCGCCCCGGGGTCGGGGCTCCCACGAAGCAGCCCGTGCGTGGCGTCCCCTTATGCAGCTGGCACGCTTTTCTTGTGGGGGGCGCGACCCGCGGCGAATACAGCTTGCCGGCCCGCCCAAAACCAGAAGCTTCGCCCCGAGGGCGGGGCTCCCACGAAAGCAGCCCGTGCGTGGCGTCACTTTATGCAGCTGGCACGCTTTTCTTGTGGGAGGCGCGACCCGCGGCGAATACAGCTTGCCGGCCCGCTCAAAGCCAAAAACTTCGCCCGAGGGCGGGCCTCCCACGAAGCAGCCCGTGCGTGGCGCCGTAATGCGCAGCCTGGGCTACCCCGCCAGCATGCCGCGCAGTTGCAGGCAATCGCGGGCATGCAGATCGGTCAGCTCCGGCCACAGATTTTCCGGCAGGTTTACCAGCACGCTTCGCGCGCCCGCCGCTTTGGCGCATTCCAGGTCGAAGCGGTAGTCGCCGACCATCACCAGTTCGCTCGGCGCCACGGACCAGCGGTCCGCCAGGTGTAGCAGGCCACCAGGGTCGGGCTTCGGCGGTGCTTCGTCGCGGCCGAGGATGTCGTCGCTAGCGAAGTAGTCGCCCATTCCCACCGCCTGCAACGTGACCAGTGCCAGCTCGTGGGCGTTGCGGGTCAGGACGCCGAGGCGGCAACCGCGCTCACGCAGCGCGTGCAGCAACTCACGGGCACCGGTTGCTGCCGTCGCGGCATAGGCCAGTTCACGCTCGTGCTCGAGCAGCCAGGCGCGCTTGCTGGCCGCTTCATCGGCAGGCAGCGCGGCGAGGTGATGGAGGATGTCGTCGTCCGGGGGAATGTCCAGGGCCCGCTTGATCGCCGGAAAATCGTGCACGGCGATGGTCAGGGTGCCGTCCATGTCGAACACCCAGTGCCGTGCATCGGCCAGGCTCACTTCCAGTCCTCACGTACACGAATCAGCCCTTCCTGGGCCACCGAGGCGACCAACTGACCGGCGCGATTGAAGATGCTGCCACGGGCGAAACCACGGGCGTTGCCGGCCCAGGGGCTGTCCATGGTGTAGAGCAGCCAGTCGTCGGCGCGCACTTCTCGGTGGAACCAGATGGAGTGGTCGAGGCTGGCCAGCTGGATGAACTTGCTCCACGAGCTCACCCCGTGCGGCTGCAATGCGGTGCCGATGAAGCTGAAGTCCGAAGCATAGGCCATCAGGTATTTGTGCAACGCCGGGTTGTCCGGCAGCGAACCATCGGCGCGGAACCAGATGTGGCGAATCGGCTCGATGGGCTGCGGATTGATCGGATCCTGCAGGGTCACCGGGCGGATCTCGATGGGCTTGGGCCGGCGCAGTTTTTCCGCTACGCGCGGTGGCACCAGCGGTGTCAGCTTGTGCAGCAGCTCCCACTCGCTGAGCAGATTCTCCGGGCCCTCGACATCCGGCATCGGCAACTGATGTTCGTAGCCGGTCTCGTCGGCCTGGAACGAGGCGCTGCAGGTGAAGATGGTCTGGCCCTTCTGGACGGCGCTGACCCGGCGGGTGGTGAAACTGCCGCCATCGCGGACCCGGTCGACGTCGTAGACCACCGGCTGGTGCGAATCGCCGGGACGGAGGAAATAGCCGTGCATGGAATGCACATGGCGCTCCGGCGCCACAGTCTGGCTGGCGGCGGACAGCGCCTGGCCGACCACCTGACCGCCGAACAGCTGTGGGAAACCCAGATCCTGGCTGGCGCCACGGAACAGGTTTTCCTCGATGCGTTCCAGCGACAGCAGGCTCACCAGCGTGTCTAGGGTGTCGGTCATGGTGCAATTCCTTTATTCATGCGGGCACGGGGCAGGCATGCAATGGTACGGATTCCGCAGTATCCGCTCCACTGATTGCGCCTAACGTCGGGTATCGAACCAATCGTCGCGCGTCATCCGGTACAGGACGTGAGTGCGCAACGCGTGCCCGCCGGGCAGGTCCGGATGCTCGAAGTCGCCTCCGTGGTCGTGGCGCATTCCCAGAGCGCGCATTAGCTGTCTGGATGGATCGTTGACCGCAGCCGTGTAGGCCACGACTTCCGGCAGTTGCAGGCGCTCGAAGGCGCAGGCCAGGGACGCCTGCGCGGCTTCCCGGGCCAACCCCTGGCGCCAGTGCTCGCGAGCCAGCCGCCAGCCGATCTCGACGGCTGGGCAGAACGGTTGTTGCAACCGGCTCCAGGCCAGCCCGGTGAAGCCGATGAAGCAACCGTCGTCCTTGCGCTCCAGCGCCCAGAAGCCGAAGCCATGGCGGACGAAGTGAATCCGACAACGCGCCATCGCCACCGCGCACTCGTCACGCGACAGCGGTGCCGGGAAATAACGCATCACCTGTGGGTCGGCGCACATGTCAGCCAATGGGTCCAGGTCGGTGTCGTGCCAGCCGCGCAACCGCAGCCGCGGCGTATCCAGTTCGATGCGTTCCATCGGTTGCTCCATGTCGTTTCCTTGTGGCGGCTGCTGCCGGCTCTGCATACTCGCGACTGACCATCCAGGCGCCGACCGATGCCGCTACCGCTGATATTTCATGACGACTACAGCCCGCCGCTGCCACCGGGACACCGCTTCCCGATGGAGAAGTTCCGGTTGCTGCGCGATCACCTGGTCGCCAGCGGTTTGACCACCGACCAGGCCCTGTTGCGCCCCGAACCCTGTCCACGCGAGCTGCTCGCGCTCGCCCATGACCGCACCTATGTCGAGCGCTACTGCAGCGGCGACATGAGCCGCGAAGAGCTGCGTCGGCTAGGCCTGCCCTGGAGCCCGCAACTGGCCCAGCGCACCGTGCGCGCCGTCGGCGGTTCGCTGCTGGCCGCCGATCTGGCGCTGCGACACGGGTTGGCTTGTCATCTGGCCGGTGGCACCCATCACGCCCATCATGATCATGCCTCGGGATTCTGTATTTTCAATGACCTGGCGGTCATCGCGCTTTCGCTGCTGGAAAGCGGCCGTGTCGGCCGGGTCCTGATCTTCGATTGCGACGTGCATCAGGGCGACGGCACGGCGCGCATCCTCGAACAGGTGCCAGATGCGGTGACCGTGTCGCTGCATTGCGAAAAGAACTTCCCGGTGCGCAAGGCACGCAGCGACTGGGATATCGGGCTCACGCCCGGCCTTGGCGACGCCGACTACCTGAAGGTGGTCGACGACACGCTGAACTACCTGCTGCCGCTGTACCAGCCGGACCTGGTGATCTACGACGCCGGCGTGGATGTTCATCGTGACGATGCGCTGGGCTTGCTGAACCTCAGCGATGATGGCCTGGCGATGCGCGATAGCGCAGTCATCGAGCATTGCCTTGGGCGGGACATCCCGGTGGTCGGAGTGATCGGCGGCGGCTACGACAAGGACCGCGCCCTGCTCGCCCGGCGCCATGCCCAGCTGCATTTCAGCGCCGCCGAGGCGTGGCGGCGCCACGGACTGCACTGAACGACCTCAACCTGCGTGCGCATCTATGGACGCCACGGCTTATGCCGGCGAAGGCGCTGCATGGCTGCGACTCGCCCGTACCCGTGCGCCGCATGATCGATGTTTGCAAACGGCATTCGCTACAATGCCGGCCTCGCACCGCCAGGCCTGACCCATGCTTCCGAACCCTATGCCTTCCCGCATCGCCATCATCGGTGGCGGCCCCGCCGGGCTGATGGCTGCCGACGTGCTGAGCCAGGCCGGTGTTGCGGTCGACCTCTACGACGCCATGCCCTCGGTTGGCCGCAAGTTTCTGCTGGCCGGCGTCGGCGGGATGAACATCACCCATTCCGAAGCGTTCGATCCGTTCGTGGCGCGCTACCGCGAACGCGCCCAGGCGTTGCGTCCGTTGCTCGAGGCGTTCGGCCCCGAACAGCTGCGTGAGTGGATACATGGGCTGGGCATCGCTACCTTCGTCGGCAGCTCCGGCCGTGTGTTTCCCGCCGACATGAAGGCCGCCCCGCTGCTGCGGGCCTGGCTGAGACGGCTACGCGATGCCGGCGTGCAGATTCATACACGCCACCGTTGGCTGGGCTGGGACGACGACAGCCGCCTGCGCCTGCAAGGGCCGGATGGCGAGCTGTCCGTCAGCGCCGATGCCATCTTGCTCGCTCTGGGCGGCGGCAGCTGGGCGCGCCTGGGCTCCGACGGCGCCTGGGTCGCGCTGCTGGCCGAGCACGGCATTGCCCTCTCGCCATTGCGACCGGCCAATTGCGGCTTCGAGGTGGACGGCTGGAGCGAGCATTTGCAGGAAAGATTCGCCGGCGCGCCGCTGAAAACCGTCAGCCTCGCGCTCGCCGGCAGTGCACCCCGCAAGGGCGAATTCGTCATCACCGCCAGCGGCATCGAAGGCAGCCTGGTCTACGCGCTGTCGGCCGAGATCCGCCAGGCGATCGAGCAAAATGGCAGCGCGACGGTCCAGCTGGACCTGCTCCCCGACCATTCGCTGGAAAAGATCGGTCGTGCGCTGGCCAAGCCCCGTGGTTCGCAATCGATGGCCAAGCACCTCAAGCGCCAGCTCGGCCTCGACGGCGTCAAAGCCGCGTTGCTCCGGGAGCTGGCGCCGGCGGACGCCTTCGATGACGCGCCGCGTCTGGCCAACCTGATCAAGGCGCTGCCGATCGTTCTGCGGCGCGCACGACCGCTGGACGAAGCAATCAGCAGCGCCGGAGGGGTGCCGTTCGAAGAACTGGATCACGGATTGATGCTGCATCGGCTACCCGGCGTGTTCTGTGCCGGAGAAATGCTCGATTGGGAAGCACCCACGGGCGGCTATCTGCTCACCGCCTGTTTTGCCAGCGGACGTGCGGCAGCAGCCGGCATGCTGCGCTGGCTAGCGGATCGCCCGTCGCGCGGCTGAGGCGCACTCACTGCGAAAGCACGCTCAAAGCTGCCGGAACAGCGCTACGGCGATGATCCCGGCAGCAATCGCCGGCAGCGGCTTCTTGAGCAGCAGCATGGTCACCGCTGTCACCAGAAACGCCAGGCGCGCACCGTTATCCCCATTCACCGCCATCGGCGTCAGCAAGGCCACCAGCACCGAACCGGACATCGCACTGATGAATTGCTCGGTCCGGCGGTTGATGGGTACGAACGACATGACGAACACCCCACCCCAGCGCGTCACCAGAGTGACCACGGCCATGATCAGGATGATGACCAGCGCACCGGAACCCGCGGTTTCCAACGTCACTTCGACTCCGCCATCCACAGCGCCCCGAGCAGGCCGCCGGCAAGCGCACCGACCACCACATGGCTGTTGGCCGGCAGGTACCAGTACGCCAGCATCGACGCGCAGCCCGCGACGATCCAGACGACCAGCATCCGCAGGTTCTTCTTGCCGCCCACGACCATGGCCAGGAGGAAACAGCCCATGACCATGTCCAGCCCCAAACTGACCGGGTCATGAATGGCACTGCCGAAATACAGCCCCAGCCAGGTGCCTAATACCCAGAAGGACCAGAGCGCCAACCCGCCGCCGAACAGGATGCCCAACCCCGGCTTGCCCTGACCGAACGCCTGCATGGACATGGCCCAATTGGCATCCGAAACGACGAACATGACCGCATAGCGCTTGGCCGGGGGCAAATGCCGCAGATAGGGGTACAGCGTAGCCCCCATCAGTAGGTGTCGGGCATTGACGGCAAACACGGTGACCACCAGCGGCAACACCGGAACCTGCGCGCCCCATAGTTCGAGCGATGCGAACTGCGAAGCGCCGGCGAAGACCAGTGCGCTCATCAGCAAGCTGGAGTCGTTGCCCAACCCCGCCTGCGTCGCCGCGAGGCCGAACGCCAGGCCAAAAACGATGACGAACAGCGATATGGGTGTCAGCTGTTTGAAACCGGCCCAGATGCTTTTGCCGCTGAGTTCGTGCAGCTCGGTATCGGTATTCGACAAAACCACCTCTCTTGCCTCTGTGCGGGTTGCTGTGGAAGGCGCTGCTTTCGGCGCGCCTCGGCCCTAGCGCAAGCCCCAGCCGACCGGCGAACGCCGTTTCAGCTAGCGCTTTTTCGCCGGCTTCCCTCCGCCCAGGCTCGGCACCTTGCGGATCGGTTTGGCGTTGGGCTTCTCGCTTTCATCGAACCAGTTGCCCAGGTGAACGCGGCCCTTAGCGGCGCCGGCCTTGGGCTGCTTCGGTTTTTTCGGTTTCTTGATGATCTGCCCGCCGGGCTGCGTGGTCGGCACGCGGTGGTCGGGAACGAACCCCGGCTCGTCGTGACGTGGCAGAACCTGGCCGATCAGGGTTTCGATGGCCGCCAACTGATCCACTTCATCGGCGGCCACCAGCGAAACCGCCTCGCCAGAGGCGCCGGCGCGGCCCGTACGACCGATGCGATGCACGTAGTCCTCGGCGACGATCGGCAGGTCGAAGTTGACCACCTGCGGCAGGTCGTGGATATCCAACCCGCGCGCCGCCACATCGGTGGCCACCAGAACCTGCACTTCGCCGGCCTTGAAGCGTTCCAGCGCGCGCAGCCGTGAGGCCTGTGGCTTGTCACCGTGAATCGCATCGCTGGCTATGCCGGCAGCTTGCAACTCATCCACCAGCTGATCGACCCCCTTGCGCGTCTTGACGAACACCAGCACCTGACCCCAGCGCGTGTCGGCCAGCAGATGCATGAACAGTTCGGACTTGCGCTTCTTGTCCACCGGCACCAGCCATTGTTTTACGGTCTTGGCGGCGGCGTTGCGCGGGCTGACTTCGATGGACAGCGGATCGCGCAGCAGCTTCTGCGCCATCTGCCGGATCGCGTCGGAGAAGGTGGCGGAGAACAACAACGTCTGGCGCTTTTTCGGCAGAGCACTGAACAGCGCGTCCAGCTCTTCGGAAAAGCCCAGGTCGAGCATGCGGTCGGCCTCGTCCAGCACCAGCGTCTGTACCTGAGCGAGCTTCACGGCGTTCTGCCGGTAAAGATCCAGCAGCCGGCCAGGTGTGGCCACCAGCACGTCGACGCCCTTGCGCAGGGCCATCATCTGCGGATTGAGGCTGACCCCGCCGTAGACCGCATAGCTGCGCAGCGGCAGATGCTGCCCGTAGGTGCGAAAGCTCTCGTGCACCTGCTCGGCCAGTTCACGGGTCGGCACCAGCACCAGCGCGCGGGTCGAGTTGCTGGTTACCTGCGGACCTTCCTGGAGCAGGCGCTGCAGCAGCGGCAAGGCGAAACCGGCGGTCTTGCCGGTGCCAGTCTGCGCCGCAGCCATCAGGTCGCGACCCTTGAGCACAGCGGGGATGGCCTTGGCCTGGACCGGCGTCGGCTTGGTGTAATCGAGCGATTCGAGGGTGCGCAGCAGCGGATCGATCAGGCCCAGGGAGGCGAAGGTCATGGCGAAAACCGGGAGTACGAAAACGAGGTGCGCAGTTTACTCGGAAAGGACGCTGGGCGCTGGAGGCTGGAGGCTGGAGGCTGGAGGCTGGAGGCCAAGCGTAGGGGGTCATGTCGTTTTCACTGCAGCCGAAAAGCCATGACAGTCCAAAGTCCATCGCTTCAAGCCTGAAGCCGCTTAGCGCTAGCGCAGCAGCAATGCGCCTTCGATCGGCACGTAACGGCTGGCGGCGCGAACCAGCGAGTTGGCAGTCAGGCCGGGCGCGCCATAGACCGTCGCCTCGGCGCCGCCGGCGCGCACGCGGTCGAGCAGCAGGTCGAAGTCACCGTCGCCCGACGCCAGCACCACCTCGTCGACACGCGGTGCGGCATCCAGCACATCGATGGTGATGCCAACATCCCAGTCGCCCTTGGCGGAACCATCGCTGCGCTGGATATAAGGTTTGAGCTTCACCGTGAAGCCCAGGTTGCGCAGGATCTGCTGGAATTGCTGCTGCTTGGGGTCACCCCGGTCGATGGCGTAGGCATACGCCTCGACAATCTCGCCACGGGCGCTCACCTCGGCCCACAGCGCGGCATAGTTGAAGTGGCAGCCGTGGGCCTGGCGCACCGTGTAATAGAGGTTCTGCACATCGGCAAACAGGGCGATCTTCTTCACGCGGCGACCCGAGCGGTGAAAGGGCGATCAGTATGGACGGCAATGTCACGCATGTCGCCGATCGGTTGCTTGGGCTAAAGTGCCTGCCCTGTTCTTCGAGAGTTGTTCCGCCTGCGATGAATGTCCTGTCCATCCTCCGTGACGCCTGGTTCTTCTATTCCCGCAACCTGCTGTCGATCGCACGGCTCTGCCTGCCATTGATCGTGCTGGAAAGCTGTACCCGCCTGGCCGTCAGCCGGCTGTTCGGCGAGGATGCGCCAGCGGCGCAGGACCTGCTGATCGGCATGGTGTTCTACCCGCTCTACATCGGCGCGCTGATCCTGTATCTGGACGCCCGCAGCCGTGGATATTCGCCGCCGCCACGTGAAGTGCTGAAACGCGCCGTGCCGCTATGGCCGAGGATGGCTGTACTGGCTGGGCTGGGCACGCTGCTGATCATGCTCGGCGCTTCGCTGTTCGTGCTGCCGGGCCTGTGGGTGATGGTCAAGATTGCCTTCGCCGAGTACCTGTTGGTGCTGCGCGGCATGACGCCGTTGGAGGCTTTGAAGCAGAGCTTCCTGCAGACACGCGGGCATTTCCTCCTGCTGCTCGGCTGCATCCTCGCGGTGCTGTTGCCGTTGTGGCTGCTCGAAGCCTGGCTCGCGGCGCAATTCTGGGCCGAGCCCGCGTCTCCCGGGCCGTTGAGCGTGCTGGTCGACAGCGCCGTCGGGCTGCTGCAACTGCTGGCGACCGTGGTGCTGTTCCGCTGCTTCATGCTCTGCAGCGAGCCGGCCATCGACCTCGACGAAAGAAGTTGACTGCCGGGGCGGCGCATCGCGATCCGCCCGGCTAGGCTTGGTGGCTCCATCCATCCGGAGCGCGTCGCCATGGCCGATCAGAACCCCAGCATCCTGTCCCACGTATCCCTCGGCAGTAACCGTTTCGAGCAAGCCGCAGGTTTCTATGACCAGGTCCTCGCGACCCTGGGCTGCAAGCGCATCATGGCCCACCCGGGAGCGATTGCCTGGGGCCGCGAATATCCCGAGTTCTGGCTGCAGACGCCGATAGACGGCCAGCCGGCCTCGGTCGGCAACGGCACGCATATCGGCTTCTTCGCCGCCGACAAGACATCGGTCGACGCCTTCCATCGTGCCGCCCTGGACGCCGGTGCAACGGATGAAGGCGCACCGGGCCCCCGCGAAGAATACGGCGCGCCCTACTACGGCTGCTTCGTGCGCGACCTCGACGGTCACAAGATCGAAGCCGCCTACTGGGACCTGGAGTTGATGGAGAAACTCTACGGCAGCGCCTCGACCACTTAACCGGCGCCGGTTGACGCGCGAGCGCCGGCCAGCCGTGGCAACAGCAGGTGTTCGAACAATCGCGGGAAGCAGCGCGCCACCAGCCGCGCGCGCCAGTCGAGATTGGACAGCACCAGTAGCCGGCGCCGCTTCAGGGCGCCCTGGTAGATCGACTCGGCGACGTCCTGCGGCGACGCCACGCGGCCCACGGTCAGCACCGGTTGCGGTGCGGTGGAGCCGTCGCCAACCAGTACGTTCTTGCGCAGATCGGTCGCGGTGTAACCGGGACAGACCAGCATGACGTTGACATCGGTGTCGGCAAGCTCGCTGCGCAGGGTTTCGAACAGCCCATGCAGCGCATGCTTGCTGGCGTTGTAGGCGCCACGATCGGGAACCGGGGCATATTGCGACAGCGAGCTGAGCACGATGATCTGCCCGCCGCGTGCGATCAGGCTCGGCAGGGCAGCCTGGGTGCAATGCAGCGCGCCGTAGAAGTTGACCGCCATGATCCGCTCGAACACCCCCAGGCGGGTTTCGGCGACGCGACTGCGGTGGGTGATACCCGCATTGTTGATCAGTACGTCGATGCCGCCGAATCGCTCGATCACCAGCGCAACGGCCCGCCGCACCGCCTCCGCATCCGAGACATCGCAGCGCAGGCCCAGCGCATCCGCGTTGTGATGGTCGACCAGGTGCTGCACCAGCCCATCGAGGGCGTTCTGCTCGAGGTCGAGGATCACAACGCGCGCACCGGCCTGGGCCATGCGTTCAGCCAGCGCGCGTCCGATGCCGGCACAACCTCCGGTAATCAGCACTACCTTGCGATCGAACACCTTGCTGGCGAATACCTTGCGATACATGCACTGCTCCATCCGAATTGAAAAAGGCATCGCCTGCCACGACCGACGCGCCCCGACTTCAGCATAGTCAGCTTGTCGGCAAGCCGCCCCGATCCGAGACGGCAGCCATATGGACAGTCCCGCCCGTGGCGGCCATGCTTGGGCGTGCCTAACCACAAGGGGCAGAGAATTACCTTGAAGCCTTTACTCTGGATACCGCTCATGGCGGCCCTGGCAGGGCCTTGCTGGGCTGCGACCGGCGCTGAGCCGCCACGTACGCTGACCGTTGGCTACTATGACTTTCCCCCGGCCATCTACAGCGACTCGCAAGGACGGCCGAAGGGACCGGTGGTGGACCTTACCCGCCGTGTCCTCGAACATGCCGGCTATCAGGCACGGTTTCGCGGGCTGCCCAGCGCGCGCCTGTACGCCGCCCTGAAGGACGGAACAATCGACCTGTGGCCCGGCGCACCGGGCAAACCGGAGCTACAGGCCGATACCCTCGAAGGCCGTGAAACCCTCGCGCAGATCAGTCTCAACCTTTACTACCGGGCCGACACGCCAACGCCCAAGGTGCCGGAAAGCCTGCGCAAGCGGGGCGTGATCGTCATCGGCGGCTACAACTACTGGCCACAGGTGAACCGGATGCTGTCGGACCCGAAACTGGAGATCCGTCTGCATCGCACCAGCAACCACGCCTCGGCGCTGGAAATGCTCAAGCATCGCCGCGCCGACTATCTGCTCGACTACGCCGTGCCGATCAACCAGGCCGTGCAGCGTCTGGCGATGCCCGAACTGCAGCACGTCGAGCTACAGAAGCTCGCCGTTCGTTTCATCGTCTCGCGTCATGCCGATGGCAGCAGAACCATCATCGATGCACTGGATCGCGCCTATGCCGAGCTGGTGGCAGCGGGTGAAGACGTGAGCCTGCCGGAATAAGGCAGGCAGGTGCATGCCACCATGGGATCGATGCACGGAGGCTACCGAGGCAAGATTCACGTCCCGCGCGGCTCATGTCCCGCGAGGCTCATGTTCCGCGAGGCTTGGCGCGCGCCGTCGGTTCGGCGATCAGTGGATCGTCTGGCCAGTAATCGGCCATATCAAATTACGTTCCTTCGATTGACACCGCCAAATCGCCCGTAATCCCTACCTATGATGCTATTTCGGCGACTCCCCATTGACCGTCAAACTCACCCCCATTGATTGACAAAAACTGACGCCAATCAAGAGAAGGTTTGACAGGTGTACCAGAGCACGTCAGGTCTTACAGCACAAAATGTTTGACACTGAACATTCGGCCCACTACTCCCGAATGCAATCAAACAGAGTTTGAACCTGCGTCCCTGAGCGCCCGCCATGCCCAGATCTTTTCTTCAGCGCCCCTTGAAAGGGTGACGCACGTCCCCATTTCTCTGTGAACGCCCCCGCAACCTCTTCGCAAGGGAATGCTCACCATCATGACTACTGGGAAGTTGATCGATCGCTTTGAAGGGCCGTCAGGCCGCGCCGTTCTTGAGGAAGTACTGCTTGAGCAGAAGCTGGTACTCGGAAATCAAGACCTAGCACGCCGCCTCGCAGAGGTAGGAACGCTGGAGGAGATCGCTAAGGATGCTGTGCTCATTACCGAGGACGCGGAGGACTCCGAGGTTTATTTCATCATCACAGGGCATTTCCAGGTGAAGGTCCATGATCGTGAAGTCGCAACACGAGGGGGCGGCGATCACGTCGGAGAAATGGCTGCTCTGGTCCCAACAGCGAAGCGCTCTGCTACTGTACTGGCCACCGAGCCCTCGATTGTCTTGAAGGTCAGCGCGGCAGACTTCAAGTCCATTGCGGACGCGTATCCCTCGGTTTGGCGACAGGTCACTCGGCAACTGGTCGATCGACTACACCAGCGAAACGACATGGTGCTTCCTGCCCATCAGTCATCCCACGTATTCATCATTTGCTCGGTCGAGGCACTCCCTATTGCCCGGGCAATCGAGAATAACCTTGAGCACGACAAGTTCTTCGTAAAGACCTGGACACAAGGCGTTTTCCGCGCATCGCAGTACGCCCTTGAAAGCCTCGAAGAGCAACTGGACGAGTGCGATTTTGCCATCGCAATCGCACAGCCGGACGACTCCGTCACAATGCGCGAGGAAACCAAGAATACGCCGCGCGACAACGTCATTTTCGAGCTTGGCCTGTTCGTAGGACGACTTGGCAGGGCACGAACCTTCCTTCTTGAGCCTAGGGGTGACGAGGTACATCTGCCGTCAGATCTGAAAGGGCTGACAACCATCGGATATCGCCTAACGAAAAGTGAAGACCAGCTGCCCTCCAGCCTATCTCCAGCCTGCAATCAGCTACGCACCATTTTCAACAAGCTAGGACCGAAGTAACGGATATCTGTCAACAAGCAAATTTGGCATGCGCTTGCCTACCGCATTGCAGCGCGCCCAATCACCCGAAGGAGTGATCGATGAGCAAGAGCTGGAACCATGATCGCGCTGCAAAACACATAGACCAGAAGATCGCTGATGTTGAGGAAATCACCATCAAGGATTACGTGCGCGACATGTCGTTGGAATCGATTCCTACCAGTACCGCGTACCGCGTGGATGGGGTCCACATGTATGCGGACATCATGAATCTCGAGGACATGCTGAACATCACTGCAGTCGAGGGCACAGAGTGTCACAAGCGCACGCTGCGCTTTCTTGACCAGCACTACCGGGCAGTCAAGCGAATTCTCAACAAGGTTGATGCGCGCCGCGTCGACTTCCACAGTCAGCGGCTGCACTCCCTTTTCACTAAGCCGTACAACACTGAGTCCGGCGCTGAGACCAAGCGTGTTCAACGCGCCGTTGCGACTGCGCAATTGATCATTGACGTGCTTGCAGAGACGGGCGACGACGATGAGCAAATCCCAGCAGCCAAGGTTCGAATTGGCATCGATACCGGCCTAGCTCTTGCTGTAAACAATGGCCGCAGCGGGTACCGCGAACCCTTGTTCCTGGGCGATCCAGCGAACCATGCCGCGAAACTGGCCAGTAATAACAAGGCCAGGGGTATCTATCTGACCAACAATGCTCGTAAGGCCATCGGCCTTGCGGAAAGCGATGAGCCGGAAAAATCTGCCCTAACCGCGATAGAGATCAAGGCATGTCAGGATGCGGCCAAGCTGGATGTCACGTCCGACGAGATCGTCGAGGAGTGGCGTGAGGATCTGAAAAAGAACCCCATTGGCGGTTACCAGTTTTCCCGCCAAACCCCACCCCTGCGTGATATGGACATTTACTCGCTGACTCCGGCCAACTCGAAGCGACAGGAGATGGTGAGCCTCTACGCCGATATTGATGGCTTCACAGCCTACGTGGCCGATCACATCAACGAGAAGACCGACGATGTCGTGCGGACTTTGCATGTCATCCGCTCCGAGCTGGAGCGGGTCGTGACTTCCGACTTCGAAGGGCGCCGGGTGCGCTTCATCGGAGACTGCGTGCAAGCCCTATCCTGTGACGGCACCGCGCATACTACTGACGAAGAGAAGTCAGTATCCGAGGCCACACGGCTAGCAGGTGCACTGCGCAGCAGCTTCAATCTCGCAATTGAGCGGCTGAACGCCGAAGGTATTGAAACCGGCGACCTCGGCCTCGCGATTGGCTTCGATCTGGGCCCAATAGCCGTCACGCGCCTGGGCGCCAAGGGTAATAGAGTTAGGTGCGCTATCGGGCGTAGCGTGATCGAGTCTGAGAAACGCCAATGCGCGTGTTCGGGGGTGGAAACCGCGATCGGGCAAGTAGCTTACGACGCAGCATCGAAAGCTGTGCAGAACCTGTTTGGGAAGAGTCGTAAGACATCACACCTGGACTACAACGAAGCTACCGAAGCCCTGGCAGATGATGGGGACGCATCTGCGAAGCAAGCTCGCTCGGAAGCCTACGCGGGTTCCGCCGCCATCATTCGCGCAGATGAGCGTCAGGTGCAGCCCCACTCCCGCCAGAAAGTAGACGGAAGCCGTTGAGCACAGCGCTCGACCTGATTGCACAGGTCGCCCCAGATTTCGGGGGTACCTGTGTAACATCCGTTCCGCAGACAGCAACGCTTGATCTTCCGATTCGGCTGGTGGACGGGAGAACGCTCCTCTACAAGCTGCATTTACGCCAAGACGGTGAATGGATAGAAGCACGCGAAAGCACACCACATCACTTGCCAGGCTTTTGCCCGGAACGGCACATCAATTATGACGGTACGTTCTGTCTGTTTTACGCGGGCGCCAATCCGCTTCCTGTCTCAGACGAGCCGTCCGCTCGTGCCTGGCTTGAGACAATCTACAAATACCTAAAGCTTCAAGAGCGCGCTCGCACTCTGCGCAGATGGCCGAATGGTTCCGCGTGGGCACACGGCGACGCAGCTCGACATCAACTGCGAGCGCAGAAGGCTGCGAGCGCAATCAGCGGCAAAATCGCTAACGATCTTGCGGTAAATCAGCTAGGGCTCAAGCGCAGAAAGTCCAAAGAGCGACCTATCTTGGATGTGATCTCCGGAACAGTGCCTTTGTTTAGCGTGTGGGAAAAGCCCCAGCGGGTAATCAACCAAAAAAGGCGCTGCTTCTGCGGCCTGTATGGACGCCGCCGTCCTAAACGAATTCGACGCTGCCATGACCATGCAAAGCAGGCTACCGAACTGGCTTTCGCATTGCGGGACTGGGAAGAGGCTGAGCGGCAATATTGGGACTCCATGCACGGCAAGCCTTGCTGTGGTTCCTGCGATAGCTGCCCACTCAGCCCATAGGTCCCGGTGTAATTCGGGCTGGTCCCCAGGCGAGTCGGCATCTGGACTGGCAGCCCGCCGCTTATACCGGGGACGTTTCGTCTGATCAGGCAACTGGCAGGAGCAACAACAGGGTCTTAACCCTGAGCAGTCGAAGGCCATGATGATCGGCCGGTAACCCCATTTTCAGTACTTGGCAGAAGCAACGGCCGGCCACGGGGGCCGACCTCAAGATGCTCCTGAAAGAGAAAATAAATTAATGTACGCCAGGGCTTCCAGCCCCTCCACTTCGAACATAACATCACGTCACGTTACAAACCAAAGCCAGGTACCCATGCTGATGAAAACTAGCAATCGCGTTGTGATCGAGGTTGATCCTGCCCAAAAGCAGCAGATCTACGCCGCACTCAAGGCGCGTGGGTTGACCATGCGCGAGTGGTTTCTGCAGCAGGTGAGCCAGGAACTTTCCATTCCCAAGCCCGCCACCCCCTCCAGTCAGTCGAGCAACGATTAAGTAATTCTCAGGGAGTCGAGCAGATGCTCAAGACAGTCAAGCAGGCATGCACATTCAACCCAATCATTCGCGACTACCGGATGAGCGAAGGGATCGAGAACCTTTCTGCGCTTATCTCTGATGAGGGCGATGGGCGTGAGTTCTTTGCACGAAACTACATCACCTCGGGCATGGAGCAGCTCTTTCGCGAGGGGATGCTGCGGCTGGATGGCAAATCAGATCAGGCAGTTTTCGAGCTGACCCAGGCAATGGGTGGCGGTAAAACCCACATGATGATCGCTCTCGGCCTGCTGGCAAAACACCCGCATCTGCGCAGCGAAGTGCTGTCGCCCGATCTTGCTAAGCGGATCGAAATCGGTGAGGTGCGAGTAGCTGCATTTAATGGCCGTAACAACCCTGAGAATTACATCTGGGGCGAGATCGCTACCCAACTAGGCGAAGAGGAAGCCATCAAGCCCTACTGGGTCAATGGCCCTCGCGCGGTCGACCAGGCTGGCTGGAAGAAAATTATCGGGGACAAACCGACCCTGATCATGCTCGATGAGTTGCCGCCCTACCTTGAAAACGCGAGCACTACTGTCATCGGTGGCGGTACGCTGGCTACCGTGAGCACCTACACACTCAGCTGCCTGATGAGCGCCGCTCTGGAGTTACCGCGTTGCTGCATTGTGATTGCCAATCTATCCGGCAGCTATGTGGCTCAGACCAAGGCAATTGCCGAAGCAATCTCCAACCTCCAGCAAGAAGCCAGTCGCCAAGCCAGCACCATCACCCCCGTCCAGTTGGCGGGCAACGAGATCTACGAGATCCTGAAGAAGCGACTGATCCTGGAGCTACCCGACGAGTCCGTCATTAACGATGTCGCCGAGGAATATGCCCAGCGCATCAAGGCAGCAGCCGATGGTGGATACATTGTCGCGACCAGTCTGGAGCAGGTCGCCCAGCAGATCAGGGAAACCTACCCCTTCCACCCCTCCTTCAAGCATCTGGTTGCCTTGTTCAAGGAGAATGAGGGCTTTCGGCAGACACGAGGCTTGATGCAGTTCGCTGCGCGTTTGCTCAAGAGCGTCGATGATCGCGAAACTGATGATGTCTTCCTGGTTGGGTCACAGCACCTGCGCCTGAACGACGATGCCGTACGCGAGGAGGTCGGCCGTATCGCCAACTCGCTTCGCCCGGCCATGGCCCACGATATTGCCGACAATGGTCAATCCATCGCAGAAGAAATCGATGCCAACCTGGGCAGCGATGCCGCCCAGCAGGTAGGTGCCCTGCTGCTAGCATCCTCATTCTCTCGGGCGGTTGGTGGTCGAATCGGCCTTACTGAGGCAGAGATCATTGAGTTCTTGGCTGCACCTAATCGTAAGTCCGATGAGTTCAAGACAGCTCTGGAGAAACTGCGTGAGCAGGCCTGGTATCTGCATCGCGAAGAGGAGAGTTTCTTTATTAAAGAAACAGAAAACCTCTCTCGCCAGATTGAGCGAAATGCTCGCGACATCCCTCAGCCTAAGATCGACCAGGCCCTGATCAACAAGCTTACGGCGGTATTGCAGCCGGTTAGCAAGGCTGCCTACCAGGATGTCCAGGTGCTGCCTCGACTGGACGATCTGAAGCTAAGCGGACCTCGCGTCCTCATCGTAGTGCGCCCGGACGGCAAGCTACCGCCGAGCGAGCTGGTTAATTTCTTCGAGTATCAGCAAGAGAAGAACAATTTCATGGTGCTGTCCGGTCAGGACAGCTACCTCGCCGATACCGTTGAAGATCGTCTGCGCGACCTGTATGCAATTGAGTCCATCTGCAAGCGTTTGAAGGACGGTGACAGCCTCTTCGAAGAAGCGCGTGATCGCCTGGAGGATGCCCAGCAGCGCTTTAACAAAGCACTTTCTGGCACCTACAACCGGATCTACTTCCCAGCCATCGACGAGATGACCGGCAATGCCCAACTCATGCAAGCCACAATTGATAATGGCCTGAACATGGGGCAAGACACTAACTCTGCCGAGCACCAGATTGAGCAGCTCCTGGCCAGCCCTCGTGCCAATTACAAACTGATTCTCAATCTACTGGATGAGCCGGGTACCTACTGGGCGATGGCAGAAGAGGATCTTTGGCCGGCGAATGACCGCAGAACGCCATGGAAAGACGTGCTGATGCGCGCCAAAAGCAATCCAATCTGGGCTTGGATGCCCGGCACCGGTGGCATGGAGACCCTCAAGACAGAAGCCCTGAAGCAAGGTCGCTGGCGACAAGGGACTGACGGCTACATCGAGAAAGGGCCGTTCCCGGCAGAAAAAACTGCAGTGAACGTGACAGTGCATGCCGCAAATGAAGCGACAGGCGAAACCACTTTGGCCCTGATCCCCCGCTCTAGGGGTCTGGCGCGTCGATCAAATAGCCCATCCCACGCGCGGTTTGTATGAGCTTAGGTTCGAACTCATCATCGATTTTTGCTCTCAGCCGTCGTACCGCCACCTCAATCACATTGGTATCGCTGTCGAAATTCATGTCCCATACTTGGGAGGCGATAAGTGACTTTGAGAGCACTTCCCCGCGACGCCGAAGTAATAGCTCAAGAAGTGCGAATTCCTTTGCAGTTAGGTCTATTCGTTTCCCCGATCGCGTAACTCGACGCCTGAGCAGATCGACCTCAAGGTCGAGGAGTTTGAGTATTGTTTGGTTGGGGACATTATTGCCGCGGCGAAGCAACGTACGGATCCTGGCTAGCAATTCGGAGAAGGCAAACGGCTTGATGAGATAATCATCAGCGCCCAACTCCAATCCCTTTACTCGATCCTGAACCCCGTCTCGGGCGGTGAGAAAGAGCACGGGAACCTCATTACCAGCAGCGCGGACTTTCTGTAAAACCTGCCACCCATCCAGGCCAGGCATCATCACGTCTAAGATGAGCAAGTCGTATGTGGTATGAAGCGCGTGCTGAGCAGCATCGGTCCCGTTTTCAACTCTATCGACTGTGAAGCCTGCCTCTGAAAGCCCCTGCTGTAGGTAGGTGCCTGTTTTCGGCTCGTCTTCAGCAACAAGAAGCTTCATGAAAGTATTCCCTCCGGCATTTGGAGCAGTGTGCCGATTGTCAGGGCGTGCAGCCAGTACCTTACAGAAACGTAATGCTCGCATCATCTGTCTGACAGCTTGTAGCGTTAACGTCTACATCAGCAGTTGCTCCCACACTCTGCTTTTTGGCCTTTTCCATGCTCCTTTGGCCTATCGGCGCCTAGATGGCGCCCTTTTTTTGCCCGCTGGAAACAAGACCTATTTGCCTGAACGAAAAGGCACCATGCACGCTACCTGCGCTTTCGCTTGGGCTCACTGCTTTTATGCATTACTGACGAAACCGTAATGTCTAAATCAGGGTTCTGACAGGAACGCTCGGTTAGCTTAGACACAAGACCAAGCCAAAGCCCCTATTTATGGAGCTGCGCTGGGTCTCCCATGTCTTCGAACGAGGTAACAAGTAATGAAATTCTTCAGATCCGTTTCTGTACTGCTCGCCATCGCAGCAAGCTCTTCCTATGCAATGGCAGAAGGTGGTGGTGATCGTACCTTTGCTCGTATGGAGCAGGCTCGCCAAATAGCGATCGCTAGTTATCAGGCTGACCAGAAGGACCAAGCCCAGGAGGTAGCCTCAAAAGCAACTTCAGCGAAGCACGCCCACGCTAATTGCTGAAGCGAAACCTTACGCAACTGTGACCATGCACCTCTCGGAACTGTGGCAGCTTTCTCGGCTGTTGTAGTTGCCACGGTGTTGGTAGTTGCAACATTCGTTGGAAGAACCGGCGATATCAGTATTAACAGCTCACATTATTTTAAGCGATTATTATCAAAGCTGCAGCCTAGATTAAACTATTAAGATGATCGGAATATAATAATGTGAAGGCAGCGGTTAGAGGCTGCTGGTATTAGCCGTACATTGAGCAATCTTTGACTTCAATGAGTATCGTTGCAACCGGATCCTTGCACGGAAATCAAAAGCCATTGCGCAGCTTCCACCTGGAGATTGACATGCTCACAGGCGATTTTTTGGGCGATTTCTGAAGCGCTTTAAGCTTACAAAAATGTAATCCCGCGTCTTTCTTAGGCATGCCATATTTACGATTAAAGGCGAGTCGCTTGATAAGACAGACCGTGCGCGAGTTTCTAAGATCAATTAACGCTGGCAACACCAACCTTACGGCTGGTTTCGGCTTGGCTCCTTAGTTTGATTGGAACCTACACATGCAACGTAAAACCTCTAGGCGAACCTTTGTTAAAGGCTTGACTGCCGCAGGCATCCTTGGCGGTCTTGGCTTGTGGCGAGCTCCGGTCTGGGCAGTGACTAGCCCAGGCCAGCCCAGCGTACTAAGTGGCACGGAGTTCGATCTGCTGATTGGGGAGACGCCGGTCAATATCACCGGCGCGGCCCGGACAGCGATGACTATCAATGGGACCATCCCAGGGCCGCTTCTACGTTGGCGTGAAGGGGATACCGTCACGCTGCGAGTCAGAAATAAGTTGAGCGAAGATACATCGATTCACTGGCACGGCATGATCCTGCCGGCCAACATGGATGGCGTGCCTGGATTGAGCTTCCACGGCATCGCTCCCGATGGCATGTATGTCTACAAGTTTCAGGTTAAACAGAACGGTACCTATTGGTACCACAGTCATTCAGGCCTACAAGAGCAGCTTGGTGTCTATGGTCCCTTGGTCATCGATGCGAAGGATCCCGAACCGTTCAGCTATGACCGCGACTATGTGGTGATGTTGACTGATTGGTCCGATGAGGATCCCGCTCGAATCCTTTCTAAGCTCAAGAAGCAGTCCGATTATTACAACTTCCACAAGCGCACTGTCGGAGACTTCATTAACGACGTGAGCGAAGACGGCTGGGCCGCTACGATTGCGAATCGGAAAATGTGGGCTCAGATGAAAATGAGTCCTACCGACCTCGCCGACGTAAGCGGCTACACCTATACCTATCTAATGAACGGCCAAGCACCCGACGGGAACTGGACCGGCATCTTTAAGCCCGGCGAGAAGCTTCGTCTGCGGTTCATCAACGGCTCGGCCATGAGCTATTTCGATGTCCGCATTCCAGGGCTGAAGATGACTGTAGTCGCAGCCGATGGCCAATACGTCAACCCAGTTAGCGTCGACGAATTCCGCATTGCCGTGGCAGAAACCTACGATGTGATTGTCGAGCCTGCGACCGAGGAGGCTTACACGATCTTCGCCCAATCGATGGATCGCACAGGATACGCCCGTGGCACGCTAGCGGTTGCCGAAGGGCTGAGCGCTCCTGTTCCAGAAACCGATCCTCGACCACTAATCACCATGGACGACATGGGGATGGATCACGGCAGCATGGGCGGTATGGCGGGCATGGACCATGGCGGCGACATGGGCGCGATGGACCATAGCAACATGTCCGGCATGAACCACGGTGACATGCAAGGGATGGGCGACATGGGCGCAATGGCCGGCATGGATCACAGCAAAATGGGTGGGATGTCCGGGATGGACCACTCTGGAATGGCTGGAATGAGCGCAGATATGCAATCGCACCCGCCCTCAGAGTCCAATAACCCACTGGTGGACATGCAGACCATGAGCCCAACTCACAGGCTGAACGATCCCGGTATTGGCTTACGAGACAACGGCCGCCGAGTCCTGACCTATGGCGACTTGAGAAGCACTTTCCCCGATCCGGACGGCCGTGAGCCCAGTCGGACGATCGAACTCCATCTCACCGGCCACATGGAGAAGTTCTCCTGGTCATTTGACGGCATAGAGTTCTCTGATTCAGAGCCCCTGCGGCTCAAATATGGCGAGCGGGTACGCATCACTTTGGTCAACGACACCATGATGACCCATCCGATTCATCTGCATGGTATGTGGAGCGATCTTGAGGATGACAATGGAAAGTTCATGGTTCGCAAGCACACGATCGACATGCCTCCAGGTTCGAAGCGCAGCTACCGCGTGACAGCCGATGCACTCGGGCGTTGGGCTTATCACTGTCACCTACTGCTTCACATGGAAATGGGCATGTTTCGTGAAGTCCGAGTGGACGAGTAAGAGGAACTTTATATGGGAAATTTTATGAAGCGTAAAACTCTTATCGGCAGCGCGTTAATGTTCAGTCTGCTGGGCGTAATGAATATATCAGCTGCGTTTGCAGAGCAAACGCATGATCAGCACAAGCAACCATCGGCTTCGTCGCAAAATTCAGGCAACAAGCCGGCATCTCAGACACAAGGCTCCTCTAACTCAGAAATGGACCACGGCGACATGGGTCATGGCTCGATGGACCATGGTGAAATGGACCATGGCAAGATGGATCATGACCCGAAGGCTACTGGTACTGAGGTGGATTCGCACCATGACCACTAGATCTTCTCGCTTTGCTCTTATTGCGCTCGGAGTTTCGTTGAGCGCAGCGGCTGGACGGATAGCCAACGCCGCCGAGATGATGGATCACTCGATGCATCAAACCCCTCCTATTCCGGCAGCTCAAGCCCCTGCATCTTCTGCCAAGCCCGCGGCAATGAATCATGGCTCCGGTGGGCAAATGGACCATTCTGCAATGGGTCATGGTGCGATGGACCATAGCAAGATGAACCATGGCCAAATGAAGCATGACGATACGCTCGAAATGCCCGGCATGGTTCATCCCTCGTTCATTCCAGTATTGACCGATGCGGATAGAGAAGCGGCTTTCCCTGGTCTTCAAGGTCATACGGTCCATGACAAGTATCTGGCCTGGTTCCTTCTGCTAGATCAACTTGAGTACCAGGACGCAAATGAAGGTAGCACCCTCAGTTGGGAAGCTACTGCCTGGATTGGTGGCGATATCAATCGGTTCTGGTTTCGCTCGGAAGGTGAGCGAACGAATGGCGTTACTGAAGACGCGGAAATTCAGGCGCTTTACGGGCGTGCAATCAGTCCCTGGTGGGATGTAGTAGCAGGTGTTCGCCAGGACTTTAAGCCCGAGTCGCCGCAGACGTGGGCGGCTTTAGGCGTCCAGGGGATGGCGCTGTATGGGTTTGAGGCGGAAGCCACCGCCTTCGTCGGTGAAGGTGGGCAGACAGCAGCACGTTTTGAAGGCGAGTACGACATTCTCCTAACTAACCGGCTCATCCTCCAACCGACTGCCGAGCTCAATTTCTATGGCAAGGACGATCCTGCACGCGGAGTGGGCGCTGGTCTAGCAAATACAGAGGTGGGGCTCCGCCTCCGATACGAAATCGTTCGTGAGTTCGCACCGTACATCGGCGTCACGTGGAGCCGGGCATACGGTAATACCGCTGATATGGCGAGAGATGAGGGCGAAGACCTAGATGAGGCGCGGTTCGTTGCTGGCATCAGGCTTTGGTTTTAAGGACCTTCGATGAAAAGAATAATTATTAGCTTCGCTGCCTTCTGTGCTCTGGGCCTGTTGGTAGTGGCCGGAGTTGTTTTCTCAGGACTGATTAGCGTTGCCGCGGATGATCCTCATACGGGAGTCGTGCACGCATTCCTGGAAACTGCTCGCAATCGCTCGATTGAGGTTCGTTCCGAAGACATAGTCGTGCCATCTCTCGACGATGAAGACCAAATCCGCGCCGGGGCGGGGAACTACGACTCGATGTGTGTGGGTTGTCATTTGGCGCCAGGCATGGCTGAGACCGAGCTAAGCAATGGCCTTTATCCCGCTCCACCCAGCCTGGCTGAAGCGGGGCTATACGGTGACCCAGCAAAAACATTTTGGGTCATCAAGCATGGCATCAAGGCCACTGGGATGCCCGCGTGGGGTAAAAGCATGGCTGACCCGTACATCTGGGGAATGGTGGCTTTTCTGCAGAAGCTTCCTGAGTTAGATGAAGGAGCGTATCGAGCACTCGTTGCGTCTAGCGGTGGTCACCAGCATGGTGGTGGGGAGACCCCAGCTGGGCATAGTGAGCAACACGGCGAGATGGCCTCGGGCGACCACCATCAGGGCGACAGTGGCGGCTCGGATCACCATGGCTCCAGCAGCACAGGTGGAGCATCCGGCCAATCAGGCTCCGGTCATCATGGTAATAACGAAAGCGATGACCATCATGCGTCCGAGGAGCCCCAGGCGGTTGAGCACAGCAATGGCAGTGACAGTGCCGATGCGGAAGGCAAATCCCCTTCAAAAAACCATGTGCACGCAGACGGGAAGCAACACGAGCACTAACATCCGGTATATGTGTGCCTATGCGGTTCTGATCGAGGCTCTAAGAAAGGCGGTTCAGCAAGCAGAGGATCGGCCCTAGGCCATCCTAGTCGACGCAACGGTACCGGAGGGCTTTGCAATTGCTTCCTTCCTAAAAGTTAGGCCGCAAGGCCAGTAACTTACCTAGTTAAGCGGCTTGCGCTCCGGCCGTTCCCCAACGAATGCTCCCAGTCGTGGCGACAGGGAGCTCCCTCATTTTCAACTCAATCATCTCGAACAGACTAGCGAAGCCGTACAGGCAATCTGACGGCCACATCGCCACCAACTGCGCCCGCAGATCCCCGGTGCGGTTGGACTTACCTTACAACATTGTAATGAGGTTTTTCGAAACGGGCTCGGTAGGAGCGTGTCGTAATTCAGTGTCTGCTAACAGGCTGATGAGCCATATCGGCCAGTAACCAAACGACGAAATACAACTATCGAACCCTGGAGAACGTAAATGACAAACTCAATGTTCGCATCCTGTATCCAAGCTTGTTCGAACTGTGCCCTAGTGTGCGAAATGTGCGCCTCTGCTTGCCTACGCGAGGATGATGTAAAAATGATGGCTCGCTGCATCGAGCTTGACCGCGACTGCGCGGACATTTGCAGGTTGGCTGCCACACTGATGAGCCGCGAAAGTGAATATGCTAAGGAGTTCTGCGCCCTTTGCGCCAAGATCTGCCGTGCATGCGGAGAGGAATGCGCGAAGCATGAAATGGATCATTGCCAAGAGTGTGCGAAGGCGTGCATGAACTGCGCTGAGGAATGTGAGCGTATGGCAGGATAACATCCGTAACTCACTGCTCTGGCACTACTAAATTGGGAGTGTCAGAGCCCCTCGAAGAATAAGAAAAGCCATGGTGCGCTTAATGTTCGCGCCTCCATGACATATCGAAAAAGTGCGTACGATACCCGCAACTGCCAAGAGCGAATCAATCCCTGTCCAGCAGCATTTCATTCCAAAGCGAAATACGATAGTTACGCGCTAGCAACTCTTACTTAGCCACCGATGATCGCCACCGTAACGGTCTATTCTCTTGCCACTGTCTCCCGATTGAGCGCTGAAAACTAATTGAGTGAATTAGCATGAAAGCTCCTGGCAAAAAGGCGGTCCAACAACAACCAAGCGGGCCATGCGACCTTATTTTGCTGGGAGAAAACGAAAATGGTTTTGCGAATATTCCCATCGCAGCGATTGGCTTTGCTGCTAGTACTGCTCGCCGTTCTGCAACTCAGTGGCTGCGCCGTTTCCCCGCGCCTGAAACCAAGCGACCAGCCAAGCGTTGCTCGCAAAACCTTTGTCATCACTGGTGCCTCCAGTGGCTTCGGCCGCGGCGTGGCGCTCAAGCTTGCCGCTCTGCAAGGCGACGTGGTGCTAGCGGCCCGCCGGACCGACGTGCTCGAAGAACTGGCCGCGCAGATACGCATGGCTGGAGGATCGGCACTGGTGGTGACCACCGACGTGAGCAACCCGAACGAGATGCAGGACTTGGCACGAGCCGCCATCGAGCGTTTCGGCAGGATCGACGTTTGGATTAACAACGCTGCGGTCGGAGCGCTGGGTCGTTTCGAGGACGTTCCCGTCGAGGACCATGCGCGGATCGTGGATGTCAATCTTAAGGGCATGATCTATGGCAGCCACGCAGCCATGCGCCAGTTCAGAGCTCAAGGCTTCGGCACGCTTGTCAACGTGGGCTCAGTCGAGAGCGAGATACCGCTGGCTTATCATGCCTCCTCCGCAGCGACCAAAGGTGGCGTCATAAATCTCGGCGCGGCAATCGCTGAGGAGATTCGCCTGAGCGGTAGCGAGACCATCAATGTCGCCACCGTCATGCCCTGGGCTGTGGACACACCGTTTCTGGGAATCAATTTGCCCTTTCTAGTTCATTGATCAGGGACTTCATTTCTGCGATTTCTCGGCGCTGAGCGTCGATGATTTCGTCAGCTAACTTGCGGACGCGAGGATCTGAAATCTGAGCTCGTTCACTTGTTAGGATTGCTATGGAATGGTGGGGGATCATGGCCTTCATGTAGTCCGTGTCGTCTACCGTCGCTTGCCCACGTACAAGCCATAGTGCAATGGTAAAAGCTACTGCACTTCCTGCCAATATCGCTAGGTTTACTGACTTACGCTTATACATGTTGAGCATGAATGCGAGCATGACTACTGCCATTACCGCGCCCATCACTAATGCCATCCAAGCGCGAGTCTCGCTCCAAAAAACATGCTCGAACGAGTAAGTATTTAAGTACATCACGCCATACATAATGATCGTAGACGTGGCTACCATCGCTGCAAAGCGCCAGTAAGACATTTGCATAGTTAGACCTCTTTAATGATTGCTGCTGGATCGGCGACTCAACGTGTTCGCGCAGCCCTGCTTAGAAGTGGCTTTCGAATGCTCTCCTAAAAACGGACAAGCCGAAGATGATGAGGTTTCGATTTTTTGAGAAGCTTACAAAAATGTAATCATCGACCGCTTTAAGACCGGCTTAAAGCGCTGCCAGCGCTGTACTACGCGTAATGTTCCCCTGAACTAATCAATCGCTAATAGCTTATAAGCAGACAATACCAACGTCGCGCTATGGACCACTGCGCGAAAGAGCGGGCCCACTAAGATGGCCTTCAAGCCTTGAGACCCGACTACTCGGCTTAGCAAGCCCAAAGAGTTATCGTGAGCAATAGAACACTCGGAGAGAACAATTCAGCACCCAGCATATGCCACGTTCTTGTCGAGTGTGACCGCAGGGTTAGTATTCGCACATTAGATGTGTGGCGGCTAAGACGGCTGGGTGTAGCTGGCTCCAAAACTGAGCGGCGAGGTTATTCTGTCCCAAGCCGCGCCTTTCGTGGCGCGCGGGACCTCACTCACTTTGAAACAACAGACCTTCGATTCGATCATGTTCTTCCGGTGTTGGCAGGGCAGATGAGTCAACATTGCCAATACTATTTGGCTGACCATTTTCTGGTGGGCCAACTTCAGGGTGGTAGGCGCCATCTGCGTCGAAAGCAACCCAGCCGTACAATTCTCGGATGACTTCGGAAGGATGGCCATCTTCCATTGCCACATACCAGTCCGCCAATCGGAAACGCTTACCGGCAAGCTTAGAAGTAGCCATTTCGGCTCGAACCAGCGCCAGATATAGCGGGTGCGGCAGTTCCTCTACGGCGCCGGTTTCGTCGAGCAAGAACGTGAACGAGGCGTGCGACCGTTGCTCTGTAGAACCGGCTCGCTCCTCTTCCTCGCCTAAGGTAAAAACGGGAGCAAAACCGCCCCCCTCTGTTCTGAAGTTGGTCGTCTGGCCTTGGTAGACCCTGGCAGCGTTCCACTGCACCTCGCCAGCATAAGCGTAAGCGCGCAGATCAAACTTCATCGATCGTACCTGAGGGTCGGCGACGATTCTACGCTCGCCAGGAGCTACAAGGGACTGGGCCACGTAGTTTCCGCCAACGATTTCTTCCCAAACGCGCTTGGTGAGCTTGTCTCCTCGGTATGCACCGCGACTACCATACCCGCTGACAGGCTTGAAAAAGAGGCTACGGCGGTTTTGCCACAGGTGCTCTGCATTACCATGCCCGACAGGAACGGTAAGCGGGACGTATTGGGCCAATACGGTTCGGATTTGCTGATCAACGCCAATCTCTTCCAAAAAACGTGCGTTGGTTAGGTCAACCAACCTGCGTTTGTCGGCGTAAAGGGCATAGGCCTGAGGGTGTGGCGTTACCGTCACGACATCAGCCAAATAAGCGCTGCGCAGCGCGCTGCAATTGTCGCCTTCCAGATAGAAATCGGTGAATCGGTTGTAGACGAGATCCACAGGCTTTCCGTCGACCAAGAGGGACTCGTTGTGAAAGGCCAGATCGGCTGGGTCTGCGATTAGGCAGTCGATTCCTGCTGACTCGAATAACCGCTGAAAAAGAAGGAACTCCGGATACAGATATTGGGCTTGTGGGCTTTCATCCAAGATCACCACGCGCGTGAGCGGACGTTGCTCGCCGCTCGTAGACCATTCCTGGGCGAACATATCCAGAATCGAACGCTCGAAGCCGCCGGGTCCTTCCTGACCTGGCGAAAGCCCGACTACGCCGCTGCAACAACTACGCTGCGCGCGGGCGAGCAATACGTTTAGCATCGCTCCGCCCGCATTTGTGTTTATTTCGATGAGCCCAAGCTTGTCATCATCCAGATGGAAGTCGTAGCCAAAGAAGACGCCGCGCGCGCCCCGAGGATCGTGTCGGGCAATAGGAGGTGCAGAATCCAGAGCATGCTCACGCCAACCCGGCGAGCTCACGGTCTGCTCGATGGCCTGAATAACCTCATTAACCTGGCGCAGCCGCAAGGATGAAACAAAGACCGGTCGTGCTGCAAACACATGAGGGCAACGTGACTTCAATAGCTCCGACAGCTCTGAATTCCCAAGCTGTTCGGTCAATGAGTTTACGAGCGCAGCTTGATCTAGGCTTACGCAGAAGCACGCTTCGTTGAGCGCTGCGGCTGTCGTACCGCATTTTCTCGATGAGGACGCTTGCACGGGAACCTCCAGAACCAAACATACAGCTTCGAAAGTCTCGGCCTCTTTCGGTTCAGCCTGGCGTTTCTATGAGCGTAGGTCAGGGTCGTTGCTGGCACTCTGCCATTAACTAGACATAAGCTTTGGAAGCGTCATTGTGAAAGTCGTATGCCCCTCAGCTGATTCGCAAGCGATGCGCCCTTTGTGCGCTTCGACTATCGAACGAGTGATAGCCATGCCGAGGCCCGCATTCATGGTGGTTCCTTCGCGCCTTGCGGTGTCGACCCTATAGAATCGATCAAACACTCGGGCCTGAAGCTCGGCTGGAATCGTTGTGCCTCGGTTGGATATGGCTGTGCAAACCGAGCCACCGCTCTCGCTTATTTCAACGCTGATGGTGCTGCCTTCCTCTGCATATCGAACTGCGTTAGAGACTATGTTTGAGACGGCCCGTCTCAGCATCGATTTATCGCCATGTACCGATCCATCGCCTGAAAGCGCGATTTCTACCTTTTTGTCCTCGGCTGCAAGCTCGTAATATTCGATAACGCTCGCGGTAATCTCAGCCATGCTGGCATCTTCGGCATTGGGCGTAATCTTCCCGTTGTCCGCCTTGGCGAGGAATAGCATGTCATCGACCATCTTTGACATGCGCCTAAGTTCTTCGAGGGCGGAATACAAAATGTCTTTGTAGTCGGTATTCTCGCGGTCGCGCAAGAGCGCGACCTCCATTTGGGTAAGCATGCTGTTCAGCGGCGTTCTTAGCTCATGCGCGATATCCGCTGAGAAACCTGACAATCTGAGAAAAGAGTCGTCCAAGCGCGAAAGCATTTCGTTGAAGTTGTCTACGAGTTCATGCAGCTCGCCTGGCACCGACTCGGTTGGAATTCTGGTATCTAAGCAGTGGGCGGTTACCGTAGAAGAAGTCTTGGACAGTTCGTCTATTGGTTTTAAGCCTTTCCTGATCAGAACAACACCTAACGCGCCACTCAGAAGTGCACTAACGACAAGCGTATAAGCAAACCACTGCTGAATCATATCGAAGAAGTGGATTCGGTGCGTTACATCCAAAGCCAAATAGATAACAGTGTCCTGCCCTTCTACCCACCGATTTACTTTTCTGGTAATTCCGCTGTACTGGTGGCCACCGAAACTTACCGTCCAGCGTTCCTCTTGGATGTCTGTGACAAGAGGTAGCAAGCTCTCAGACAGATTGTGATGGGAGTAAACCGTCTTACCGTCTACTACAACCGCAGTCGCGAAGCCAAAGGAGTGCTCAATAACGGCATCGATCCTTGAAGCGGTCTCAGGCCCGAATGCTGAGCTGTTGAGTAGCGTACGCTCTACTGCAGCGGCCTTTTCATTAAGCACTTGTGCATCTTTGCGTTCGAAATGGAGCTGACAAAAATAATTAAAGCTGATTGCGGCCGCCAGCAGCACAACCGTAACCACGAGCATGAAAGCTATCGCCATTCTGCTCGTCAGTGACACTTTTCCCATCAGTACGGTCCTGGTTAGGCCATCAAGCACAAAAAAGCAGGTGGGGCACCCCCCACCTGCTTCGATCATTGTTACTCACACCCTCATATCCTATGCTGCGTCTGGATTTTCGCCATTTTGCGAGTGGTCGGCTTTGGCGGCCCCCATCATCTCACGACACTCTTTCATCATTCCACGCATGTCACCCATCATTTCCATATGCTTGTCGCCGCTCATCATGCCGGTTTCTGAATGGCTTTGGTCCGCTTTATCTGCCGCTGCGAAACTCAGTCCGCTCGCCAAGGTGATTGCGATTGCTGTAACGGTGATGGCCTTTCGCATGTTAAATCTCCAAGTTCAGTGGGTTATTCGCTTTTGCTTAACAAGGTGTTTTCGCCAACGTTGGGCTCCTTGGGCTTGTCGCACTTACCGCTAGACATATGCTTCATGCATACGACCATCATCAACAAGCAGGGCAAGAGAAAGAGCAGGCTTGGCAGCGTTGTTGCCAACGCCGCAGTGCTTTGGTTCAGTAGCATGTAGCCAACCACAGCTGCGGTTAACCCCGTTACGACCGGATTGCGCTGCAGTACGCTTTTAATCTTGGATATTATGCTGCTCATCTAACTATCCCTCGGATATTAAGCTTGGCAGATTAGCCATTGTTCACGCCAACTGGGGTGCTCAGGAACTCTACCGTATGGATCTTCCCGTCGGGGGTCTTGACCTTCATCTCATACGTCTGGACTTGGGCACTAGTTCTATAGTTTTGAATCATTCGAGTCGTGCCGGTCGCCCCTGCAGGTGCGATGCTCAGCACTTGACCCTCTTTGACAAGCTCCTTAAGGGTGGGCTTTGCTCCTGCCGAGTCATTTAAGCGATTCAGCGTACGTTCGCTTCCGCCTTCGGCCATTGCAAGCGAGGAAGCAACGGTCAGAATAAAAGGAACGATTACTTTGGTTATGCGGTTCATGGTTTGCACCTCTTGGTTAGTTGATGCCTGTAGATTAAAGGCTTGCTACTTACAAGAAGCTGTTGCCAAGGTTACAAAGCGGTAATCGCTTCATTCTCGTGTTGGTACGACCGCCGCGCCTGCGGCGGTCGCTTTCTGCTCTTTACTGCTTTTCGATGCGCGTAATGGTGGAATTCATACCTTTCGAGGAGAACTCGAATTCGACCTGGTCCCCTTCTTTCAGCGTTTGGAGCTGATCAGGCTTTGCTTTGAAGCCCATCGTCATCGACGGCCAGCCCAACGCTTCGACCGGGCCGTGGGCAATGGTGACGGTTCCGCTCTCGGTGTTTACTTTCTTGACCGTACCTGTGGCTGTAGCGGTCTGTCCCGCCGACTTCTGGTCCATTGGCATGTTCATGCCTTTGTGATCCATCGGCATGCCGTCCATTGGCTCCTTGTCGGCGGCATAGGCGACTGGTACTAGGAAGAGTGAGGCAAGGGTGATGTGCTTGATGTTCATAGATGTTCTCCAGGGGAGTTGGTTGCGTGCTGGGCCTGCAATTGCCGGCGGCGCATCAGCAGGTAGGCTGCCGGCAGAACGAACAGGGAGAGCAACGGCGCGGTGATCATCCCGCCCACCATGGGCGCGGCAATACGGCTCATGATTTCGCTGCCGGTCCCGCTGCCCCAAAGGATGGGCAGCAGGCCAGCGATGATCACGGCGACGGTCATGGCCTTGGGGCGCACTCGCTGGACAGCACCTTCACGAATGGCGTCGAGCAGGACGCCTTCGCCATGGGCTCCAGCGTTAACCCGATCCGTCCAGGCGTTCTTCAAATACAGCAGCATAATGACGCCGAACTCAGCAGAAACGCCTGCCAGTGCGATGAATCCGATTCCTGTCGCTACGGATAGGTTGTACCCGAGCAGATATAGGAACCAGACGCCCCCGGTCAGAGCGAATGGCAGCGTAGCCATGATGAGCAGCGCCTCGCCAAAGCGGGCAAACGTTAGGTAGAGCAATACAAAAATGATCAGCAAGGTAGCCGGAACGACGAGCTTCAGCTTCGCGTTAGCGCGCTCCATGAATTCGAATTGGCCGGAATAGCTGATGCTCATGCCGGATTCGAGCTGGACCCCTTTGCTGATCTTTTCCCTCAGATCGCCCACCACAGCCGCCATGTCGCGGCCACGAACATCGACGTAAACCCAGCCCGACAGCCTTGCGTTTTCGCTTTTAAGCATGGGCGGTCCGTCTGTCACCTGTACTTTGGCCACGGTCCCCAACGTGATCTGGCTGCCTTGCGGCGTGTAGATCGGTAGGTTGCGCAGATCGGATATCGAGTCGCGCCACTCGCGGCCATAGCGGAGGTTGATCGGATACCTGGCGAGCCCTTCCACGGTTTCACCAATGGTTTGACCACCGATGGCACCGGCCACGATCGATTGCACGTCCGCGATATTCAGGCCGTAGCGTGCGGCGGCGACACGATCGATATCCACATCGATATACCTGCCGCCGGTCAGTCTCTCAGCAAGCGCCGAACTGACCCCAGGCACCGTTTTGGCGATTGTTTCCACTGCCTGGGTGGCTTTGTCGATCTGTGCCAAGTCAGTGCCATACACTTTCACCCCGATCGGGCTCTTGATACCCGTCGCCAGCATATCGATACGGTTTCGAATCGGCGGGATCCACAGATTGGCTAATCCAGGTACCTGTACGGTGCGATCCAACTCCTCAACCAGCTTGTCAGGCGTCATCCCAGGGCGCCATTGATCCTTCGGCTTGAACTGAATGGTCGTCTCGAACATTTCCAGCGGGGCGGGATCTGTAGCGGTGTCGGCTCGACCAGCCTTACCGAACACGTGTGCAACTTCTGGAACCGTTTTTATGAGCCGGTTCGTCTGCTGCAGTAGCTCAGAAGCCTTCTGAGCGGAGAGGCCTGGAAGCGCAGTGGGCATATAAAGGAGGTCACCTTCATCCAGCGGGGGCAAGAACTCCCCACCAAGGCGAGAGGCCGGCCACAAGCCTGTCAGGAAGACCAGAACAGCCACCAGCAGAGTCATCTTGGGCCAGCGCAGTACCGCGTCCAGGGCCGGCTTGTAGATCCAGATGAGGCCACGGTTGAGTGGATTACGGTGTTCGTCAGGGATTTTGCCCCTGATCCAATACCCCATGAGCACCGGAACCAGCGTGACAGACAGGCCCGCGGCGGCTGCCATTGCATAGGTTTTGGTGAACGCCAGTGGACCGAACAGCCGGCCTTCCTGCGCCTCCAGGGTGAACACTGGAATGAACGACAGCGTGATGATCAGCAGGCTGAAGAACAATGCCGGCCCCACTTCAACAGCCGCGTCAGTAATGACCTTCCAGTGCTCCTGGCCCTTCAAGGTGGAGTCAGGATGCCGCTTGTGCCAGGCCTCAATGTGCTTGTGGCCGTTTTCGATCATGACGATTGCTGCATCGACCATCGCTCCGATGGCGATCGCGATGCCACCCAACGACATGATGTTGGCGTTGATGCCTTGCCGCTGCATGATCACAAAAGCAATCAGGATGCCGATCGGCAACGACACGATGGCGACCAACGACGAGCGCAGATGCCACAGAAAAATCGCGCAAACCAACGCAACGACAATGAACTCCTCGATGAGCTTGTGCGTGAGGTTTTCAACGGCACTGTCGATCAGCTTGCTACGGTCGTACGTCGTGACGATTTCGACGCCTTGGGGCAGGCTCGCTTTCAGCTCATCCAGTTTGGTCTGAACGGCAGCGATGGTTTCCCGAGCGTTCTTGCCGCTCCGCAGGATCACCACGCCGCCGACTACCTCACCTTCACCGTCAAGCTCGCTGATGCCCCGGCGCATTTCCGGGCCGAGCTGGATATGCGCAACGTCCCCTAGCGTCACTGGCACGCCGCCGTCGAGACGCAAAGGAATGGCTCGAAAGTCTTTGAGTGTCTTGAGATACCCGGTCGCACGGACCATGAACTCGGTTTCTGCGAGTTCCAGAACACTCCCGCCGGTTTCACGGTTGGCTTCATCGATCGCCTTTGCAATCTGCTGCTGCGTCACGCCCCTGCTTGCCATGCGCACGGGATCCAGTACGACCTGATACTGCTTGACCATCCCGCCTATGGGCGCGACTTCCGCCACGTTGGGCAGTGTCTTGAGCTCATAGCGCAGGAACCAATCTTGCAAAGAGCGCAGCTGCGAGAGGTCATGTTTGCCCGTTCGGTCTACCAAAGCATATTGGTAGATCCAGCCGACACCTGTGGCGTCAGGGCCCAAAGCGGGTTTGGCGGCGGCGGGAAGCCGACTCTGCACCTGACTCAGGTACTCCAGCACCCGAGAACGGGCCCAATAGAGGTCGGTGCCGTCCTCAAACAGGACGTACACGTAGCTATCCCCGAAGAAGGAGTAGCCGCGGACCGTCTTTGCGCCGGGGACAGACAGCATGGTCGTCGTCAGTGGGTAGGTGACCTGATTCTCAACGATCTGGGGCGCCTGCCCGGGGTATGGCGTGCGGATGATGACCTGAACGTCGGAAAGGTCTGGCAATGCATCAACAGCGGTGTTTTTGACCGACCAGACACCCCAAGCCACCGCGAACACAGTAGCCAGCAGGATCAGAAAGCGGTTGGCCACTGACCAGCGAATTATGGCTGCGATCATGGCTGGCCCCCCAGCTTCTCGATGTGCTCAATGACCAGGCCCTCTTCGCTTTCACGCGCGCCGACACGGACGTGATCGCCGGTCTGCAACTTTGTTAGGAGCGATTGATCTGCAACCGGAAAGGACATTGTCATCCCAGGCATGTTCAGCGTCTTGAACGGCCCATGCGACAGGCCAACCATGCCATCTTCCAGGCTGACGATCGTACCTTCAGCCTCGTGCAGCGCAGGTTCTGTAGAAGTTGCAGGCTCCTCCAAACCCTGAGCGGTCAGCCCGCGTAGGCTCGCCTCTGAATCCAGGAGAAACTGACCGGACGCCACGACCTTCTGACCGGCTTCCAGCCCTTCAAGCACCTCTGTCTGGTCATCGAATTCCCGGCCTGTGCGAACCTCAATCGGGCGGTAACGGCCTTGATCCTCGGCCAGCATCACCAATGCGCGCCGACCGGTGCGAATGACCGCCTCGGACGGGATGACCAAGACATCTTCGACGTTGCGACTCAACGTCACCTCGGCCGTCATGCCGGGACGAAGCCGTTGTTGCGGGTTAGGTAGCTCGACCCGGACACGCACAGTGCGGCTATCCAGGTTGGCCTGCGATAGTACCGTCTGGATCGTTCCTTCCAGCGTTTCACCCGCAAAAGCGGGCAGGCGCGTTGTTACTGATTGCCCTGGCGCTAAATTTGCGATCCGCGCCTCTGGTACTGCAACTTCTAGCCAAACCGTGTCCAGCCCGTTGACGCGCGCAAGAGTAGCGCCGGCGGGTACGGTCATGCCCTCGCGAACGTCGAGGCTGTTCAGCACGCCGCCTATTGGACTCGTCACTGTCCAAACGGGGCGCGCTTTACCAGTTCGTTCTAGCTGCACTATGACTTCTGGCGGCATGCCAGCAAGGCGCAACCGCTGGCGAGCCGCTGCGAGCAGCTGGGGTTGGCCGACCCCTTTGAGCGCCAGGTACTCTTCCTGTGCGGCAGCCCATTCGGGAACCAAAAGATCGGCTAACGGCGCGCCTTTTTCGATGACATCCTCCGGTGCTCGGTCGTAAACGCGCTCGACAAAGCCACCGGCACGCGCCTGCACAACCGCCACGTCTCGCTCGTCAAACATCAACGCGCCTGTCGCTTCGAGCGACTGGCTGATCGATTCACGCGTTACGGTTGCCAAGCGCACGCCGAGATTCTGCGTCACGCTCGGGTCGATACTGATCGATGCCCCGTCGCTTCCCTCATCTGCATAGCGTGGAATCAATTCCATATCCATGAATGGCGACTTGCCCGGCTTATCGAACTTTTGCTGGGGGACCATAGGGTCATACCAATAGAGCACTTCCTTGTCTTCTTCTGCAGGCGATTGTCCGAAGGCTGCGGTAGGCAGACCGATTAGCGCTGCAGCGCTAATCATCAGAGGCAGACTGAAGGCGAGTACCAGCCGCTTGTGTTGGAATGTCATGGTCGGGTATCTCCAAAGGCGAAATGCAGGCGGGCATTGCTCAACGATCGATCGCGGGCGACGTCAATACGCCGTAGCCGGGTCTCCACAAGCTGTCGTCGCGCTTCGATCACAGCGGTCAGCTCACCGCTTCCGGAGCGGTAATCGGCCATGGCAAGGCGGACCTTCTCTTCAGCGAGGGGTAGTAAGGTTTTGTCGAGGCGGATGAGTGCGCGGTCCAGACGCTGATACTCAGCGAGGTCAGTACTCAGCTCTTGGTTGTACAGGCGCAAGGTCGCTTGGCGCTGAGCCTCGATCTGGGCAAGGCGAGCTCGTTCGGCCGCGATCTTCGGATCCTGCCGAGAGCTGGTAAACAGCGGCAGGTCGAAGCTGACGCTGAGGTTCACCATGTCGCCGTACTCACGGCCACGTCGCAGGTAGTCGACCCCCCAACTCCAATCCGGTGTTTTCTCTGCGATGGCCTGGTGAACCTTTGCCTCCGCTTCACGAGTCATCGGGTCGAAGGCGAGTAACGCCGGGTGCCGGTTCAGGTTGTGCTGATAGTTATCAACGGCGGCAAGCCATTGCGGCCAGTCACCTGTAAGCGGCTGGCCTGCTAGCTCGCCTATCCAGCGCCGGAGGCCGGCCCGCGCAACAGCCTGGTTACGCAGCAGCTCATCCTCTTGTTCAGCCAGCAATGCTGCCTCTTGCCTCGGAAGTACGCTATCTGCGGTTTGTCCGCTGCCGCCAGCAATGCGGGCCTGAACAGCCCGCGAAAGGAGCTGATTCTCGCTGTAAAGCTGCTTGAAAAGGCTTAGCTTCTGCTCGACCGCGAAGCTAGCGATCCATGCCTCGGCGGTTGCTTGGCGCACACCGAGACGTTCAACCGTTTGCTGGGCGTTTGCGAGCGCAACACTAGCCTGCGCGGCCTCGACACGAGCGCGCCTTTTCGCTCGGTTTGGCACATCTTGCATGACCCCAACCATTTGCATGGTCATGGCCTCTTGCTCCAACTGCCAGCGAGCGTCACCTTCGATGGGCACGCTTTGCAGTCCAAGCTTAAGTTTAGGGTCAGGAAGCTCGCCGGCAGGGATTGCAGCGCTGCGTGCGGCCACCAGGTTGGCGGCTTGCGCATGCAGCGAAGGCGCGTCTTGCTCGGCCACGCTCAGAGCTTGTTCTAAGGTCAAAGCGGACGCTAACCCTGGAAACGAGAGCGCGCCCATGATCAAGGCGGCCACGTACGGCGGCGCCCAATAAATACGGGGTTTCATTTGCGAAGGATTCCTGATCTTTCATGCGAGCCAAAGGCGCGCGGTAGCCGGCCCGAATGCTCACTCGGGCGGTTCCTATAATTTGATCGGAATTAGACGCGGGGTGGATGCCAGACGGCGTCTAAAAGGCTAGAGGGGATCAGGCCGTTATAGGGAGTGGTCACGGGTTTAGCAGCAGGCATCAGCTGGGCTTTTATTGAGACAAGCTGAAGGATACTTGCAGTTTTGCATTCTTGGCCCGTCTTGCAGACGGTCGCCGTTCCATGCTCATTCGCTTCACAGCACTCGGGCTCAGCGCCGCTGACGCCAGCCATCGACGCGTGGCTGGCTGCCATAGCCTCTATGCCTACCCTATCAGGCATTACGTGATGCGCTGACGACCCAACCGGCATGAGCAATTGCGCCATCCCGTTGATCGGAAGCGCGAGCACTAGCAGCAGGACAAGGAAGGAGCGCATGTAGGACTTCATATTTCCAGCTTACGGGGCAATTCATGAGCAATCAATGAGGCTTCGGTCGCTTCGCAACCGAAGCCTAAGCCTAAGCCTAAGCCTAAGCCGACAGGCTTCAAACTACACGCGTTTGACGGAGCCGGAGTGCGTTGAACACAACCGATGCTGAGCTGAGGCTCATGGCTAGGGCAGCAATCATCGGAGACAGCAACAGTCCGAAGAACGGATAGAGCAGACCTGCGGCAATCGGGATGCTCAACCCGTTGTACATAAAGGCAAACAGAAGGTTCTGACGCATATTGCGAACCGTCGCCACCGAAAGCGTGCGCGCGCGCAGTATCCCCATCAGGTCACCTTTAACGAGCGTAACTTGGGCGCTGTTCATGGCGACGTCAGTGCCCGTGCCCATCGCTATGCCGACATCAGCCCTGGCGAGCGCCGGCGCATCATTTATTCCGTCGCCTGCCATGGCGACTACTTTACCTAGGGCTTGTAGCTTAACCACCAGCGCCTCCTTGTCCTGCGGCTTCACTTCGCCATGCACCTCATCGATCGATAGCTCACGAGCCACCGCGCGGGCAGTGGTAAGCCCGTCGCCGGTGGCCATGATGACTTGCACGCCCTCCGCTTGGAGCCGCGCTACAGCTTCCTTGGAAGTCGGTTTGATTGGGTCCGATACGGCCAGCAAGCCGGCAAGTGCCCCATCAACAGCCAGGTACACAATGCTGGTACCGCTCTCGCGCATTTTTTCTGCCTGATCTCTCAACGGCTCGACGCTCACACCCGCATCTTCCATAAGCGCGGTGTTGCCTAGTTGTAGCTGCTTGCCTTCCACCAGACCACGGACTCCGATACCTGACCCTGACTCGAAGGTCTCTGGCTTCGCCAGCTGGATACCTTCGCTTCTGGCATGGTCTACGATCGCGTGGGCTAGGGGATGCTCACTACCTTGATCCAAGCTGGCAGACAAACGGATGACTTCCTGCGAGTCAAACGGCGTGACGCCTATGGCCCGATCGAAGACAGGTCGGCCCTCGGTCAAGGTTCCTGTTTTATCGACAATCAGCGTGTCTACCTTACGGACGTTCTCGATGGCGCCTGCGTCTCTGAAAAGCACTCCGCTTCCAGCCGCTTTGCCTGTGGCAACCATGATCGACATAGGCGTTGCAAGGCCAAGTGCGCAAGGGCAAGCAATGATCAGAACCGCAACTGCATTGATCAGGCCGAATACCCAGCCCTGCTCGGGTCCAAACAGGCCCCATGCAAAGAATGTCAGCAAGGCGATACCAATGACCGTCAGCACGAAATAACCCGCAACCGTGTCCGCCATTCGCTGCATGGGTGCTTTGGAGCGTTGCGCATTCGCAACCATCTGGACGATTTGTGAAAGCATAGTCCCGGAGCCAACCCTGGTGGCTCGCATGACAAGCGAGCCGCTCGTGTTCATCGTCGCGCCGATAAGCGAATCGCCTGTCCGCTTCGTCACCGGAACCGGCTCGCCCGTTAGCATGGATTCGTCGACGGCGCTCTCGCCCTCTAACACCTCTCCATCAACGGGTACCTTTTCACCAGGACGAACGCGCAGATGGTCGCCCTCGTGAACATGTGTGAGCGGGATGTCCTCCTCGGAACCATCCTTGGCGATACGGCGAGCTGTTTTGGGTGATAAGCCAAGCAGGGACTTGATTGCGGAAGATGTCTGAGAGCGGGCCTTCAGTTCGAGCAGCTGACCTAAAAGCGTCAGTGAAATGATGACCGCTGCGGCTTCGTAGTAAACGCCTATCCGGCCGCCCACAGTGAATGACTCTGGAAATATGCTCGGTAAGACGGTTGCTACGATGCTGTAAATATACGCAGCCCCTGTGCCAAGCCCGATCAACGTCCACATGTTTGGGCTGCGATGCTTAACTGATGCGAAACCGCGCACGAAAAATGGCCAACCTGCCCACAAGACAACCGGGGTCGTAAGGGCTAGTTCAACCCAGTTCTGGCTAGCGCCGTGAAACAGCGGTATCGCATGTCCCGCCATTGCCAACAGGGTTACTGCTACGGTCAGGGGCAGAGACCACCAGAATCGCTTCGAGAAGTCCTTGAGTTCGGGATTCTCCTCCTCGTCGAGTTCAGGGATCAGAGGTTCCAATGACATCCCGCAGATAGGGCAATCACCTGGACCCATTTGGCGGATCTCAGGGTGCATCGGGCAGGTGTACTCTGTCGTTGCATCACCGGCGGGTGGTTTCTGTGCGGGTGGGGTAGATGCCCGAGAGGAGGTCCCATGAGCCTGCGGTGCAGCGAGATATCGAGCAGGGTCGGAACGAAACTTGGTCTGGCAACCCTGGCTGCAGAAGCGGTAAGTGCTTCCCTGATAATGCTCTTGATGCTCGCTATCCTCTTCCACCTTCATCCCGCAGACGGGGTCTGTGAGTGCTGCAGTACCTTTCGTTTGGTCGGGCTGGTGATGGCACTGCTGAGAGGACATACGGGGCACCTTATGGATTGGTTAGCGACGAACTTGGCCTATTGCAGGGACATTTGCGGTTTTTCAATGCTTGCAGCGTCTGACAGCCAATATATGCAAAGCGTCCTGACCAAAGGCTGAAGTAACCATTACATTTCTGTCAGGTTCTCTGGTATGTCAGGTCGTATGTATGTTGAAGCGAGCTGCTGAAAAAGTAGCTCGCGCAGATACCGCCTGCTGGCCTAGCCTATGCCTCCATTGTTCGATGCTCGGCCGCTTCATTTTGATGAATACCGAACCGTGCAAAAGCCTAAGCGCAGGTACTCTGTTTTGATAGAAGCCGTAATTTTTGATGTCTATGGCACGCTCCTGCAAATCGGTGAACGGCGGCGGCCATTTCGCAACCTCTTAAAACAGGCACGCAGCCAAGGTCGTCAACCTAGGGCCGATGATGCCAGGACATTGATGACACAAAACGTGGGGCTGGCCGGCGCCGCCAATCTGTTTGGTACACAACTAGGTAACGTTGAGCTTGCTACTCTGGAGCTTGATCTCTACGCGGAACTGGCAAGCGTGCGTCCCTATGATGACGCTCTGCGGGCACTGGAAAGCCTTAAGAGAGCGGGGCTAAAAGTGGCGCTATGCTCCAACTTGGCTACCCCCTATGCCATACCAGCCATGTTGCTACTGCCTGAGTTTGACGCCTATGCCTGGAGCTTCGAGGTGGGCGCGATCAAACCGGAGCCGGCGATCTACGATCATCTGGTAAAGCGGTTGGATTGCAAAGCGTCTTCCATTGCTATGATTGGCGATACATTGGAGGCCGATGTGCTCGGTCCCGAAAGGCTGGGAGTGCATGGCTTCCACCTACGGCGCGATGCCATCCGTGGTCCTGACCGATTCGCTAGCCTGATCGAATTTGCAGACCAAATTTTGGGCATGGGGACTGTCACTAGAACGTAGCACTAGCGCACATTCGAGGTCGCCTCCAGCTATCGGCCTTCAGTTCAAGCACTCGCAACTCGCTTGTAGTGCTTCCCCTGGCCCTAGCGCTCCCGGAGTCCATTCGCGAGCTGGCTGCAGCGGCTGTGATCACCCACTCGTAGAGCTGATTGCTGAGGTGATCCATTTACCGGCGATCCTATCCATGGTCAGGAACAGCTGAGTCTTGTCGAAATCATCCAGAGAGCTCATGCCTCGTGGATTGGTGCGAGATTTATAAGCGGCGCAAGGAGGAGCTGAGCAGTGCGAGCCCAGGAAACCAGCGCTTCAAGATCCATCTGTAGAGATTCGGCCTCTGCCCAGATACAAGCATTCTCGGCAGGCACCGTAAGGGCGATGCCCTCAACTATCGTCAGAGCCATCGCATGCAATCTCAGCAGCTCGTCGCGAATGGCGGTGGTTCCGCCCAGTTCCAGCAAGCAGGCGTCCAATCGATCAACCAGCCGGAGCAGTTGAGAGGCGTCGAAGCCGTCGCGCAGGTTTTCCAACGCCACCGCATCGACTTCGCCGTACGGTGTAACGCGAAAGGCTGCGGGAGGAACATTGATCATGTGGTTTTCTCGGTATCTAGCTGGCGAGGTGTGATCACCCGCAGCGAGCCGGCAGCTTGTTGGAACACCAAGTCCTTGATCCAGGGCTCCGGTGGCCGGTTGAGCTTGAGGTTGAATTCGCCGAAGCGCTTGACGTTGCTGGTCAGGTAGGGGCTGAGGAAGGACACGTCCTCGTCGGTGAACTGCCAACCCTCTCGGGCCAATTTCTGCAGAATACGCATCATATCCACAGTGTTCTGCAGGATCACCGATGAGGCCACCATGTCGTTGTAGCGCAGACGTTTTTGCTGTTCGTCCGGATCGTTCTCGGCAATCACGTCTCCACCGAACGAAAGCCACTTCGAGAAACCGTTGTAGGACTCGATCTTGTTGGTGTTCGCGGTGACTTCCTGGCGCAGCTCGCGGCTGCCGATCCAGTTGAGCAGGAAGATCGTGCGGATCACGCTGCCCAGTGCCTGGGCCGCATGGTAGAGCTTGTTGCGCCGGCTGTAGGTGAATCGCCCCAGCTTTCCTAGACACTCTCCAAGCTCTGGAAATAGCGCTTTTCAAACTCCACTGGCGATAGCTGCATAGCGCTGCTGTGCCGGCGCTTGGGGTTATAGAACATCTCGATGTAATCGAACACATCACTGCGGGCTTCTTCGCGGGTTCCGTAGGTTTTCCGTCGGATGCGTTCCCGCTTCAGCAACTGGAAAAAGCTTTCCGCGACCGCGTTGTCGTGACAGTTACCGCGTCGACTCATGCTGCTGATCAGGTTGTTGGCCTTGAGGAAACTCTGCCAGTCCGAGCTGCTGAACTGGCTGCCCTGGTCGGAATGGATCATCACTTCCTGCTTGGGCTTGCGCCGCCACACCGCCATCAGCAACGCATCGATGGCCAGATCGCTGCACATCCGAGGCTTCATCGACCAGCCGATCACTTGGCGAGAAAACAGATCCAGCACCACCGCCAAGTACAACCAGCCCTCATACGTGCGGATGTAAGTGATGTCGGTGACCCAGACCTTGTTCGGTTCACTGACATTGAACTGCCGCTCCAGACGGTTGGGCGAGGCCACCGGCGGCTTGCCACCGTAGTACCCGGGGCGCCGGCGATAACCGGTCTGCGAGCGCAGCCCCTCTCTCCTCATCAGGCGAGCCACACGGTGCCGGCCACAGGACTCGCCCAGCTCACGCAGGTCGTCGTGGATCTTGCGGTAGCCGTAGACCCCGCCGCTTTCCAACCAGGCATGCTTGATCAATCCGAGCAGACGCTGATCTTCCTTGGCACGCGCGGATTTCGGCTCGGCCAGCCAGGCGTAGTAACCGCTGGGATGTACCTGGAGGGTCTGGCAGAGACGCCGTACCGGGTACTCCACCGACAGTTTGCTGATAACGGCGTACTTCAGCCGGACTCCTTGGCAAAGTACGCGGCGGCCTTTTTTAGGATGTCTCGCTCTTCGGTCACCCGCTTGAGTTCCGCGCGCAAGCGACGCAGCTCAGCCTGCTGATCATCTACCTGCTGCCGCTGTATTTGGGGTTTGCTGTAGCGCTTTACCCAGGCGTACAGGCTGTGCGCGGACACGCCTAGACGCTCTGCTACATCAGCAACGCGCAAGCCGCGTTCAGTGATGTGCTTGACCGCTTCAATCTTGAATTCTTCGGGGTAACGCTGGTTGCTCATGGCACCTCCTGCTGGGTCTCATTATGAGGCTTAGAGGTGTCTACGAAACTAGGGGCGATTCAAATCGCAATTAAGGATGTGCTTCAGTCGCTGTCGAAGAAGTACCTCGATTTCAACATCGACGTCTGCCTTAAAGCCACTGCTCCTTGGGCCGTCTGGTCTATTAAGCTCTGACTCAATAAGTAGGCCTGCTGCGTAAGCAAGCTGCATGACGGGTTCAAGAAGATCGCTCAGCCGCAGTCCTGTCATCAGCTCTTTTCCCAGTAGTTACCCTTGCTGACCAAGCCAAAATCCTCAGAGGAAAATGGCTGCTCATCATCGAACATGCCATTGACCATACACTCCCGACGCAATCCACTCAGCACCCTGAAAAAGCAGGGCTCGCAGAGATGCACCCGATAGTGCTTTCCGTCATGCTGTGATCCATATCCCCATTTGGCTTCAAGCTTTCCGTATTGAAGGCCATAGCCAGGGATACGCGCTCCAGAGCGGCACACGTCGCAGATCACATCCTCAACGACATCGACCAATGCCTGCGACTTAATCTCCATACGCACCTCACGATTACGTTCCACGCGGCACCGGCCGGTTATGGATTCATGCATACCGGCATCATTCGAGCAGCATCGACTGGCTGAGCATCAAAAACAAGCCAGTAGCTGCTGCCGGTAATGCTGGGAAAAGCTGACGTGGTAAGCGGGCTCAGTTGCATAGCCACCCAGCGAAATGATGTTCGTAGCCTGCGACCCAATACCAGGTTCTGCGCCACCTAACCCAGCACCATCGATACCCTCGACATGGCCCGAAGCACCCATCGGCTCAGGCCTTGAGTCTGGATTAAATCCAGGTATCTGCACATCTCTCAAAACCGCTAGGTCATCCGGCAAGTCATCTGCAATTCGCTCCGCAAAGCCCTGAAGCGTCGGCTCTGCCAGCTTGAATAGCCATGCCTGGTCATCCGATTCACCTGTGCGTCGCAGTACCCGCCCCAGCACTTGCCGGTAATGCAGTTCGGTGCGGATACGGCTGAGATAGCAGCACACTTGCAAGCGTGGAATGTCGGTGCCTTCGCTGATCATTCCTACGGCGACAATCCAGCGGCAGGTGTTGCTGCGGAATGCATTGATCACCTGCTGCGCATCCGGGGTTTTGTTGGTCACGATACGGCACTCTTCACCCATTGCTTCCAGAGCCTGGGCTATTTGCTGAGCGTGTTCGATGTCGGTAGCCACCACCAAGCCGGCGGCATCAGGCTTGATCTGGCGTAGCTCGTTGAGCTTGCTGTAGCCAAGGTCGAGGATTGGATTGATCACGTCGTCATGGCGCAGCAGTTCCTCATAGGTGACAGGTGACTCCCCCAAAAGCTTGGCGATGCTGGGAAACAGCCTGACGGAGCTATCCGCGCCAAGTTCTTCAGTGAGTTTCACCTTCTGATTATCGAGCAACACAATGCGAGGGGATCGGCACACGCCGTCGGCAATGGCGTCTTTCAAACCATAGCGGTAATCGCAGATCAAATGCCCTTCGGGCGACGAATAGCGAGCCAAGGCAATGGCCTTGTCGTCCGAACGCCAGGGCGTGCCAGACAGAGCCAACGTGAAGACAGCGCGATCCTGTATCCGGTGCAGTATCTGCTGCCCCCAGGCATTGCTGAGGAGCGGATCGTGGCCGGCGCAATGGTGGATTTCATCGAAGACCACAAGCACCCGATAGTCATCAAGAAGCTGCCAGAATCCCTCATCACGGTATTCCATGGCCTGATAGGTATAGGCCGCCCCCACGGCACCCATCTGGCCATCGAGACGTCTGCCTAGCACTTCCGAAAAAGTCGAACGAAAGCCCTCCACGACCTGGCAGGACGGCGCAAAGCACAGCACCAGGTCAATTCTGTCCTGCTGAAGCAGTCGGCTTGTCAGCTCCGCGGCCATGCGCGTCTTCCCGGCTCCCGGCGTTGCCTGGCAGAAGAAGTGCTGCGTGACGGTAAAGTGCTCCAACGCCTTGGTGATGCAGCTGTTCTGCCAGCTGCGTAGCGATCTGCTCATCGTGGCGCAGCGAGCGTTTTGAGGGTCTTTTCTATGGCGCGTAAATGGCCCAGAAGGCGAGAACTGCGATCCCTGGCCTCCAGGTAATCGCCTTCAACCTTGTCGCGCAAATGCGGCATCTCGTCCAGAAGCAGCTTGAATCGCTCTGCCTCGCCCATTGAAGTGAGAAAGTCCAAGCGGATTTCCTTGTGGAGCGCCTCCAACTGCAAATCCGTATTGGCTGACGACTTAAGCGGCAAAGCCTCCACGTCGCGTACCGCCGTGTCTGGTTCGGGCACTCCGGCAGCCATAAGGCTGTTCTCAAAACCGTTGTCGATCAGTTCCAGTTGCAGGTGTGCCGGAATCGGCTGCAGGTGGTAGACCTGTCCTCGGACACGACGGTCCTCGTCCAGTGCAACCCAGCCCGCGCGCGCTAGTCGACGGATCTGCTCATACACATAGCGTCGCACATCGACGATACGGAAATGTGTGCCATTCAGGCGAGCAGCATAGGCATCGCGCAGTTCACGGGTCGTAAAGGTTGTGCGCCCTGGCTCCTGAAGCAGCTCATACAGACGCCTGTCGAAGATAAACGAGGCCGATTTCATTGAGGCACCAGAAGAGTTAGCGCGAAAGAAATGCGGATTATAATCCGTGGCCTGCGCGTCCGCAAACGCACGATAGTGCCGCCTCAAGTTAAATTGAGACGGTCATGGACAAGTTGGCGAAAGCGTTAGGGGAACGCATCCGAGTGCAGAGGAAGGCCTGCCGGATTTCCCAGGATGCACTGGCGCTGGCGTGCAATATCGACCGCAGCTACGTAGGGCGAATCGAACGTGGCGAGGTCAACATCACCGTCGAGAAGCTGTATCGCATCGCAAGGGTGCTTGCATGCGATCCATGTGGCCTACTGCCTCAGGTGTCAGAGCTTTAGCCCACCTGATCGACCCTGGCGCTCAAGAAGGCTTGAAATTGCATTAATGCTGTCGGCCCCAACCTCATTGCTAGAACATTCTCCGACGCTTGTGATGCTGTCTGGGAGGCGTAAATCTATAAATGATGCAGCCGAACCCTGCTCGACTTGTTCTGACGCTCAGCTAGTTCCAGTTCTCTCACGCGCGCCCATAGCTGGAGGTTCTGTGTAAGCACTCGATCACGCTGCGAACTGACCATCGCCAGCTCTTTTTCTAGAAGCACAACTTTATCTTCTAAACGTTTGATGCTTTTATCATTTGATGAGCCGCAGCCCTTGTTAGCCTCAGCACGGCAAGCCTCGATCTTTGCGAGTATTGGCAAATGTGCTTTGCGAGATTTTTTCAGGTAACCACGGTCAAATCCAGCCTCAAGACTGACGATGCTCGCGGTAAGTTTAGACAGATCTAGCCCTACATGCTCGGGCACAAAAGGCTTCCCATCCAAAAGGCGCTGCAAAGCCTCCTCACAGGCGCCAATCCCTTTACTTAGTCCGTCACCAGACTTCATGGCTAAAGCTCCACCGTGTCGACAAGGCGGGCCTTGAAAGCCATTAAGCGCTCAATATCGCCCGCCACAATTTGATATTCGCCCGAGCCCTCTACGTATTGTGATAACTCATTAGTTGCGTCCTCAATCGCAGCATTTAGCTTTAAAGGCTTAATTATCGCGCCCTCGCAGGACAAACACTCTGTGTAGTCACCGAGCATGAAAGAGTCACAGCGGCCCACTTTTGTACAACCACCCAGCAGCGTCTGGCGATAGCTAATTGCACCGTTCTTCACTCTTTGCCTTGTATCTTCACGAACATCTTCGATTTGAATTTCGCCCGCCTTGACCCGCTCTTTTTGTTTCTCCATGTATGATCCGGTGCCACCGAACAACGGCTCTTCACTTAATAAAAGATCGGCAATCAACTGGTTCGCCACCGACATAGGCATGGCCATCTGATACTCGAAAGCGAAGTGATTGCTGGGCAGCACAAAGTCTTTCTTATTTTCGTCGTAGTAGCCAAAAATGGTGCGAAGATTACCGTAGTGATTGGCGTAATAACGGGACATTTCAATCGTCATGTGCTTGTACTGCGTGCGCAGCACCGGCAACGAGACAAATCCACTGCTGCTGCCGTAAAAGGCCAGCGAGCGCCGGAACTGGTGACTGCTCAGCGGCCAAGGCTGGCCGACTGCAAACTCAGGGTCATTATAGAAATCCCGCGACGGGTCGCTTTGCGTCAGTTCCTGCAAGTCCTCTGCCTGGATCAATAGTGTCCGCAAAACACTCTTTACCTTCTTACGAGCCTCAAAATTTGTCACGCCAACCTCGGCGTTGTTCCTTGTAAAAGTCAGAACGGACGGATTCAGAAACAGCGGGCAACGATCATCCAGTTCGATTTGGTAAAGCCTGGCGAGTCCGCGACAAATCGCCTGAGCCACTTCGACCGCCTTGATGACTTCGCTCGGCGCAAACCATGCGCCTTCTTTCTTATAGCCGGTGAGCTTAGTGGTGGTCGAGAGAACACTTACCGCCTGTGACTTATCCCGCTCAACGCCCTGCTCATCAACAACAGCCTGCCTGACAACCTGATCGGACAAACAGCGATACGGCATTCGCAGCACTTCCTGATCGCGCATACCCGTATAGAGATGGATGACCGTCTTTGCCACATATTGCATGTTGAGCAAGACACGTTGCAGATTACGTTTGTGAGAGCACTCAAACTCACCGGAAAACACCAAATTCAGGCCGTGATCCTTGAGTGCCTGCGTCATATCGGGCCGCCAATGCGCTTTGCCGCCAAGGCCGCGAGTTTTCTGCCGAGAATGAGCAACGCCATAATGCTCATCGGCAAAGCACGCGATAAAGTCTTCGAAACGCCCGACACCTTGGCGTATATGATCAAGCAGATCGCCGGTAAAATTGATTATATTCAGATAAATTCGTGTTGGAATGACGGGATGCTGATTACTACCCGGCCTCTTTAGGTAAAAACTATTTGGATTAACTACGGCGTATCCCAACCGTGCGCTGCCCGCCCTGGCCAAGCCTTGCAAAATCCCTGAAAGAAACCCGTGATCAAATGTCTTTTCACGAATAAAGGCTGCCAGATACACCGGGACGGTAAGGAGTTGCTGCAAGGACAGCGTACCCACCAAAGGCCTTTGCTTCTGCTCAAGACAGAATTGCATGGCAATGCGCAGCACAACCCAATACTGATAGAGCGTGGTTACACTCAGCTTCCCGAGTCGCCCGCCACCGGCAAAGTAGATCAGGCAGTAGAGCAGATACTTAGCCTCCTCTATCAGCGCCTTCTGCTCTGCCCCGCCTTCGTCGAACACCGTGTCAAAGTAAATCTTCCCGATTTTCTTTGCACTCAGCCGGTATGGGTTAAAGTCCCATACTGCGTCAGCGTACACCGCCGTGGCAGTACCAGTCCCATCACGACAGAGTACAAAGCCGGGCGCAGGCTTGCCATACTGATGCAGCGCATTATCCGGCTCACAAATTTCGGAGAACTGACCGCTCGAAAACACACTGCCGATCGACTGGACAACCGCATTCAAAACACCACCCCCATTATCTCATAACGGCTCAAGCGGGCTTCCCAAAACGCGGTCAGTACGCCGTACTCAAAAACCTTGGCCCTGACCATTTCGATCAACTGCTTCACCGCATCAGAACGTTCAGCAAGCGCTTCAACGATGAATTCGATGCGAATCGACAACTCTTTGTACAATTCATCGGCATGCGCGGCATCCGGTGCTAATTTACGCACGGCATTGATCACATACTGCAAACTCAGCAGCTTGTGTAGGTCTTCTTCATCGCTGTGACAGATATAGTGCTCGCAGTACAAGCAACCGTACTGAGTGCGGCAGTTCGGCTCGATTGCAACAGCTCCGACATCGCGTACAGGGATCGGCTGATTGAACCCGTCACAATGCCCCGTCCCGGTTGCGATCTGGGCGCCAGTGCCCCCCTCGCTGCGTTCACGCACGACCTGGGCGGCATGACGAACGGCCTGCCAGAACTGGCCGAACTCGCCCTCCAGCTGCTCAGGCGGCGCCTGGGCATAGCTCTGTTGATTCACCGCCTCAGTGTGACCCAGCGATGCCGCAACGGCGGACGGCGACTGGCCTGCGGTGTGCTGCCCAACGCTCTTGAACTTGCGCATTTGGCGTGACGACAGTCTTGTCACCTTTGGATCGAGGAATCTGCCACTGATAGTGTTGTAGAACAATTTTAAGGCCTGGCTGATATCTAGTTCGCCAAAGGCACTTTCTACGCTTTTACGCTTATCAGACTGAGGCATCGAAAAGAACAGCCGCTCATGCGTTGCGCCGTTTAGAATCCACTCACGGAGCTTGAGGTACTCTTTCAAAAGAGCCAGCCCATTGACACGCCCGACATTATAATTATTCAACTTCCCGGCCGCTCGAAACTTCACAGCCGATAACTCTTTCTTTATTGGAGACTTCTCGACATCGAGCGCATCTGCGTAGCCAAACTGTGCAAACTCGGTCGGAGTGGCCCCTGTCACCATCAGGAAAAGACACGCATAGGCTTTCGCAGCCAGGCTCGCCACTTGATATCGGTGCCAATGGCGGGCATCGTCGTTAGCTGCCTGAAAACTATCCCGAGAACGTTTCAGGTCTCTCGCCACATTTGCTTTAGGGCTCTTTCTCCGCCCCAATCTGTCACAGGTCGCCACGTATTCTTCGACCGTGGCAATACGTCGCTCAGCAGCGTTATATGTAGGGGGAGATTCCTTGAATGGGCCAACCGCCCCCCCATTCGATGGAAACACAACAACCTCGTAATTTCGGATCGGGACGACCAAAGGATAGGGCTTGTTGTTCAGAACAAAATTTCTGCCCTGCTGGGCAATGGCCAAACAAACGTCGCGATACAACTCGACATGAGCAGGACTGACTGCCTCCGATTCGCTTTCACCCCTGATTATGATCGCCCCGGCGAGAATATGTTGACTGCTCTCTGGATAGAGCAATTCAATAAGACTGGTGGCGCGATACTGAGCATTGCGAGCACTGAGGGGCTGCAACTCCTTATGGGCTACTCGGTGATTCAGGTGCGCGGTATAGTCCCGATACGCTCGCTGGGCTTCAGCTTCACTGGCAAAGACCTCCTTGTAGTCATTTCGGTTTGCCCAGTCGATAAACTGCTCAAGATATCTGAACCGCGAAAGGACGGTCTTTTCCCGCTGACCGACCAAAGACTCCAGAAATCTTACAATCAATTCGCGGCGACTTTCGACAAAGGAGTCCAGCACCACTGGCGCACCACGATCATCATAGATGCTTTCGTTCTTCCCACGAATGCAGTACGCCAAACTGCCAATATCCAGCGGTTTCTTCATCACCTTAGCGGACAGTTGCAGGCGCAAATTCTCAGGCTCAGCAAACTGCTGAGTGACCTCGCGCAGCGTAATGACTTGCGCATTGGGGCGATGCTCGAAGTGCTGCTGACTATTCATCTTGGGCTTCTACCTTCAATACGCTGTAGCCGCCATTACCGAACAGCTTGCTTTCCCATACCTCTTGCGCCATGACCTTTTCGTGGGTCATCCTGAACAACTTGAGATAATTGTGGGTGGTTTCCCTGGACTCGTGGTGCAATCGCCTCTGGATAAAGTCAATTACCTCACCCGGTTTCATCAGTCCTTTTTCCACCAGCACTTGCAAGCGTTGGTAAAGCTGGTACGCAAAGGTCGCCCGCAACCAGTGATAAGAAAAGTCTTTTGGAAATTGACCAGCAGCTTTCTTAATCAGCTTGCGCTTGATCGTTTCCGTGACCTGCCCGATTTGCGGTGACTTCACAATCAGATAGCGAGGGTCATTTTCGGCCATGTAATAACAGTTGCCTTGGTCGGAGAGAAACAAATACACATCGTCCTCATCCATCGACAGGCCAGGATGCTTGGCTTCCATCTGCGACCGAAACTTTTCCCGCCGTTTCTTCATCATCAGGCTTCGGGCCAGCGTCACCAACTCTTCGGCAAGCTGCTTGGGGACATATAGCTCTTGTGGCTTGTCGAACTTGGTGTCAATGCCGGTGCGCGGGCCGGCATGGAGTTTATACGCGCCCTCCGACAGCAACTTATCCTCTGTAAAGCCCTTGAGGTGCTTCAGGCGCATGGTCAGAACGGTCTGCTTGCGGGCGCCCGTCATAAGCGAGGTCAGCAGAATCAGCCGCTCAACAGCAGACCATTCCTGTTCGCTCCTGATAGTATTTAGAAACACCCCCAACTCACGATTCGACAGCGGACGAAGGTCTTCGCCATCGTCCCGCACGAATCCCAGCGGCACTGAACTACTCGGCGCCGTGCGCCGTGTTTGGCTGCGCTTCTCCGCATCTACTATTCGCGCGCCTTTAGAACCCTGCACAATGAGCCGAACTTGCTTGACCGTATCGACACGTTTCATATCAAGTTCATGCCAGTTCTCGGAAACGTACCGGTAGAAATGATAAACAGCAGCCGTATATTGATTGATTACGGCATTGCTGCGAGCACCCTCGTTAATCAGGTGATAGAAGTATTTGTAGGTCGGGCGAAGTGAAGGACGGGCACCGGAAAAGTCGAGCCAATCAAGATCGTTGTCCTCGCAGAACAGCAGGTAATCAAGCAGTTTGCTGGCACGACGCCGAATATCATCAGTGCGCCGATTGATTGGAGCCTTGTCACGCATCAGGCTCAGCAAATAATCGTTCGCCTCATGCCAGGGATCGCGATTGCCATGGAGTAACACCGGGAAATTGAATAAGTCCCGGTCGCTGCCTTCACCGACCTCATCGAGTTGGTAAACGCTCTTTAAGTCATCCTCTGCGAGCGGCACGGCGACCGCACCTGGCAGGGCTTGATGAACATGCAGGCTGGCGAAGGCGTCACGCAGATGCGGGATGAGCACCAAGCGGCCTTCGTGACGCCGATTGGAGTAGGACATGACTCCCCCCTGGTCGATCAGTCAATCCTAGATGTTACAGGAACGGCCAACAATAGAACCAGTCAAACTATTTTTTGTTAAGGGATTCCACCCAAGGGTCTAACTTATGGAATAGTTTGGGATAGCGGCCCTTGAGGTCTTTCTTCACCTCGAGGTAGGTATTGGTCCAGAAGCTGGCCAGATCCTGGGTCACCTGCACAGGCCGGCGAGCCGGTGACAGCAGGTGCAGCTTGACCACCTGACGGCCGCTGGCGATGCGTGGCGTATCGGCCAGCCCGAAGAGTTCCTGCAGGCGTACCGCCAGCACCGGTGGCGACTCGCTGTAGTCGAGTCGTATCCGCGACCCGGAAGGCACGGTGATGGCGGTTGGCGCGAGTTCTTCGAGACGCTGGGGCAGCGGCCACGGCAGCAGCGTGGCGAGCATGCTGCGCAAATCCAGCTGGGCGAAGTGGGCGAGTCGCGTGACCTTGCCCAGGTAAGGCAGCAGCCACTCGTCCAGCCGCGCCAGGAGCGCCTCGTCGCTGACGTCCGGCCAGTCGCTCGCCCCGCCGGATTCCAGTTCGAGCTGCCGGAGCAACGCAATCCGCGCCTGCCACTGGCGCAGCTCCGGCGTCCACGGCAGCAGCTCCAGGCCTTTGCGACGAACCAACCCGAGCAGCGCGCGATCGCGAGCATCGTCATCCAGCCCCGGCAAGGGTTCGCGTCCGAGCACCAGCTCACCGACACGCCGCTGCCGCTCCGCCCGCAGCACGCCTTCGCGCTCGTCCCATTCCAGCTCGTCGCGTTGGCTGACCTGCTCGGCCAGCACATCCTCGAACAGTGCAGGGTCCAGCGCAGCGGCACGGTAGATGCGCTCTTCACGCTGGCCCTGACGACTGCCCAGCTCGGCGATCACCAGCCAGGGCTCCTTCATCAATGCGTCCGGCTCGCCGAATACCGCCGCGCGACCATTGGCCAGCCGATACTCGCCGCCGCCCTCGCGCCGCTGGCGGGCGATTCGATCGGGATAGGCGAAGGCCAGCAACGCGCCGTGCCAACGATGATCCAAAGCATTGGCCGGAGCAGCACCCGCCGGCCCCCGCAGCAGACCGCGAAACTGCCGTGCTAGCTGGCGCACCCGCTGCGCCCCAGCGTGCCGGCCCGCGCTGCCGTCGAGCAGCCCAAGACGCGTGGAGATGTCCGCCCCGCCACGCTGACCGCCCTGCTGAATGTCACGCTCGACCAGCAAGGCAGCGAGATCGGCCGCCAGGGATGCAAGCCCCAACGCATGGCCACGCAACAACAGATGAGCGATACGCGGGTGCGCCGGCAGCTCGGCCATGGCCTGGCCGTGTGCAGTCAGTTGCCAACCACCACGGACGTTGCGGCTGAGCGCGCCGAGGCGCTGGAGCAGATCCTGCGCCTGGGCGTATGCAGCAGCGGGCGGCACGTCCAACCAGACCAGCTCGTCCGGTTCGACGCCCCAGCGCGCCAGTTGCAACGCCACGCCGGCCAGATCGGCTTGAAGGATTTCCGCGTCGCCATAGGCGGCCAGTTGCGCATGCTGGTCTTCGGACCACAGCCGATAGCAGGCGCCAGGCTCCAGTCGTCCGGCACGCCCGGCGCGCTGGGTTGCCGAGGCGCGCGAGATGCGGCGGGTTTCCAGGCGGGTCATGCCGCTGCCCGGATCGAACCGCGGCACTCGTGCCAGCCCCGCATCGACCACCACCCGCACGCCTTCGATGGTCAGGCTGGTCTCGGCGATGTTGGTCGCCAACACCACCTTGCGCTTGCCGGCAGGCGCCGGTTCGATGGCCGCGCGCTGGGCGGCCAGCTCCAGTTCGCCGTGCAGCGGGCACAGCATCACCTCGCCGCGACCTGCCAACTGCTCGGCCAGGGCATCGTTCACGCGGCGGATTTCAGCCTGCCCGGGCAAGAAGACCAGCACGCTGCCGGGTTCCTCGTCCAACGCCTGAAGGACGGTTTGCACCACTCGCGGCTCGATGCGCTCGCCGGCCTGGAACGGCCGTCCCCAGCGCTGCGTGACCGGATACATGCGCCCTTCACTGCGCACCACCGGCGCATCGTCGAGCAGGCTCGACAGCCGGGCGCCTTCCAGCGTGGCGGACATCAGCAACAGTTTGAGCGGCTCATCTCGCAGCAGCACGCGCGCGTTGAGGGTGAGCGCCAGGGCCAGATCGGCATCCAGACTGCGCTCGTGGAATTCGTCGAAGATCACCAGCCCAACGCCATCGAGCGTCGGATCGTCCTGCAAGCGGCGCGCAAGAATGCCTTCGGTGACCACTTCGATACGGGTATTCGGTCCGACCTTGCTTTCGAGCCGGATGCGATAGCCGACGGTTTCGCCAACCTTCTCGCCCAGTTCGCTGGCCAGCCGTTCGGCTGCGGCGCGAGCAGCCAGACGCCGCGGTTCGAGCATCAGGATCGATTGCCCCTCCAGCCACGCCTCGTCCAGCAACGCCAGCGGTACGCGGGTGGTCTTGCCGGCGCCGGGCGGCGCTTCGAGCACCGCCTCGTCTCGGGTTAGCAGGGCCTGGCGCAGCGCCGGCAGGGCTTCATCAATTGGTAGGAGCAACATGAGGATTCCGGATTCGAGCGCGGCATTATAGGGGACGATAAAGATGCTGGCGGGCTGTTAGGGGATGACGTTTTTCCAACCCGTCAGCGCCCGGTACGGTGGATGGGTGACGCGTCATCCACCCTACGGATCACTTGCCCGCCGCAAGCCAGGTTCGACCGGCTGAACGCCCCTCGCAGGCGCTGCACAGCCCCTTGAACACCGGGGCGCAGAAGGCGGTCTGATGTCGAGAAAACATCACGCAGCTCTTGTGTAGCCCTTGTATAGTTGCGCCACTTTTTCCGGAGGTCCAAATGCGTACTCGTTCCCGTGTCATCGGCGGCGTGCTGGCCGTCTCCCTGTTCACTCAACTGGCGGCTTGCGGCACGCTGTTCTACCCCGACCGCCGTGGCCAGATCGATGGCCGCATCGACCCCGCCATCGCCGTGCTCAACGCGGTCGGCCTGCTGTTCTACCTCATCCCCGGCTTGATCGCCTTCGGCATCGACTTCGCCACCGGCGCGATCTACCTGCCCGACAACAGCTACTCCATGGCACCGGAAAAACTGCAGGAAGCCATCGGCGCCGATGGCGTAGTCGATCTGGCCAAGCTCAAGGCCATCATCGAGGCCGAAACCGGTCGCAGCCTGCCACTGGACGACCCGCGCCTGATCCAGCACAACGGCAGTGTCGAGCAGCTCGCCTCCTTCGGTCTGCGGCCTGCTGCCTGATGCAACACACCCGCGAGCGCAAAGGCGTCAGCGCCGAACACGCAAGGCTGATGCGCCGCGCCACGCGGCTGGCGTTGGCCGTGGCGCTGACGCTGGCTGCCAGCAAGGCGCTTGCCTGGTGGCTGAGCGGTTCGGTGAGCCTGCTGGCCGGCCTCACCGATTCCTTGCTGGACGGCGCCGCCTCGCTGCTCAATCTGCTGGCGGTGCACTACTCGCTGCGTCCCGCCGATGAAGACCATCGCTACGGTCACGGCAAAGCCGAGGCTTTGGCCGGACTTGGCCAGGGCGCCTTCATTTCGGTCAGTGCGATCCTCGTCTGCGTGCAAGGCGTCGACCGCATGCTGCACCCCGAGCCGTTGGGCGCACCGGCACTGGGCATCGCGGTCATGCTGCTGTCGCTGGCGCTGACCGTGGCGCTATTGATGTACCAGCGCCATGTGGTGCGTGAAACCGGCTCCACGGCGATCCGCGCCGATTCCCTGCATTACCGTTCGGACTTGTTGCTCAATACCAGCATCCTCGTCGCGCTGGTGCTGGCCGGCTATGGCTGGGAGCGCCTGGATGCGGTCTTCGGCATTGCCATTGCGCTCTATATTTTCTGGAGCGCGCTGAGCATCGTCCGCGAGGCCGGTGCGGTGCTGATGGATACCGAGCTGCCTCCGGAAATCAGTGAGGATATGCACCAGCTGGCCTGCGCGGTACCCGGTGTGGTCGGTTGCCACGACCTGCGCACCCGCGTCTCTGGGACCCGCTGGTTCGTGCAGATGCATCTGGAGTTGCCGGGGCAGTTGCCGTTGATCGAGGCGCATGCCTTGTGCGATCAGGTCGAGGCGGCGATACACGCCAAGTATCCGCGGGCGGAAGTGTTGGTGCATGCCGATCCGCTTGAGGTGGTCAGGGCGAAGGGTGATGCTGGACGCGTGCCTGCATAGCGCGCTGTTGTGGGGGCGGCCTTGGCCGCGAAGCCTTTTTGGGCTCTGGTCCATGTGGCCATACCTGTTGGCCGGGTTGGATGAGGCATTGGTTTCGCCCTGCTGGGCGAGTCACTTTTTCCAAACGCCCGGATGGCCGGCCCCTCAAAAGTAACCAAAAACGCTTGCCCCTGCATCCGGGTCTCGCTTCGCTCGACTTCCCTCACTCCATCGCTACTCCGAGGGTCGCCGCGCAAGGGCCATCCATGGCCCTTCATCGGGGGGACGCCTAGTCCTCTCGCGGCATCCATGCCGCTCGCCCCTCTGCGCAGCGATTCCATTCGGCCTCCTGAAAGGGGCGTTCGGCGGCGTCTGTTGGTCTGTGCCAGATATCAAAAGCCTAAGCATTGTGCAGTGGGCTTTAGAACGTAGGATGGGCGAAGCCCATCGCAAGAGCTTGATGGTTGCATCCATCCTACGAGACTGTTCGCCATTAAATGAGGAAGGCGCTTTGTTGCTGTTCAAAAACGTCCAGACGACTCGGTCCCGAGCCCCTTTCAGGAGGCCGAGCGTAGGCGTTGCGTAGGGGGTCGCGAGGCATGGATGCCGAGCGAGGAGCGATGGGCCAGGGATGGCCCTTCGCGACGACCCCCGGAGCAACGCCGTAGCGAGGGGAGTTTTGCGCAGCAAAACCCGGATGCAGGGGTGGCCTTCTTTTTGGTTACTTTTTCTTGGCCACTCAAGAAAAAGTGACTCGCCCAGCAGGGCGAAACCAATGTCCCAGCCCCCCCGGCAAGCGGGTGTACCACTCAGACCAAAGCTTAAAAGCTTCGCGGCCAAGGCCGCTCCCACAACAGCGCAATACACAGCGGCTAGGAACAGCCCCACCCACTTAACACCAAACAAAACCCCAAAACGAAAAAGACCACGCCGGGGCGTGGTCTCTTCGATTCGTTGGGCCGATGGTAACGGCTTCTTCACGCGGCGCCTCGTGAGCGTCGGGGGCCCGGACCGTCGACCTTGGTAAGGCGTTCGGAGGTCACGGCGGGGGTCGCGTGCCGTGTCCTTTCTGCCGGGGGCTGAAGTTGGATAAAGCTTACGCCCCGCCCGACGCTAGATGTTTGCGAATATTGCTCAAACAACCGCCACTTGCGCAATCCATACGCAACAACACATCATTTAGCGCAACAAGGCCAGCAGGACCAAACCAAATGAGCAAACTTGATCGCTACGATCTGCGCATCCTCCACGAACTGCAGCACGACGCACGGATATCCAACCAGGATCTCGCCGAGCGCATCGGCCTGTCACCCTCGCCCTGCTCACGGCGGGTGAAGCAGCTCGAGGACGACGGCTATATCGCCCGCCAGGTCGCGTTGCTGGATCGCAAGAAACTTGGCCTGACCCTGACCGCCTATGTACTCATCGGCATGGATCGGCACACACCGGAGCGCTTCGAGCATTTCGAAGGAGTGATCGGAAAATGCCCGGAGGTGCTGGAGTGCAGCCTCGTGACCGGCATGGATGCCGACTACCAGCTCAAAGTGGTGGTGCCGGATATGGAGCACTACCAAGCCTTCCTGCTCGGCACCCTGACCCGCATCGAAGGGGTGTCGAGCGTGCGGTCGAGCTTCGTCCTGCGGCAGGTATCGTCGAGCACGGAGCTGCCGCTGGAGCACCTGCGCAACTGAGACCGGATGCCGCTGACAGGCCGCGCGGCAGCCTGGTGGCGTATACTCGGCGCCGCCTTGCTATGCCCCGCGCGTCTTAAAAACGAGCCCTGCTCAGCCAACAATAGCCCGCCCGTTGTCATAGCCGTTGTCGTTACTAGCCACGCGGAGCGCTCGATGGAACCTGAAGTATTCGAAAAGTGGATGATGATCGTCCTGGTCGGCGGCCTTATGGCCTTCATGGCGTTCATCATCTGGGACCTGGCCAAGAAATCCAAAGCTGGCCGCCTCGGCACGGCGATCCTGTTCCTGGGCCTTGGCCTTTGCCTGTTCGCCTTCCTCGCCAAGCCGATCATCGGCTACATCATCGAAGTTTCGCAGGGCATCCCGCACTGATGCTGCACAGTGGCCGGCGCCTCACAAGTGCGCCGGCACTTCCCGCCACTCGCCTGGCTGCAAGCCGTCCAGCGACCAGGGCCCGATTCTGACCCGCACCAGCCGCAACGTCGGCAGCCCGACCGCGGCGGTCATCCGCCGGACCTGACGGTTACGCCCTTCTCTGATCACCAGTTCAAGCCAGCAGGTCGGCACGCTCTTGCGAAAGCGCACAGGTGGATTTCGTGGCCATAACTCGGGCTCATCCAACGCCCGAGCCTCCGCAGGCAGCGTCATGCCGTCGTTGAGTTCGACGCCCTCGCGCAGACGTTGCAGCTGCTCCTCGCTCGCCTCGCCTTCAACCTGCACCCAATAGGTCTTCGCCAGCTTGTGCTTGGGATCGGCGATCCGCGCCTGCAATTGCCCGTCATTGGTCAGCAGCAACAGGCCCTCGCTGTCGCGATCCAGTCGCCCGGCCGGGTATACGCCCGGAACCGGGACGAAATCCTTTAGCGTGGCGCGGCCGTCGGCATCGTTGAACTGCGTGAGTACGTCGAACGGCTTGTTCAACAGCAGCAGGCGCGGTTCGGCAGGCGGCGCCTTGGCGACTCGACGGGGCTGGGTACGCGCTGCGGCGGTGCGCGGTGGGCGGGGACGGCGCGACATGAGGGCTCCTGAGCGGGCCGATCATGCTATGGCGACAAGGCGATCCCCGCAAGCAGCCGCCCTGGCTTCGCCGGCTCGACCATCGACGAATCGCGAAAATCGTTTCGCACCACATGCGTGCAGCGCGCTGCCCCACGTCGCGTCGGCCGCCCCGTTTTCGTACCCGTCGGAGCCCTGCCCACATGAGGGCTCACTCAGACGAATGACCGCGAAGCCTTGTGCCAGAGCGCTCCGATGAAATTGGCACGGATGCTGCGATAGCGCCTGCAGTCCCGATGGACCAACCCCACCGTTGCGCATGGACAGCCAAGGAGCCGCCCACCATGAAACGCCGTCCTCTGATCAAGTCCACCCTCGCCGCCAGTGCCCTGATGCTCAGCGGTCTGTTCCCGTTCACCCTGCAGGCCGCCGAGACCATCAAGGTCGGCATCCTGCATTCGCTGTCCGGCACCATGGCCATTTCGGAAACCTCGCTGAAAGACATGGCGCTGATGACCATCGACGAGATCAACGCCAAGGGCGGCGTGCTCGGCAAGCAGCTCGAGCCGGTGGTGGTCGACCCGGCGTCCAACTGGCCGCTGTTCGCCGAGAAGGGCCGCCAGCTGCTGACCCAGGACAAGGTCGCGGTAACCTTCGGCTGCTGGACATCGGTGTCGCGCAAATCCGTGCTGCCGGTCTATGAAGAGCTCGACGGCCTGCTGTTCTACCCCGTCCAGTACGAAGGTGAAGAGCTGTCGCCCAACGTCTTCTACACCGGCGCCGCGCCAAACCAGCAGGCCATCCCGGCGGTCGAGTACCTGATGAGCGAAGACGGCGGCAGCGCCGAGCGCTTCTTCCTGCTCGGCACCGACTACGTCTACCCGCGCACCACGAACAAGATCCTGCGCGCCTTCCTGATCAGCAAGGGCGTGCCGGAATCGAACATCGAAGAGGTTTACACGCCTTTCGGTCACAGCGATTACCAGACCATCGTCGCGAACATCAAGAAGTTCTCCGCCGGCGGCAAGACTGCAGTGGTGTCGACCATCAACGGCGACTCCAACGTGCCGTTCTACAAGGAACTGGCCAACCAGGGCCTGGAAGCCACCGACGTCCCGGTCGTGGCCTTCTCGGTCGGTGAGGAAGAACTGCGCGGCATCGACACCAAGCCGTTGGTGGGGCACCTGGCGGCCTGGAACTACTTCCAGTCGGTGGAAAATCCGGTCAACGAAGCCTTCGTCAGCAAGTGGAAGGCTTATGCCAAGGCGAAGAACCTGCCGGGCGCCGACAAGGCGGTGACCAACGACCCGATGGAAGCCACCTACGTGGGCATCCACATGTGGGCGCAGGCGGTCGAGAAGGCCGGCACCACGGACGTAGGCAAGGTGCGTGATGCGCTGGCCGGCCAGACCTTCGAAGCGCCGAGCGGCTACACCCTGACCATGGACGAGAAAAATCACCACCTGCACAAGCCGGTGATGATCGGCGAAGTCCAGGACGACGGTCAGTTCTCGGTGGTCTGGGAAACCGAAAGCCCGGTCCGCGCGCAGCCGTGGAGCCCCTATATCCCGGGTAACGACAAGAAGCCGGATTACGCCGTCAAGAGCAACTGACCGAAAGCGCTGGAGGCTGAACGAATACGCCATCCTGTTCAGCCCACCAATGGCGTTTCGGGTGGCTGAAGCGGAACGTCGTTCGGCCCACCCACCCTACAGCGCTGTAACGATGGATGAAGCGCCGACGCCTTTTTCATCCACCTGTCGACCACCGCAAGCTCCACCAAGAGAGCACCGGGGTCCCTGGGGAATACCTAAATGAACACTGCCCTGTACCGAATATTTTTGCTGCTTCTGCTGGCTCTGCCCTGCGCAGCCCAGGCCGGGGACGCAGCCGATTACGCCAAGGCGAGCCCGGCCAAACAGGCCAAGCTGCTGGAGGACTGGGCCATCGCGCCGGCCCCCGAGCGTCTGGCACTGATCGAAGCACTGCGCGCCAATCGTGTTGTGATCGACAAGAACAAAACGCCGCTCGTCGAGGAAGGTGATAGTTATCGCGCCCTCGAAGGCGACGCCGAACCCGTCGGGACGCCGAAGAAGCTGCGCCTGAACAACCGTCTGCGCGGCTTGCTCAACACCGCACTGGCCAGCCATCAGCTATTCGCCGAAGACCCGGCGCAGCGCCTCGCCGCCGCCAAGCGCCTGCAGCGCAGCGGCCAACCGGAGCAGCTCCCACTCCTGCAACAGCGCCTCGACGCCGAGAACAATCCGGCTGTACGCGAAGCCCTCACCCTGACACTCGCCAACCTGCAACTCAGCGCCGAGGACCCGGCCGTGCGCCTCGCCGCCGTGCGTCTGCTCGGCGAAACCGGGGCGCCACTGGCTCGGGTCCGCCTGGAAAACCTGCTCGCCGATGAAGCCGAGACCGATACCGGCGTGCGCAAAGCGGCGGAAACCAGCCTGGCCCAGGTCAAACACAAACTGTTGATCGGCGAGCTGCTCGGCCAGGCCTTTAGCGGCTTGAGCCTGGGCAGCATCCTGCTACTCGCCGCGCTGGGCCTGGCGATCACCTTCGGCCTGCTCGGGGTGATCAACATGGCCCACGGCGAAATGCTGATGCTCGGCGCCTACGCCACCTACATGGTGCAGGTACTGATGGCGCGGCTCATGCCGGACGCCCTGGCGTTCTATCCACTGGTCGCGCTGCCGGTGGCCTTCTTCGTCACCGCCGCGGTCGGTATGGCGCTGGAACGCACTGTGATCCGACACCTCTACGGTCGCCCACTGGAAACCCTGCTGGCGACGTGGGGCATCAGCCTGATCCTGATCCAGCTGGTGCGTGTATTGTTCGGCGCGCAGAACGTCGAGGTCGCCAACCCGGGCTGGCTGTCCGGCGGTCTGCAGGTGTTGCCGAATCTGGTGCTGCCCTACAACCGCATGGTGATCATCGGCTTCGCGCTGTTCGTGGTGCTGCTGACCTGGCTCCTGCTGAACAAGACGCGCCTGGGCCTGAACGTGCGCGCCGTAACCCAGAACCGCAACATGGCCGCCTGCTGCGGCGTGCCGACCGGGCGCATCGACATGCTGGCCTTCGGGCTGGGCTCCGGCATCGCCGGGCTCGGCGGCGTGGCGCTGAGCCAGATCGGTAACGTCGGCCCGGACCTCGGCCAGGGCTACATCATCGATTCCTTCCTCGTCGTGGTGCTCGGCGGCGTCGGCCAGCTGGCCGGCAGCATCTTCGCAGCCTTCGGCCTCGGCATCGCGAACAAGATCCTCGAACCGCAGATCGGCGCCGTGCTGGGCAAGATCCTGATCCTCGCGCTGATCATCCTGTTCATCCAGAAGCGCCCGCAGGGACTGTTTGCGCTCAAAGGGAGGGTGATCGATTGAAGACTTCTCCCCGCCCGCTTCGCGCCCTTTGCGGGAGCGGACTTGTCCGCGAATTGGCGCCCAGCCGGCCCCTCAGCAACCGTAGGGCGGATGCAACCCGCCAATACGCAGTCGCCGTTCAGCACGTTCGCCGGGTTTCACCCGCCCTACGAAATTCCTCGCGGACACCGATCCCGCATTCGCGAGCAAGCTCGCTCCTACAGGAGAGCTGCGCATGAACCAGCCACTCGCAATCACGGCCGCGCATAAAGCCGGTCCGACACTCACCACCATGGCGCTCGGCGTAGTCCTAGCCGTCCTGCTGGCCATGCCGCTGCTGCACCTGCTACCCGCCGACAATGCCTTCCATGTGTCGGCCTATACCCTGACCCTGGTCGGCAAGATCCTCTGCTACGCCATCGTCGCGTTGGCGCTGGATCTGGTCTGGGGTTACGCGGGCCTGCTGTCCCTCGGCCACGGCCTGTTTTTTGCCCTCGGCGGCTACGCCATGGGCATGTACCTGATGCGCGAAAGCGCAGGCGACGGGCTGCCCGCGTTCATGAGTTTTCTCGCCTGGACCGAGCTTCCCTGGTACTGGTACGGCACCTCCAGCTTTCTCTGGGCAATGTGCCTGGTGGTGCTGGCACCGGGGCTGCTGGCCTTCGTCTTCGGCTTCTTTGCCTTCCGTTCGCGGATCAAGGGCGTGTACTTCTCGATCATGACCCAGGCGCTGACCTTTGCCGGCATGCTGCTGTTCTTCCGTAACGAAACCGGCTTCGGCGGCAACAACGGCTTCACCGACTTCAAGACCATCCTCGGCTTCTCGATCTCCGCCCCGGCTACCCGCGCCACGCTGTTCTTCGCCACCGTCGTGCTGCTCGCTGGCAGTCTGCTGCTCGGCTGGCGTCTGGCGCGCAGCAAGTTCGGCCGGGTGCTGACGGCGCTGCGCGATGCGGAAAACCGCCTGATGTTCTGCGGCTACGATCCACGCGGCTACAAGCTGTTCATCTGGACGCTGTCGGCCGTGCTCTGCGGCCTGGCCGGTGCGCTCTACGTGCCGCAGGTGGGCATCATCAACCCCAGCGAAATGGCGCCGACGCAATCCATCGAGGCGGCCGTCTGGGTCGCCCTGGGTGGGCGCGGCACCCTGATCGGCCCATTGCTCGGCGCCGGCATCGTCAACGGCATGAAGAGCTGGTTCACCGTGGCCTTCCCCGAGTATTGGCTGTTCGCCCTCGGCGCGCTGTTCATCGTCGTCACCCTGTACCTGCCGAAAGGCGTCATCGGCCTCATGAAGCGGAGGGGCGACCAATGAAAACCGCAGCCGTACCCGAATTGATCGACGCCAGCGGCAGTGGTCGCGATGCCATCGGCCTGGGCCGCGTGAAGACTGAAGGCCTGGATACCCGTCACGGGACCATCCTCAGCCTCGAAGACATCAACGTCAGCTTCGACGGCTTCAAGGCGCTCACCAACCTCAGTCTCTACATCGGCGTCGGCGAACTGCGCTGCATCATCGGCCCCAACGGCGCCGGCAAGACCACCATGATGGACGTCATCACCGGCAAGACCCGCCCCGACAGCGGCACCGCGTTCTTTGGCGACACCCTCGACCTGACGCGCATGAGCGAAGTGGAAATCGCCCAGTCCGGCATCGGTCGCAAGTTCCAGAAGCCCACGGTGTTCGAGGCGCTCTCGGTGTTCGAGAACCTGGAGTTGGCGCAGAAAACCGATAAATCCGTGTGGGCCAGCCTGAAGGCCAAACTCAACGGCGAGCAGAAGGATCGCATCGATGAAGTGCTGGCGACTATCCGCTTGGAAACCTCGCGCAATCGCCCGGCCGGGCTGCTCTCCCACGGCCAGAAGCAGTTCCTCGAGATCGGCATGCTCTTGATGCAGGACCCGCAGCTGCTGCTGCTCGACGAACCCGTCGCCGGCATGACCGACGCCGAAACCGAGTTCACCGCCGAGCTGTTCAAGAGCCTGGCGCGCAAGCACTCGCTGATGGTGGTCGAGCACGACATGGGCTTCGTCGACACCATCGCGGACCACGTCACCGTGCTGCACCAGGGCCAGGTGCTGGCCGAAGGCTCGCTCGAAACCGTGCAGAACGATGAGCGGGTGATCGAGGTGTATCTGGGGCGCTGACGCGCCCTGGCTTCAGGCTTCAGGCCATAGGCCGCAGGCAACAGCGCTTTTAGCCTGCAGCTTGCAGCCTGAGGCCTGCAGCCCAAAAAACAGGAATCGAGCCATGCTCCAAGTCGAAAAACTCCACCAATACTACGGCGGCAGCCACATTCTTCGCGGCCTGTCGTTCGACGCCCGGATCGGCGAAGTCACCTGCCTGCTCGGGCGCAACGGCGTCGGCAAGACCACCCTGCTCAAATGCCTGATGGGCCTGATCCCAGCCAAGGAAGGCGCGGTGAGCTGGGAAGGCAAGCCGATCACCGGTTTCAAGCCGCACCAGCGCGTACACGCCGGTATCGCCTACGTGCCGCAGGGGCGCGAAATCTTTGGGCGGCTGACCGTCGAGGAAAACCTGCTGATGGGGCTGTCGCGTTTCAGCGCCAAAGAGGCCAAGGAAGTGCCCGAGTTCATCTACGAGCTGTTCCCGGTGCTCAAAGAGATGAAGCACCGCCGCGGCGGCGACCTCTCCGGCGGCCAACAGCAGCAACTGGCCATCGGCCGGGCGCTGGCGAGCAAACCGCGACTGCTGATCCTCGACGAACCCACCGAAGGCATCCAGCCCTCGGTGATCAAGGAGATCGGCGCGGTGATCAAGAAGCTTGCTGCCCGCGGCGACATGGCGATCCTGCTGGTAGAGCAGTTCTATGATTTTGCCGCCGAACTGGCCGACCAGTACCTGGTGATGAGCCGCGGCGAGATCATCCAGCAAGGGCGTGGCGAGAACATGGCGAGCGAGGGTGTACAACGCCTGGTTGCCATCTAGCCTTGCTGCAGGATCCGCGCAAGCCGCGTGATCGGTGTCAATGCCCCCAAGCGTCGGCAGGGAGAGCATGAGCACCTGTTGATCTCCTGTATCGAGGTGCGCCGCATGCGCCACATGGACGACTCCTCCCGCCCGACCGAACATGCCTCGCGCATGGTCTGGTTTTCATGGCTGCTGGGGGCAGCCATGCTCGGAGCGCTTGTAGTCGGCGTCCTGCAACTGTCCGATGCCGGTCATTTCGAGCGCGTGTTCCAGCAGGCCGAGCCAGGCTGGCTGCTAGTGGCGGTCGTCTTGCAGGGCCTGACCTACGTTGCGCAGGGCCAGCTTTACCGCACGGTGCTGGCAGCTGCGGGGGCGGCGCTGCCGCTGTGGGATGCGACCAAGATCAGCCTGACCAAATTGTTCATCGACCAGGCCCTGCCCTCGTCCGGTTTCAGTGGCGCGGTCGCCGTCGTCGCGATGCTGCAGCGGCGTGGCATCGAGCTGTCGCAAGTCTCGAGCTGCTTCATCGTCAGCGTCTCGTCCTATTTCGCGGCCTATTTGCTGGCGCTCGCCGCGGCGCTGGTGGTCGCAGTCGGCAGCGGCCATGGCAGCCTGGCGGTTATAGCCACCAGCGCGGCGTTCATGCTGTTCTGCTGTCTGATGACCATTGCCGCGCCACTGATCGCCGGGCTAGGACAAAGCCGCTTGGCCAGACGCCTGCAGAACGTTCGCTGGATGCAACGCCTGCTGGCGATGGTATTGGCCGCAGATCCCCATCTGACCCGTAGCCCTGCGCTGCTCTTGCGCGCGAGCGGCTACTCGCTCGCCATCGTCTTGCTCGACGCGCTGACCGTCTGGGCGCTGCTCTTCGCGGTCGGCCATTCGGCACCCTTCACCGGCATCTTCGCGAGCTTCATGCTGGCCAGCGTGTTGCGCAGCGTCGGCATCGTCCCGGGGGGATTGGGCGCATTCGAAGCGGCCTCGGTAGCCACTCTCAGCTGGGCCGGCGTGCCCCTGGCAGCAGGCCTTTCAGCCACCCTGCTGTTTCGTGCCCTGAGCTTCTGGTTGCCGATGCTGCCCGGATTCTGGCTGTCCAGAAAAGCACTGCATGCACGGCCGGAAGACGACAACAGCGAAGCGGCGGCAGACTATTGGAGCGTGCCGCTGGACGCGCTCCATGAGCGCCTACAGGCGGGTCCGGACGGCCTGCGCAGCGAGCAGGCCGCCTCTCGCCAGCCCTCGGTTCAGCATGCACACCGTCTCGGGCTGCCCGGCGTGATCGCGAGCTCGCTGGCTCGCCAGCTGGCCAGTCCACTGGTGCTGATCCTGTTGATCGGTGCCGCTGTCGCGCTGGTCGCCCAGGACTGGCTGGACGCGTTGATCGTTCTGACCATCGTGATCGCCAGCGCACTGGCCGGCAGCCTGCACGAGGTCCGTTCCAACCGGGCCATTGCGCGACTGCGCGAGCAGGTGGCCAGCCGTGCCGATGTCTGGCGCGACGGACGCATCCAGAGCATTCCGGCAAGCGAAGTGGTGCCCGGCGATCTCATCGAACTGTCAGCCGGCAGCCTGATTCCGGCCGATGGCCGGCTGGTGGAGGCGCGCGACTGCTTCGTCAACCAGGCGCTGCTGACCGGCGAGACTTTTCCGGTGCAGAAAGACGCGGGCCAGATCGCCGCCGACACCGGCCTTTCACAGCGTGACAACTGCCTGTTCCGCGGCACCTCGCTGCGCAGCGGCACCGCGCGACTGCTGGCGGTGCGCTGCGGCGTGCACACCGAACTGGGGAATATCGAGCGCTCACTGGTGCTGCGCCCGCCGGAAACCGAATTCGAGCGCGGCCTGCGCCACTTCGGCGGGCTGCTGTTGCGGGTCATGCTGGTCATGGTTACGGCGGTGCTGGGGCTCAACCTGTTTCTCGACCGCCCGCCACTGGACACCCTGATGTTCGCCATCGCCTTGGCCGTCGGGCTGTCGCCGGAGCTGCTCCCGGCGATCCTCAGCGCAACGCTCTCAGCAGGCGCCCAGCGCATGGCCGGGCGCGGCGTAATCGTGCGCCATCTCAATGCCATCGAGAACCTCGGTGCGATGGACACGCTCTGCACCGACAAGACCGGCACATTGACCCGCGGCGTGGTGGCGCTGGACGGCGCTCTGGATGTCAACGGCCAGCCCAGCGCAACGGTCCTGCGCATGGCGTGGCTCAATGCCTCGCTGCAGACAGGCCTGCGCAACCCGTTGGACGAATCGATCTGCGACCACGCGAGCAGCCAGGCGCCGACGATGGCCAGCGCCGATAAGCTCGACGAGATTCCCTACGACTTCGTCCGCAAGCGCCTGAGCGTGCTGGTACGCGACGCCGACCAGCCCACGCCGAGACTGGTCTGCAAGGGCGCGCTGGACAATGTGCTGCAGGCCTCAGAGAGCCTGCAGCAGGGTGATGCCGTACTGCCATTGACCGAGACCCGTCGCGAGGCGCTGAATGCGAGGTTCGCCAGCTGGAGCGCCGCCGGCTACCGTGTGCTCGGGCTCGCCTGGCGCCCGCTCGAGCGCGAGCGCTGCAGTGTCGACGATGAACAGGGCCTGGTCTTCGCCGGCTTCTTGCTGTTCTTCGATCCGCCCGAACCGGGCGTGCGCGACGAGCTGACGGCCCTGCGCGAACTCGGCGTCGCAGTGAAGATCATCAGCGGCGACAACCGCCTGATCGCCCGGCAGGTGGCCGAGAGCGTCGGCATCGATGTCGAACGCGTCATCACCGGCGCCGAGTTGGTGCAGATGCGCGACGAGGCGCTGATCAACCTGGCGCCACGGGTCAGCCTGTTTGCCGAGGTCGATCCCAACCAGAAGGAGCGCATCATCCGCGCGCTACAGAAGACCGGCCACGTGGTCGGTTTTCTCGGCGACGGCATTAACGACGCGCCGGCGCTACACGCAGCCGACGTCGGCATCTCGGTGGACAACGCGGTGGATGTGGCCAAGGAAGCTGCCGACTTCGTCCTGCTGCGACACGAACTCGGCCTTGTCCGCCAGGGCATCGACGAAGGCCGGCGCACCTTCGCCAACACCTTGAAGTACATCTACCTGACCACCAGCGCCAACTTCGGCAACATGATCAGCATGGCGCTGGCATCGTTCTTTCTACCGTTCTTGCCGCTGCTGGCCAAACAGATTCTGCTCAACAACTTTCTGTCCGACATCCCGGCCATTGGTCTGGCTGGTGACCGCGTCGATGCTGACTGGTCGCGCACGCCCCATCGTTGGGACATCAGCGAGGTGCGCCGCTTCATGATCACCTTCGGCCTGATCAGCTCGGCCTTCGACCTGCTCACCTTCGGCCTGCTGGTCTACCTGGTCGGTGAACAGCCGGAGCTGTTCCGCAGCGGCTGGTTCGTCGAGTCGCTGATCACCGAGCTCGTGATCATCTTCGTGGTGCGCACGCACAAGCCGTTCTACCGCAGCCGTCCAGGGCGCTTCCTGCTGGCAAGTTCGATCATCATCGGCGTGCTGACGGTGCTGCTGCCCTATACGCCGGTCGGCGGTTGGTTCGCCTTGCAGCCACTGCCGGTATCGGTCCTGAGCGCGGTACTGCTGATCACCGTGCTCTACGCAGCCTGCTCGGAATGGGCCAAGCAGCGCTTCTTCGCTCGCACGAGCGGCTCCCGGCAATGAGCGACTTCGAGGCCCAGAGCCTAGCGGACGGATCGCAACGAGTGAACGGAGCTTTCAGGCCCAACAAAGGTTATGTGCACGGCAAGGAAAAAGACCGGCCCGCCCCTATCCTAGCGGGACGTCACCCACGACCCAGCTAGGCAGCAGGGCACTATCGGCGCTCGTAAGCAGATCAGGAAACCGTCAGAAAATTTTCGAAGAATCTGGTGGCTGGCTACTCGCCGATCTGCTTGCTGACGATCTTGCCGCCTTCCACCACGGCCATGGTGGTCGGCGTGATAAAGCCGCCGTTGTCGGTCATGCCCTGCACCGAATAGAGGTTGAACTTCGGGTCCATGGTCGTCAGCGCTTCGCCCATCTTGGCTCTGACCTGCTGCGGTTCGGTGGTGCCTGCGAGCTCCATGGCCTTGGCCAGCGCATGGAAGGCCAGGTAGTTGTAGGCAGCCTCAGAGCCCGGCACTTTGCCGTGCGCCTTCTGGTAGCGATCGATGAAGACCTTGGCGACCTCGCTGTCGTACTCGGACAGCGGCACGACGCCCACGGAGCCTTCCAGCAGATCCAGGCCACCGGTGGCCGCGGCGATTTCGTCCAGCTTGGCCTGGTCCATGACGATGAAGCCGCCCTGGAAGCCCAGCTGACGCGCCTGCTGCATGACCAGACCGGTGGGCTCCGAGGCGCCGCCGACGAACATCACATCCGGGTTCTCGGCGATCACCCGGCTGACGCCGGTGTAGAAGTCGGTCGACTTGTTGTAGTCCATGGGATTGCTGGCAACGATCTCACCGCCCTTCTGCTGCCAGGCCTTGGTCATCATGTCGGTCCAGATCTTGGCGTACTCGTGGGTCGCGCCGGCAATCCCGAGCTTCTTGCCGTAATGCTTGAGTGCGTAGTCGGAGAAGGCATCCACGTAGCCGGTGAATTCCGGCGGAATGCGCACCGTCAGCGGATTGCCCTGCTGGGTGACCGAGGGCACGCTGGTGTAGGCCATGATGAGGAAGTCGTCGGCGACGTTGAAGTCCTGCAAGGCGAACACGCCGCCGGTGTGCGGCACGAACACGGCCGCGGCGTTCGATTCCTTCACCAGGCGCTTGGCATTGGTGGCGGCCTGGCTCGGCGAATATTTGTCATCCAGGCTGATGAGGTTGACCTTGTAGGTCTCGTCGCCGATCTTCAGGCCCCCGGCCTCGTTGGCGTCATCGACTGCCATGCGCAGGCCGGACAGGGTGTTCTCGCCGTAGAGCGCGGCGCCGCCGCTCAGCGGGCCGGTGAAGCCGATGGTGAGGGTCTGTTCGGCATACACGCTGCCGGCCTGGGCCGCGGTCAGGGTGGCAATCGCCAATCCAAGCGCTTTGAGCGTTTTCATTGTTGTCTCCTTGGTCATGACTGATCAGGCGCCAATGTAGGCTTTGCGCACGGCTTCGTTACCCAGCATGGCCTGCTGGTCGCCTTCCATCACCAGGCTGCCGCCCTCGATGACATAGGCGCGGTGGGCGATCTTCAACGCCGCGAAGGCGTTCTGTTCGGCCAGCAGCACGCTGGTGCCGGACCCGTTGATCCGCGAGATCACCTCGAACATCTGATTGACCACCAACGGCGCCAGCCCCAGCGAGGGCTCATCGAGCATCAGCAGCCGCGGGCGACTCATCAGCGCGCGACCGATCGCCACCATCTGCTGCTGGCCACCACTCAGCGAGCCGGCGGGCTGGTTGCGCTTGTCGTGAAGTATGGGGAACAGCTCGAGCACGTCCTGCAGGTTGCGCTTGTTGCCCTCGCCGTCGCGCCGGTGCAGGTAGGCCCCGAGCGCGAGATTCTGCGAGACCGACATCTGCGGGAACAGCTTGCGCCCCTCCGGGCAATGCACCACGCCCGCAGCGACCAGCCCCGACGGCTTGAGCCCGTCGATGCGTTTGCCCTCCAGTGTGATGGTTCCGGAAGTTGGCTTGAGCAGTCCGCTGATGGTGTTGAACAAGGTGGTCTTGCCCGCGCCGTTGGCCCCGAGAAGGACCACCAGTTCGCCAGCGCCAACCGTCATCGAAACCTGAGTAAGCGCCTTGAAACTGCCGTAGCAGACATCGACCCGATCAAGCTGCAGCATCGTAGTCGCTCCCCAGGTAGGCTTCGATGACGGCGGGGTTGGCCTTGATCTCGGCAGGCGTGCCCTCGGCGATCTTCTCGCCGTAGTTGAGCACCATGATCTTGTCCGCCAGGCCCATGATCATGTCCATCTTGTGTTCGATCAGGCACACGGTCAGGCCGTGTTCGGGCATCTTGCGGATCAGCTCGGCCAGGCCTTCGGTCTCCTCGGGATTGACGCCCGCCGCCGGCTCATCGAGCAGCACCAGCTTCGGTTCGGTGGCCAATGCCAGGGCAAAGGCGACGCGCTTGCGTTCTTCCTGGGAGATATCCAGCACCACCCGATTCTCCAGATGTGCAAGCCCGACGAAGTCCAGCGCGGCGCGGGCTTTTTCGCGGCATTCGCGCTCCTCGCGTTGCAGGCGTTTGGAGTTGATCAGCACGTCCCACAGGCCCGAATGGGTGCGCAAACGGTGACCGACGATAAGGTTGTCGAGCACCGTGGCCTGCTCGAACAGGTGCGTGGTCTGGAAGGTGCGGCCGACACCGAGCCGAGCCACACGGTCGCAGCGCATCCGCGAGACATCCTGACCGTCGATAAGGATGCGCCCGGAGCTGGGCTTGTGCACGCCGGAAATCAGGTTGAAAAAGGTGCTCTTGCCGGCGCCGTTGGGACCGATGATGGCGTTGATCTTGCGCGCCTCGAACTCGACGCTGACGTCGTGTACCGCCGCCAGCCCGCCGAACATCTTGGTCAGGTTTTCGACCTTAAGCATTGTTGTTCACCTCGTTGCCTGGGGCGACTTTGCTACCGGCACGCGGGTCATTCGCCCTCGCTGCTGCGGTGTCCTTGCGCAGCTTCCAGCCGAGAAAGGTACCGATGACGCCGCGCGGCATGAAGATCACCAGCACCACGATCAGCGGGCCAAAAATGATCATCCGGTAGTCTTCGAGGAACTGCAGCGACTGAGTGATCCAGACGACTCCGACGGTGCCGGCCAGCGGACCGAACAGGGTGCCGAAGCCACCGACCAGCAGGTAGGTGATCATGTCGAAGGTGTGGTTCGGGTTGGCCTCCTCCGGGCCGATGAAGCGGATCATCGAGGCATAGAGCGCTCCGGCGACACCCGCGTAGGTGGTCGACAGGACGAAGGCCAACAGCTTGTTGCGCATCAGGTCGATGCCCAGCGATTGGGCCAGCGCATCCCCATTGCGGATCGCCATGAAGGTACGCCCCAACAAGGACGAGGCCAGACGCCCGACGAACCAGATCGCCAGGACCAGAAACAGCAGCGCCAGGTAGTAGAAAGGCACCGTCTGGCTGAAGTCCACCAGCCCGAAGCCATCCGGCGCGGCGATGCCGCGAATACCGATGGCGCCGTGGGTCAGCTCCTCCCACTTGTCGATCAGCAGATAGATGATGAAGCCGACGCAGAGCGTGAAGATCGCGAAGAAGTGTTCCTTCAGGCGCAGCGAGACAACGCCGACAAGCGCACCAATGGCGGCCGAAACCAGCGCCGCCGCCACGAACGCTGGCCAGAAATTCCAGCCATGATCAGCAGTGAGAATCGCCAGGGTGTAGGCGCCGATGGCAAAAAAGCCGCCGTGGGCCAGGTTCAGCTGGCCGCAGTAGCCGGTGATGATGTTCAGGCCGTAGACCGCGATGGCCCAGACGAAGGCGCTGGCCATTACGTAGACCTGATATTCGCTCTTGGCGAACAGCGGGAACGCCAGGGCGAAGGCCAGCACCGCCAGCTTGCAGCCGCGGCCGGTCAGTAAAGAGGCGAAACGATGCATCAGTGAGCCCCCTTGGCGAACAGCCCGGTTGGGCGCAACGACAGGATCACCACCAGCAGCGAGAAGGCGATGATGTCCTTGTAGTCGGAGGACAGGTAGAAGCCACCGAAGCTTTCGGCGAAGCCGAGGATCATCGCGCCGAGAATGGCACCGGGAATGCTGCCCATGCCGCCCAGCACGATGATGACGAAGGCCTTCATGATCACCAGATGGCCCATCGCCGGGTACACCAGGTTGATCGGTGCATAGAGCGTCGCGGCGAAGGCGGCGAGCATGCCGGAGATGGCGAAGGTCAACATCGCCACGCGGTTAGCGTCGATTCCGACGAGAAAGGCGCCTTCGCGGCTCTGCGCCATGGCGATGATGGTCGAGCCGAGCATCGTCTTGCGCAGGAACAGGTGCAGCGCCAGCATCAGGGTAAAGGCGCCGACGATGATCAACAGGCGCTGCTCGGGAATGATCAACCCGTCGAAGTTGAGGATGCCACCGTAGGGCGAGGCCATGCGGCGGAAGTCCGAGCCCCAGAACATCTGCACCACCGCTTCGAGAAACAGCAGGATGCCGATCGCTGCGATCTTGTCGTGGATCGGCGGCGCATTACGCAACGGATGGAAGACCAACCGCTCGCACAGCACCGCCAGCGCGGCCACCACCAGGCCGGACAGCAGCATGGCGATCCAGTAGTGCAGGCCGATGTCGGTCATGAAAAAGTAGGACGCGAACGCCCCGACCATGTACAGCGCGCCGTGGGCGAAATTGGGAATGTGCAGGATGCCGTAGACGAGCGTCAGGCCAAGGGCGACCAGCCCGTAGATGCTGCCCAGGGTCAGGCCGTTGAGCACTTGCTGAAACAGTAGATTCAATGCGGCGTCTCCGTGGATCTTGTTGTTATGGGTGCCACCGAGTGATTACCGAGGGGCATCGGAACTGCGCCTGACTGACATTGGCACTCGCTTGCACCCCCGTCAAACGAGCAGCCTGGAAGAGATAAAGGGCCATAAAGCAGCGTGATGCTCGCAACAATCTGTTTCAGCGGCTCGGCCCGTCGATCCGACCAAGCGCAAGCAGGGCTAGCCTGAACGGGCCGGTCGATACGCACCAAACCAGGTCATCCATCACTCAAAGTCCTGGTAGCGCACCATCCGGGGGCATCAGCTTCGTGCAGCCGGGCCGTTCGGACCGATTCGTTTAGCCCCTCACACCCAGCGAGTCCCGCCCAGCGCACCGCCGTGGCGCGAAAGGCACAACAATTGCTCGACTCTGTCATCGACATTGCTGATCACGGCCCATGACTGCCCTTACGCCACTGTTCACGCCTCACTGGAACGCCGAACTCGAACTGGGCTATGCCCGTTTCGACGAGTCGACACGTCCGGTGTTGCGCCGGCACAGCGGGCCTTTGAGAGTCCAGAAGCACCTTTATCCCGAGGGGCCGGAGGTCTGTCAGCACATCATCGTGCACCCACCGGGCGGCATTGCCGGCGGGGATCGGCTGGACATCAGCGCCGGGGTCGGCAGCGGTGCCTGGGCACAGCTGACCAGCCCTGGCGCGGCAAAGTGGTATCGGGCGGTCGGCCCGGCTTTCCAGAACGTGCAATTGCGTGTCGAGGCCGGCGCGACGCTGGAATGGCTGCCGCAGGAAACCATCGTCTATTCAGCAGCGCAGGCCGAGCTCACCACGTCCATCGAACTGGAGGGCGATGCCCGGTTGTTTTACTGGGACATCATGGCGCTGGGCCGGCCGGCCAGCGGCGAGCGCTTCGACGCGGGCCACTTCCAGGCACTGCTGAACATCCGCCGTGACGGGGAACTGCTCTGGCATGAGCGCCAGCGCGTGAGGGGCAACGATGGCCTGCTGGACTCGCCCATCGGGCTCGATGGCAACCCGGTTTTCGCCACGCTGATCGTGACCGGCGAGATCGATGCCGAGCTGATGGAGCGCTGCCGCGAACTTCCGAGCCGGGTTCGGGGTGACCTGACCCAGTTGCCGGGCCTGGTCATTGGCCGCTGTCTGGCCAGTGAAGCCCTGCACGCCCGCGCCTGGCTGATCGAGATGTGGCGCCTGCTGCGCCCTGCGGTGCTGGGCCGCGAGGCGGTGCCGCCGAGGATCTGGAGCACATGAACACGGTGGGTAAGGCTTGCCGTTACCCATATATGCCGGCGTGCCGCAGTGGCGCACCGGACTGATTAGCTGCGTGGTTTCGACCACTCGCCGGTTGATGTAAAAGCGACATTCACCCAACGACTGGAGCCTTTATGGATTTGTCGCCAAGAGAAAAGGACAAGATGTTGATCTTCACCGCCGGGCTGGTGGCTGAGCGTCGCCTCGCCCGCGGGTTGAAGCTCAACTACCCGGAGGCCATGGCCTACATCTCGGCCGCGCTGCTGGAGGGCGCCCGCGACGGCCAGACGGTCGCCGAGCTGATGCACTACGGCACGACACTGCTCAGCCGCGAACAGGTCATGGAAGGCGTGCCGGAGATGATCCCGGAGATTCAGGTGGAAGCGACGTTCCCCGACGGCACCAAGCTGGTCACCGTGCATCAACCAATACCCTGAAAGAGAGGTCAATGTCTGTTGCGGCCATGCCGTGATGACCCCGAACCGCTTGAAGGATTTTCACCGTGCAGATACGTGACGCCCTGGACGCCGACCTCGACGGCATCCTGCAGATTTACAACGACGCCGTGCAAAACAGCACGGCGATCTGGAACGACAACGCGGTCGATCTCGATAACCGCCGCGCCTGGCTGGCCGAGCGCCACGAACAGAACTACCCCGTCCTGGTGGCGATCGACGACCACGGGCAGGTAGCCGGCTACGCCTCCTTCGGCCCCTGGCGCCCGCATGACGGTTTTCGCCATACCGTGGAGAACTCGGTCTACGTCGGCCCCGGCCATCGTGGCAGCGGCATCGGTCGCCGCCTGATGCAGGCGTTGATCGAACGCGCCCGGCAGCTGGAGAAGCACGTGATGATCGCCTTTATCGAAAGCGAGAACCGCGCCTCGATCCATATGCATCAGCAGCTTGGCTTCATTCACGTCGGCCAGATGCGCCAGGTGGGCTGCAAGTTCGGCCGCTGGCTGGACCTGACCATGATGCAACTAACCTTGAACAGGACGTCCAATCCATGATTCCCGGCGAATACCAGATCCAGGATGGCGACATCGAGCTCAACGCCGGCCGCCGCACGCTGACCCTCTCCGTGGCCAACAGCGGCGACCGGCCGATCCAGGTCGGCTCGCACTATCACTTCTTCGAAACCAACGACGCGCTGGCCTTCGACCGCGCCGCCACCCGCGGCATGCGCCTGAATATCCCGGCCGGCACCGCGGTGCGTTTCGAACCGGGACAGAGCCGCGAGGTAGAGCTGGTCGAGCTGGCTGGCGAGCGACGGGTGTTCGGCTTTGCCGGGCGGGTGATGGGGAAGCTCTAAAGGCCGGAACGAGCGCTGGAAGCTGGAGGCTGGACGAAAGAGCAGAGAGACCGACGCTGCCTTTTCGTCCAGCCTTCCAGCCTCCAGAGAACGGCAGGCTCGTAGGGTGGATGGCCAACCCCGTGGGAAAACGCCGAAGACTTTTCCACCAGCACATTTCCGTTGGACAAGCTTCGCGTTGTCCACCCTACGGTCCACCCTTGAAGAGCGGCCAAAGCTCGGCCGCGACGGGACAGACCAACGCCGATCAGCCCCCTCTCCCTCCGGGAGAGGGTTGGGGTGAGGGCAAAGCCAATGCAGGGACCGACAGGGAGCCCCGATGAAGATCAGCAGACAAGCCTACGCCGACATGTTCGGCCCCACCGTTGGCGACAAGGTGCGCCTGGCCGACACCGACCTATGGATCGAGGTCGAGAAGGACTTCACCACCTACGGCGAAGAAGTGAAGTTCGGTGGCGGCAAGGTGATCCGCGACGGCATGGGCCAGGGCCAGCTGTGCGCTGCCGATGTAGTCGACACGCTGATTACCAACGCGCTGATCCTCGACCACTGGGGCATCGTCAAGGCGGACGTGGGCCTCAAGGACGGCCGCATTGCCGCCATCGGCAAGGCCGGCAACCCGGACATCCAGCCGGACGTGACCATCGCCATCGGCGCTGCAACGGAAGTCATCGCCGGCGAAGGCATGATCCTCACCGCCGGCGGCATCGACTCGCACATCCACTTCATCTGCCCGCAGCAGATCGAGGAGGCATTGATGAGCGGTGTCACCACCATGATCGGCGGCGGCACCGGCCCCGCCACTGGCACCAACGCCACCACCGTCACGCCCGGCCCCTGGCACATGGCGATGATGCTCAAGGCGGCAGACGCCTTCCCAATGAACATTGGCTTCACCGGCAAGGGTAACGCCTCGCTGCCCGAACCGCTGATCGAGCAGGTCAAGGCCGGCGCCATCGGCCTCAAGCTGCACGAAGACTGGGGCACCACCCCGGCGGCCATCGACAACTGCCTGAGCGTGGCGGACCAATACGACGTGCAGGTGGCGATCCACACCGACACCTTGAACGAGTCCGGCTTTGTCGAGACGACGCTCGGCGCCTTCAAGGGCCGCACCATCCACACCTACCACACCGAAGGCGCTGGCGGCGGGCACGCGCCGGACATCATCAAAGCCTGTGGTTTTCCCAACGTGCTGCCGAGTTCCACCAATCCGACGCGGCCCTTCACCCGCAACACCATCGACGAGCACCTGGACATGCTCATGGTTTGCCATCACCTGGACCCGAGCATCGCCGAGGATGTGGCTTTCGCCGAGAGCCGCATTCGCCGCGAAACCATCGCCGCCGAGGACATCCTGCATGATCTGGGCGCCTTCTCGATGATCAGCTCCGATAGTCAGGCGATGGGTCGGGTCGGCGAGGTCATCACCCGCACCTGGCAAACCGCCGACAAGATGAAGAAGCAGCGCGGCGCCCTGCCAGGCGATGGCGCGGGCAACGACAACTTCCGCGCCAAGCGCTACATCGCCAAGTACACCATCAACCCGGCGATCACCCACGGCGTGAGTCACGAAGTCGGCTCGATCGAAGTGGGCAAGTGGGCCGATCTGGTGCTATGGCGTCCGGCCTTCTTTGGCGTGAAACCGACGCTGATCCTCAAGGGCGGCGCCATCGCCGCCAGCCTGATGGGCGACGCCAACGCCTCGATCCCGACCCCGCAGCCGGTGCACTACCGGCCGATGTTCGCCAGCTACGGCGGCTCGCTGCATGCGTCGAGCTTTACCTTTATCAGCCAGGCGGCCTTCGAGGCCGGCGTGCCGGAGCAGCTGGGGTTGAAAAAGAAGATCGGTGTGGTCCGGGGTTGCCGCCAGGTGCAGAAGAAGGATCTGATCCACAACGACTACACACCGGACATCCAGGTCGACCCGCAGAACTATCAGGTGCGCGCCGATGGCCAGCTGCTCTGGTGTGAGCCGGCCGAGGTGCTGCCGATGGCGCAGCGGTATTTCCTGTTCTGACGGACCAGACGCCACCTCTGTAAGAACGGTCTTGACCGCGATATTTTCACTGCGAGGCCGCGCCCTTCGCGGTCGAGACCGCTCCCACGATTTGCCATGCCCCTGGGGGCAGTCTTGACCGCGATATTTTTACTGCGAGGCCGCGCCCTTCGCGGTCGAGACCGCTCCCACGATTTGCCCTGCCCCTGTGGGGCAGTCTTGACCGCGATATTTTTACTGCGAGGCGGCGCCCTTCGCGGTCAAGACCGCTCCCACGATTTGCCCCGCCCCTGTGGGAGCAGTCTTGACTGCGATCTTTTCATTGCGGTGCCACCCACCTCTTCGCGGTCGAGACCGCTCCCACGATTTGCCCCGCCCCTGTGGCAGCAGTCTTGACTGCGATCTTTTCATTGCGGTGCCACCCAGCTCTTCGCGGTCAAGACCGCTCCCACGATTGCCCCGCCCCTGTGGGAGCAGTCCTGACCGCGGAGCCGCCCCATTCGGGGGTCGAGACCGCTTCCTCTGCCCGATGAAGGTGCAGGCAAAGGACAATTGCCAAGCCCCACAGCACCCTTTGTATACAGAAACAATCTAACGATGGCGCCAGGGATGGCTAGTCTTCGGTGAGTTGCGGGCCACTTTTGCCATCGTCCGCCGCTGAATCACGCGCGACTTTGCTACTCACGGAACAAGAACTGCATACAACACCGAAAACAATTCGCACAGGGCGCATACTGATGAATCACGACGATTTCCGGATCAAGCAGATCGACCCCACGCTGTATAACGACGACCTCGCCCCGCTCGCCCCCGCCAAACGCAAATGGGGTTGGTTCGAGATCTTCAACGTCTGGTCCAACGACATTCAGAGCCTGTTCGGCTATACCCTCGCCGCCACGCTGTTCATCAGTTACGGCCTGAACGGCTGGGCCGTGCTCGCGGGAATCGTCCTGGCCGGGTTCATCGTCATGGGGCTGGTGCAACTGACCGGTAAGCCCAGCGTCAAGTACGGCATTCCGTTCCCGGTCATGGCCCGCGCCAGCATGGGCGTGCGCGGGGCGAACTTCCCCGCGGTCGTGCGCGGCATCGTGGCGATCTTCTGGTACGGCGTGCAGACCTACTTCGCCTCGACCGCGGTGGCCTTGCTGATTCGCACCCTGGCCGGCCCCGGGTCGGACGCCACCTTGCTGGGCCTGACGCTGGTGGACTGGATCGCCTACGTGATGGTCTGCGTCTTCCAGGTCGCGTTGTTCGTCCGCGGCGTGGAGTGGGTGACGCGCTTTCTCAACTGGGCCGGGCCCTTGGTGTACGTGGTGATGATCGCGATGATGATTGCCATCTGCTACAAGGCGGGTCCCAGCCTGGCCGGCGCGCTGGGTACGATCTTCAGTGGCACCGGCAGCTACGCCGCCGGGCCCTTCGCCGCGTTCGCCGCCGTGGTCGGCACCATGGTCGCCTACTTCGCCGCGGTGGTGATCAACTACGGCGATTTTGCCCGCTTCGTCAAAAGCGAGCGGCAGATGCGCATCGGCAACTTTCTCGGCCTGCCGGTGAGCCTGGCATTCTTCTCGCTGATCGCGCTGGTGATCACCGCCGGCACCGTGGTGGTGTTTGGCGAGACCCTGACCAACCCCACCGACATCGTGTCGCGCATCGACAACGTCGGCCTGACCCTGATCGCCGCGGTGACCTTCTTTGCCGCCACGGTGGGCATCAATCTGGTGGCCAACTTCATTCCGCCGGCCTACGACATCGCCAACCTGGCTCCGGCGCATATCAGCGCCCGCACCGGCGGCTATATCACCGCGGTGATCGCCTTCTTCATCGGCGCGCTGTGGGTGTCGTTCATCAGTGCGGTGGGTATCGCCGCGTTCGTCGATACCCTCGGCGCGGTGCTAGCGCCGCTCTACGGCATCATCGTGGCGGACTACTACCTGGTTCGTCGGCAGCGGTTGGATGTGCAGCAGCTGTTTTCCTCGGAGCCCAGCGCCGCGTATTACTTCAGCGCCGGCTGGAATCGCAAGGCGATCATTGCCTTCGGCATCAGCTCGGTGTTCTCGGTAGCCTCCGTCTGGATGCCTGGCATGGAAAGCCTGTCGGGCTTCGCCTGGCTGCTTGGCGCGCTGTTCGGTGCGGTGGTGCACTTCTTGCTGATGCGCAAGCAGACCGTTCCGGCAAACGCGTCGCCGCTGACAACACGCGGCTGACGCTCATCGAATCGGGCCGGCTGTCAGTCGGCTCGATTCAGCTCGACGAACGGCACATGGTAAAGTGCCCGGCCCTCACGAGCGCTGCCTGACACCCGCATGAAACGATCGGTAACCGAAGATATCTCGGCTATCAGCCGCATCAACGCTGTGCCCGCCATCCTGCAGGTCATCTCCGAGACCACCGGATTACGTTTCGCCGCGGTAGCGCGTGTCACAGAGGACTCCTGGACGGCCTGCGCGGTGCTCGACCGGATCAATTTCGGTCTGCAGGTCGGTGGAGAGCTGGACGTAACGACGACCCTCTGCCACGAGATCCACGCCTCCCACCAGACCATCATCATCAGCAAGGTGAGCGAGGACGAGCGCTACTGCAACCACCACACGCCCAAGATGTATGGTTTCGAAAGCTACATCTCGGCTCCGGTGTTTCGTACCGATGGCAGCTTCTTCGGTACCGTTTGTGCCCTCGACCCGCTACCGGCCAATCTGTCGGAAGGGCCGATCCTGGCGATGATGGAGTCCTTCGCCAAACTGCTGGCCATCCAGCTCGAGGCCGAAGAGCATTTCGAGGCGACCGAAGCTGCGCTGCTCGATGCGCAGCAAACGGCCGAGCTGCGCGAGCAGTTCATTGCCTTGCTCGGCCATGACCTGCGCAATCCGCTCTCGTCGATCATGTCTGGCGCGCAATTGTTGTTGAGGCGCTCCAAGGACACCTCGGTCATCGGCATTGTCGAGCACATGCTCACGGCGACCCGCCGCGCGTCACGCCTGGTAGATGATGTGCTGGATTTCGCCCGTGGTCGCCTGGGCAATGGCATCCCGCTGCAGAACGACGAATGCGACACGCTGCATGTCACCCTGACGCATATCGTGTCGGAAATGCAGAGCAGCCATCCGCAACGGACGATCGAGGCGGATATCGACCCACTCGAAGGCATCCGCTGCGATGCGGACCGCCTGGCGCAATTGCTGTCCAACCTGATCGCCAACGCCCTGGTGCATGGCTCGAAGGAAGGCCGGGTACATGTCAGTGCGCGAGTCGCCGAGGGCCGCTTGCTGCTGGCGGTGAACAATCAGGGCGAGCCGATTCCACCGGAGCGTCAGGCGCAGCTGTTCCAGCCTTACTGGCGAGAGGCGTCGAATGTCCAATCCGGGCTCGGCCTCGGGCTGTATATCGCCAACGAGATCGCCGTGTCGCACGGCGGCAGGATGCAGGTCACCTCCACCGCCGAGGCCGGCACCACCTTTACCTTCAGCATGCCGACCGGAACATCGCGGCGATCTTAGCTTCGCGGCGAGTCCGCGCAGCGCCACCATGCGCCGTACGATATGTCTGTCAGCGCAACTGGCTGTCCTTGCTGCCGCGGCGGTTGTAGCCGCTGAATTTGGCTTCTTGCTTGTCCTGTTCGGACTGGCACTTCACGCACAGCCGCACGCCCTGAACCGCCTGCCGCCGCGCCTCCGGGATCTTCGCGCCACACTCCTCGCAATGGGTCAGGCTCTCACCTCGCCCCAGCCGGCTGCGTGCCCGCTGCACCGCATCCTCGATGGTGCTATCGATCTGTTCCTGTACCGCGCCTTCGTTTGCCCACCCGGTTGCCATCGCTATCTCCCACCTGCCTAGAGGCAGGTTACCGTCATAGGGATATGGAACGGCGCAGGCGACCGCCGTTCAGTGTGCCAATAGCGACACCCTCGGTGAACGCCAAGGAGTCGGCGCCGCCCGTCGTTCACTTGGCGTCAAAACGACGAGTGGAAAAATCGGCGCCGAGTCATCGACTACCCTTGCGTTCGATTGATCAAAAGCGAGCGTCAACATAGCTCTGGCGCTCTGGATCGGCATCGCCTTCGTGGTCGCTCCCGAGCGGCTTGTATGACTCATCCAGCCAAAAATCAACGTATGAATCAGAAACTCGCCGTGATGGCGGCCTTGCTCGTCCTCGGTGGATGCGCCAGCCAACCGGAGGTCGTCGAACGCGAACTGGGGGCCTTCGACCTCAAGCTCGGCACCTCGCCTACGCGCAGCATGGCGCAGGGGTTGGTCAGCCCGTCCGCCGCCAGCACCTTCCGCGGCGGGCTGGACCTGACGCATGCCAGCGGCCTGTACCTGGGGCAATGGGCGCCAAGCATGGGCATCCTTGAAGGCAGGACGCTGGAGCTGGATACCTACGCCGGCTACGCCCAGCCGCATCTCGGCGATATGCCCGGTTTCGAGCTGGGTGTCATTCGCTATAGCTTTCCTGAGCTGGAGAACCACGACCGCCACCAGTTCTATGCCGGGATCAACCTCGCCGGCAGCCGTCTGGGCGGTGCGTTGAGTGCTTCCCCGGGACGAACCGACAGCACCCTGCTCATGGAGCTGGGGTCCGTTCAGCCATTCGATGTCGGGGTGAGGCTGAAGTACGCCAGCCATTCGATGGACAGCCCGATGTATCACATGGGCGGCAGCGTGCGGGTCTTCAATGACTGGTCGCTCAACCTGTCCCGCCCGCTGCTCGGCATGCACCTTGACCTGACCTACACCGACTCCAACCTGAGCGGACGGCAGTGCGGGGTCTATTCCGGGCAGAACAGCTATTGCGAGAGTTACTTCATGTTCAAGGCCGAGCGGGCGTTGTTCTAGGCTCCGGCCCGCGCCTGGTTGAAGCGCACCCGCGCGTGCCAGACGGCCAGCAGAAAGGCCGCCGCGGCGAAGCCATAGAGCACACCGAGATTGCCGTCCCGATAGAGCCAGGAGCCGAGCACCGGTCCGGTCGCCATGCCCATGAAGCGGAAGAAGTTGTAGCTGCCCACAGCGGTGGCGCGATTGTGCTGGTAGAGATCCATCAGCAGGCTGGTCTGCACTGGCAGCGACAGCCCGAGGAACAGCCCGAAGGCCGTCACCGCGACCACCAGGGCCGCAAGCGACACCTGCGCGATCGCCATGAACAGCAGCAGGCTGAGCGCATTGAGCAGCGCCGTGACCAATAGCATCGGTCGCGCCCGCCAGCGGCCGAGCAGCCGCCCGCCACTGAAACTGCCGATCACCACCGCGATGGACAGCGGCAGGAACACCATGCCCTTCTCAGCAGCGCTCAGGCCGTAGCTGCTGTCGAGCACCCGCGGCATGAACACCAGATAGTTATAGAAGGCGTAGTACTGGACGAAGCTGAGCAACATGATCGCCAGCCCCTGGCGGTTGCGCAGCACCTCCAGATACTGCCCAGGGTGAAAGGCACGCGGCTGGCTTCCGGCCGGGCGGGTTTCCTCGAGACACATGGCGTTGCTCAGCAACGCTACGCCGCCGACGATGGCCAGCAGCAGGAACACGTAGTGGAAGTCCAGATGCTCGCCCAGAAAGCCGCCGACCACCGGCCCCACGACCGGCCCCAGCGCGACCATCATCTGGAACGACCCCATCGCCCGCCCGCGCTCGGCCCCTTCGAAACGATCGCCGATCACCGTGACCGCCACCACCGCGCCCGCGGCGATGCCGACGGCCTGCAAGGCACGAAACGCCAGCAGCATTTCGATGCTGCCGGACCAGAAGCAGCCCAGCGAGGCGACGATGTAGATGCCCAGCCCGGCCAGCAGCGTGGGCTTGCGCCCGGTCCGATCGACCAGCGGGCCGTACACGATCTGCATGAACGCCAGCACGAAGGTGAAGATCGAGATGCTGAGGTTGATCAGCAGCGGCGTGGTCTTCAGTGCCTCGCCCAGTTCCGGCAGGATCGGCGCGTAGACCGTCTGCGTGAAGGGCCCGAGGAAGGCGGCGAACGCCACCATGAAGGTCAGCAGGCGTGGGCTCATCGATTCTCCGCTAGCGTGGAAGGTTGCCGGCAGCGCGCAGCCGGAAGCAATCGGTCACTCCTTGACCTGCATGTATTCTTCCGCCCAGACCATATACTCCTCGGCGGTCGAGTATTTGACCGAGAGTTGCGAGGCGTTGAGGTCGGACGCATCGATCTGGCGCTGCTCGCGCAGGCAGTCGTAGGTCGCCTTGATCGCGGCGAAATAAGCGGCGTGCCCATTGACCACGATGCGTACGCCGAGCGCGGCCAGCCGGGCGTTGTCGCGCAGCTTCGGATTGCCATAGGTCACCAGCATCAGCGGCACGGTCAGCTTCGCCGCGACCTGCTCGAGCTGTTCGAAATCATCGATACCCACTATGCAGATCGCATCGGCACCCGCCGCCTCGTAGGCCTGCACGCGGGCGATGACCTCTTCCAGGCCGATCACTCCGGCATTGGTGCGCGCGATGATGGCAAGCTCCGGATCGATGCGTGCTTCGAGCGCCGCACGGATCTTGCCGACCGCTTCGAACATGCCGATCAGGTCGGTGGATTTGCGTCCGAACTTGGCCGGCAGCAGCGTGTCTTCGATGGTCAGCGCGGCGATCCCGGCACGCTCCAGTTCGACCACGGTGCGCATCACGTTCAGCGCGTTGCCGTAGCCATGATCGGCGTCGGCGATGATCGGCAGGCGCGCGACGCGGCCGATGCGGGTCGCCTGCTCGACGAACTCGCTGAGGGTAATCAGCGCAAAGTCGGGCGCCGCCAGTACCTGCAGAGAGGCGACCGAGCCGCCGAGAATACCGACCTCAAATTGCAGGTCGGCAGCGATGCGCGCCGACATCGGATCGAACACCGAGGCGGTGTGGTAGCAGCGGTCGGCCGCGAGCAACTGACGGAAATCCTGGCGCAGGGTGTGGTGCGAAATACGTTGCATGTCTCTTTTCCTGGTGAACGCACGCAAGGGTCGAATCGCCCTTGTCTGGTCGAATGTGGGTGTCGCAGACCGGCCCGCGGGCCGGCCGTTGTTTTTCAGGGACGCAGCCGCAGCTGCCGCCCCTGCACGTAGGCCATGACCAGCCCGCTGGCGATGATGATGGCCATGCCGACCATCGCGCCGAGGTCCGGCGTATGGCCGAAGGCGATCATTCCGACCACCCCGGCAAAGATGATCTGCGAATAGGTGAACGGTGCCAGCGCGGCCGCACTGGCAAAGCGAAAGGCGTTGGTCAGCAGCAAATGGCCGCTCATGGCCATGGCGCCGAGCGCCGCCATCATCAGCGCGTCGTGCAGCGTCGGGGTCTGCCAGTTGAAGAACACCAGCACGCTCATCACCAGGCTGCCCACCAGACTGGTGATGAAGTTGCTGGTCACCGGGTGATCGGTCGCGCTCAACCGGCGCGTGATCAGCTGATAGACGGTGAAGCTCAGCGCGGCGCCGAATGGCAGGAGCACGGCCGGCGTGAACAGCGCACCGCCCGGCCGCACGATGATCATGACGCCAACGAGCCCGAAGCCGACCGCCAGCCATTGGGCGCGGCTGACCTGTTCGCCGAGCAGTCTCGAGGCGATCGTGACCATCAGCGGGGCGAGGAAGATCACCGCAGTCGCCTCGGCCAGGGGGATGTAGCTCAGTCCGCTGATGAACAGCATGCTGACGCTGACCAGGCTCAAACCCCGGCAGACCTGCAGCTTCGGGCGCAGCGTGCGAAACACGCGACGGCCCATGCGCGGCGCGAACAGCGCGATCATCAGCGCGGTCTGCGACAGGTAGCGCGCCCATATCACCAGAAACACCGGGTAGAGCTGGGTCAGGTACTTGGAAAGCCCGTCGTGCGAAGCCAGGGTCAGGCAGGAGACCAGGATGAGCAGAACGCCGAGCAGGGGCCGATGGGAATTGTTCAATGGGAAACCGCGACAATAGGTAGCAACCTAAGAATTATGCCCGTAAATCGGCATTTCGTCAGTTGTCGGATGAGCCGAACCGACGGCCGTCGCAGCGAACCCTTCGTCGGCCCACTCACGCTGTAACCGCCGATCGCGTATGATCGCCGCCCCGCGCGAGCCGCCTGGTCGGCCGCGTCCGTTCGAGTAGTTCAGATGTTTCAGTTAAGAGCGATGCAGGCGCGCGATATTCCTGCCGTGATGACGATTCAGGAAGAATCCTATGCCGCCGAGGTCCTGGAGGACGAAGCGGTGATCCGCGCCCGCTTCGCCGCCTGCCCTCAGCTGGCCTGGGTCGCCGAGGATGAGCTGGGCGTATGCGCCTACCTCTTCGCCTACCATTCACGGGTTGGTAAGGTCACCCCGCTGGATGGAGACTTCCAACCGCATGCCGAAGCCGACTGCCTGTATCTGCACGACCTGGCCGTCTCCCGCCGAGCCAGCGGTCGCGGCATTGGCCCGGCGCTGGTGCAGCACAATCTCGAGCAGGCGCGCAGCCAGCAACTGCGCTACTCGGCGCTGGTGTCGGTGCAAGAGTCCGAGGCGTTCTGGTCGCGCCTCGGCTACGCCACGCACGACGAGCTGGAGGCCCCCCAGATCGACAACTTGGCCAGCTACCAGATCCCCGCCGTATACATGGTCCGCGCGCTGCACTGACTTGCACGCCTATGGTGCCCTGCAGCGTGCCGCGCACCATAACGGAACACCGAAACGCGCCATTTTCTGGCACGCGGCGCTCCCAGCCAGCGCGTGATGCCGGCTGGGGCGGGTTGGCAAGGGCCTTGCTCTGCTTGTGCCATTGCACAACCGGAACTGCTCGCCATGCTGGTCATCCATCACCGCACCGCCCCTCAGGCCACTGCCGACGCCGAGCTGGAACTGACGTTCGAGGCGCGCAGTAAATCTCGCCTGCGCTGCTTCACCACCACGGGGGAGGATGTCGGCCTGTTTCTCGAGCGCGGCCAGCAGCCGCTGCATGACGGCGAATGCCTGCGCGCCGAAGACGGCCGCGTCGTCCGCGTACGGGCCCGCGCCGAACAGCTTCTTCATGTGACCTGCAGCAGCGCGTTCGAACTGACGCGTGCGGCCTATCACCTGGGCAACCGACATGTGGCGCTGCAGGTGGGTGACGGTTGGCTGCGCCTGCTCGACGACTACGTGTTGAAAGACATGCTGTTGCAGCTGGGCGCCCGTGTCGAAGCCATCGAAGCCCCCTTCCAGCCCGAGCACGGCGCCTACGGTGGCGGCCATCACCACTCCCACGCAGGCGAAGCCGAGTTCAGCTATGCGCCGCGCCTGCATCAGTTCGGCGCGCGCAGGTGAATCCCGCCGCTTTCGCCCTGCTGCGGCTCGCCAGCCCGCAGTTGCCGATCGGCGGTTACAGCTACTCGCAAGGCCTGGAAATGGCCGTCGAGCAGCAGCGCGTGCAGAACGAAACCAGCGCCGCTCGCTGGCTGGCCGACCAGCTGTTGCTGAACCTGGCGCGCTTCGAAGCGCCTTTGCTGCTGGCGCATTGTCGGGCCGCAACGGCTGAAGAATGGGCCGAACTGCAGCGCCTCGCCGCCTCCCATCGCGCCAGCCGCGAAACCCGCGAGCTGCGGCTGGAGAGCCGGCAGATGGGCTATTCACTGAGGCAGTTGCTGGAGAACCTGCCAGAACTCGACGCCCCGGCCCGCGCCCTGTTTCAGCGCATCGACGAACCCGGGCTGGCCCTTGGCTGGGCCTTGGCCGCACGTGCCTGGGGCATCAGTCCGGAAGACGCGCTGACGGCCTGGCTCTGGGGCTGGTTGGAAAATCAACTGGCGGTGCTGATGAAGACCCTGCCGCTGGGGCAGCAGGCGGCGCAGCGGTTGACCTCGCAGCTACTGCCGGCGCTGAGCCAGGCGCAGCGGGATGCCCGCGAGCTGCCGGAAGGCGCGTGGGGCGGCGCGCCTTTCGGGCTGGTGTTGGCCAGCATGGGGCATGAGCGGCAGTACAGTCGGTTGTTTAGGTCATGAGAGGCGTGGGGCGACACGAGGTCTCGGCCCTGTTGGGTCGAAGCGACGCGGCCTTTTCTTCCCGTGGAGGGCCGAACCGGGTCTGTGGGCGTGACGGGGTGCCGGCAGCACCGGCGGGCGGGCGTGATTCAACGCCGTTGCCGGTCCAGACCCTTGGTTTCGCCCTGCTGGGCGACTCACTTTTTTCAAACGCCCGGATGGCCGGCCCCTCAAAAGTAAGCAAAAACGCTTGCCCCTGCATCCGGCCCCGGCTGCGCCGGGGTTCCCTCGCTCCGATGATGTTCCAGGGGCCCGCCGCGAAGGGACATCCATGTCCCATCGCGGCTCTCGCGGCATCCATGCCGCCCACCCCCCTCCACATCACCTGCGCTCGGCCTCCTGAAAGGGGCGTTCGGCGTCATCTGATAGTTTGTTTGTCAAGAAACAGGCAAAGCGTTTTTGTTTCGCTTTTCGCGAACCTTCAGACACCCCGGAGTCAATCCCCCTTCAGCAATGTAGGGTGGAAAACTGCGCAGCATTTTCCAGCACTGACTACAGCAGAGCTCTTGCCGAACCACGCGGATTCCATTCGGCCTATTAACAGGGGCGGTCGGCGGCGTCTGATAGGTCATTTGTCAGCAAACAAGAGAAGCGCTTTTGTTTCGCTGTTTACGATCTTTCAGGCGGCTCGGTCTCGACTCCCCTTCAGGAGGCCGAGCGTAGTCGCCGTGGAGGGGGTTGAGCGGCATGGATGCCGCGAGAGCTGCGATGGGCCAGGGATGGCCCTTCGCAGCGTGCCCCTGGAGCGGCGATGGAGTGAGGGCACCCTTCGCGCAGCGAAGGGCCGGATGCAGGGGTCGCCTTCTCTTTGGTTACTTTCTCTTGGCGAGACAAGAGAAAGTGACGCGCCGTGCGAGGCGCAACCTGTAGGTGGCGCCAAGGAAAGCGCGGCGCCCCATAGAAGCACCCAGGCCACTGCCAATACGCAATGCATCCGCAAGCGACAAACAAACTCACCTTACGAATTCCATCCCTTGCCCACCCGGGCAGCGGCACGCCCCTTCGCCTCGCCCCCGAGGCAACCCCACTGCCCTCAGAGGAGACATCCATGAACACCCAACCCCTGCGCGTCGGCATCGGCGGTCCGGTAGGTTCCGGCAAGACGGCGCTGACCCTCGCGCTCTGCCTGGCCCTGCGTGAGCGTTACAACCTGGCGGTGGTGACCAATGACATCTACACCCAGGAAGACGCCCAGTTTCTGGTGCGCAACGAGGCACTGGCGCCCGAACGCATCATCGGCGTGGAAACCGGCGGCTGTCCGCACACGGCGATCCGTGAGGACGCCTCGATCAATCTCGAAGCGGTCGACCAGCTCAACCGGCGCTTCCCCGGCCTCGACCTGATCATCGTCGAATCTGGTGGCGACAACCTCTCGGCAACCTTCAGTCCCGAGCTGTCCGACCTGACCATCTATGTGATCGACGTGTCGGCCGGCGACAAGCTGCCGCGCAAAGGCGGGCCGGGTATCTGCAAGTCCGACCTGCTGGTGATCAACAAGGTGGACCTGGCGCCCATGGTCGGCGCCTCGCTGGAAGTCATGGACCGCGACACCCGCAAGATGCGCGGCGACAAGCCGTTCGTGTTCAGCAACCAGAAGGTCGGCCAGGGTCTCGACGAGATCATCGCCTTCATCGAGAAGCAGGGAATGCTCAGCGCCGCCTGATCGCGCCCCCTTTGTAAGAGCGGGCTCTGCCCGCGACCCCGTAAGACAGCGACACGCTGCCTTTCCAACACGCACCGCATGCAGCCTCGAGGATGCCCTTATGACACTGCAAAAGAACGTCGCAATCGCCACCGCCCTGCTGCTCAGCCCGGCTTTGGCTTTCGCCCACCCCGGCCACGATCACGCGGGCCTGATGTCCGGCATTGCCCATCCGATCTTCGGCCTCGACCACCTGTTGGCCATGGTTGCGGTCGGTCTATGGGCCGCGCAGCAATCGGGCATCGCACGCTGGGCTTTACCTCTGACCTTCGTCGCCACCATGTTGATGGGCGGCCTTTTCGGATTTACCGGCTTGCAGCTGCCATTGATGGAAACAGGCATCGCCGGCTCGGTATTGGCACTCGGACTGCTGGTTGCATTGGCCGTGCGCCCGCCCTTGGCCGTAGCGACCGGGCTGACCGCGCTGTTTGCCGTCAGTCATGGCGTGGCCCATGGCCTGGAGTTGCCGGCGCTGGCGAGCCCCTGGGGTTATGCCGCTGGCTTCGTCGTCGCAACCGCCGCACTGCACGGCATCGGTTATGCCGTGGCACGCCAGCTTCTCCAGGTGGCATCCCCGCTGGTGCGCCTTGCCGGTGCCGGCTCTGCATTGGCCGGGGTCTGGATGCTCGCAGCCTGACGATCAGCGCTACGCGCTATGCAACGCAAATACAAAAAGCCCGAGCTGAACTCGGGCTTTTTTTGCGACCTACCGCAGTGGTTGCGGCTAGCGGAACGGCGGCTCGTCGAAGCTGCGCAGCTTGCGCGAGTGCAGCGAGTTGAGCTGGTCGCGCAGCAGGTCGAGCGCGGCGATGCCGATCTTCAAATGCTGGGTCACGGCACGCTCATAGAAGGCGTTGGCCGAGCCCGGCAGCTTGATCTCGCTGTGCAGCGGCTTGTCGGACACGCAGAGCAGCGTCCCGTAGGGCACCCGCAGACGATAGCCCTGGGCGGCGATGGTGCCGCTTTCCATGTCCACGGCCACGGCGCGTGACAGGTTGATCAAGGGGCGTTCCTGGGCCCAGCGCAATTCCCAGTTGCGGTCGTCATAGGTCAGTACGGTGCCGGTGCGCAGGCGTCGCTTGAGCGCTTCGCCCTGCTCGCCGGTGACCTGCGCCGCCGCTTCCTGCAGCGCCTGCTGTACCTCGGCCAGCGCTGGCAGCGGAATATGCGGCGGGAGCACCCGATCGAGAATGCCGTCGCGGCGCATGTAGGCGTGGGCCAGCACGTAGTCGCCGATGGATTGCGACTGCCGCAGCCCGCCGCAGTGGCCGATCATCAGCCAGCAATGCGGGCGCAGCACGGCCAGGTGATCGGTGATGTTCTTGGCGTTCGACGGGCCGACGCCGATGTTGACCAGGGTGACGCCGTCGCCATCCTTCGCCTGCAGGTGATAAGCCGGCATCTGGTAGCGGTGCCAGAGCACGCCGCCGATGATCGCCTGCGCCTCGCCCTCCTCCATGCCACGTTCGATGACGATATTGCCGGGCAGCACCATGCGCACGAAGCGGGTGTCGTCGCGCAGCATGTCGAGGCCATGGCGGATGAACTGGTCGACGTAACGGTGATAGTTGGTCAGCAGGATCCAGGGCTGCACGTGGCGCCAGTCGCTGCCGGTGTAATGCACCAGCCGGCGCAGCGAGAAGTCCACCCGCGCACCATCGAAGAGCGCCAGCGGATAAGGGTCGGCATGCTCCCAGTCGTAGAGACCATCGGCGATGTCGTCGGTGGCGGCGGACAGGTCGGTGCTGGGGAATACCCGCGCCAGCTCGGCGGCAGTCACGCCGGTCCCCGCCAGCTCATCGCCCTGCTCGATGACGTACGGGTACGGGATGTTGCGGTCGCTGATGCCCACCTCGACGGTCACGCCGAAATCCTTGATCAACGGTCGCAACTGATCGAGCAGGTAGCTGCGAAACGACGCCGGATGGGTCACGGTCACGCTGTAGACGCCCGGCGCCTGGACCTTGGCGTAGGCACGCGTGGAAGCCGGCACCTCGCCGTGGCACTCGTAGGTCAGGCGCAGTTCGGGATAGCGGAACAGCGCGCGCTCGGCGGCGTCGGGCTCCTGGCGCGTGGCGACATAGCGTTTGAGCGCCTGATTCAATGCGCGGGTGGCATGCTGATGCAACTCGGCAAGGTGATCCACGGCCGCTTCAGCGCTGCTGGCAATGCGGAAAGTCTCGCCTGCTGAACTCATGGTGCGTTTCCTTTTTCAGTCGTTGAAAACATCTTGCCTGCTGTTCGATGACAGCGGTAGCACCGGATGGCGGCGCTCATCGCTCAGATGCGGCAATCCGCAGCGCCAGCGACTCCAGCCGCGCTTTCAACAGCGCCAGGCTGGGCGCCGCGGTCAGACTCAGGCGCAGCGCGTTGGGCGCGCCGTGACCCACTGCGAACACCTCTGCCGTTGCCGCTTCGATCCCTGCCTCACGGCACAGCGCGGGCAGATCCTCGACATTCGCCGGTTCAAGCCACAGATGCGGCGAGGCGCCTGACGAGGCACACCCAAGCAGTTTCTGCGCCAGCCGCCAGCGCCGCGTCATCTGTTCACGCTGCCAGACCAGTCTGCGTGCCGCGGTGCCATCTTCAAGCCATTGGCAGCCGATCCGCAGGCATAGCGTCGACAAGGCCCAACTGGTCGCCTGCCGTTCGGGATCGATACGCGACAGCCACGTCTCCGGTCCGGCGATGAAACCCAGGCGCAATCCCGGCGCGACCGTCTTCGACAGGCTGCTGATCAGCAAGGTCCTTTCAGGCAAAGCCGCGGCGAGCGGTGGCTGGTCGCCAAGCGCGCCGTAGATGTCGTCCTCGATGATCAGCAAGCCACGCCGTCGCGCCACGGCAGCAATGGCTTCGCGGCGTTGCGCATCCATGCTGACCGCGGTCGGGTTCTGCATGCAGGGCGTCAGCACCGCTACGCGCGCCGAGGTGGCCCGGGCCAGACGGTCAAGATCGTCCGGCAGGATGCCGTATCCATCCATCGCAACCCCGTGCAGCGGCAACCGTAATTGCCGGCCAGCGGCCTTGATGCCGGGCGACGTCAGGGCCTCGACCAGCACCGGCTCGCCCGGCTCGCACAAGCCGATCAGCGCAGCGAACACGCCCTGCTGCGCCCCCGCGCAGAGCAACACCTGCTGCGGCGGGATCTCGATCGCTCGGTCACGCAACCAGCTGCTCACCGCCAGTTGGCCACGCTGCAGGCTGCGCGCCGAGGGATAGCCCTGCAGGCTGGCCAGCTCGCCCGTCGCGCACAGCGCCGCCATGCTGCGCTGTAGATCGTCATCGCCTGGGTCGAGTACCGGCAGGTTGGTTGACAGATCGACCAGCTCCGGATGGGCCTCCGGGGTTTTCAGCCGGAACAGGCTGGCCTCGCGGCTGCTGGCCAGCACATAGGTGCCGCGCCCGACCTCGCCGCCCACCAGGTGCCGACGCGCCGCTTCGCGATAGGCCTGCATGGCCGTGCTCGGATTGAGGCCGAGCGCCCAGGCCAGCCGACGCTGCGGCGGCAGTCGATCGCCCGGTTTCAGCTCGCCACGGGCAATAGCCGCGGCAATGGCATCGACCAGCGCCAGGTAACGCGGCTGATCGTCAGATTCGAGTTTGGGCAACCACATTGTTTGCCATGCAATATAAAGATTTACCCATACAATGCCCGCCGCCTAGGATCGACGTCAAACCCGCCAAGGAGCTTTCGATGTTCGATCTCGATGCACTGCGTCAGGCAGCCCAGCTGATACACCGGAGCGTACCCCCGACACCGCAATATGCATGGCCGCTGCTCGCCGAGCGGCTTGGCTGCGAGGTCTGGCTCAAGCATGAGAACCACACGCCGGCCGGCGCCTTCAAGGTGCGCGGTGGTGTGCTCTACGTGCATGAACTGCTCAAGCGCGAACCACGTCTGCCGGGGCTCGTCACCGCGACCCGCGGCAACCACGGCATCAGCCTGGCAATGGCAGCACGCAAGGCAGGCCTGCCGTTGCAAATCCTGGTCCCCGAGGGCAACTCCACCGAGAAGAATGCCGCCATGCGCGCGAGCGGCGCCGAGGTCGTCGAATACGGTCGCGACTTCGACACGGCTCGGCAGCGGGCCGCAGAATTGGCCAAGGCCAACGGCTGGCATTTCGTCCCGTCCCTGCACCCGGACCTGATTCGCGGCGTTGCCACTTACGCACTGGAACTGCTCGAAGCGGTGCCGAACCTGCGCCGGATTTACGTGCCCATCGGGCTCGGCTCCGGCATCTGCGGGATGATCCGTACCCGCGATCTACTGGGCCTGGACACGGAGATCATCGGCGTGGTCTCCAGCGCGGCAGACGCCTATGCGCAAAGCTTCGAGCAGGGCCGCATCGTCACCACCGAAACGGCAGACACCTTCGCCGACGGCATGGCTTGCCGGATGCCTGCGCCCGAAGCGCTGGAGATCATCCGTCAGGGAGCGGCGCGAATCGTGCGCGTCAGCGACGAAGAGATACGCCAGGCCATACGTGCCCTGCACGAAGACACCCACAACCTCGCCGAAGGCGCCGGCGCCGCCGCGCTGGCCGCGGCGATGCAGGAACGTGACACCAACCAGGGCGAGCGGATCGCGGTGGTGCTCAGCGGCGGCAATATCGATCGGCGGGTGTTGACGGATGTTCTCGCCGAGCGCCACGAAACGCCATCACCAGCGTCAGTCTAGAAACGGCGCGCTACGCGCCAGCAGTGCGCTGATGTCCAGCCCGCGCGGCAGTGTGCCGAAGGCACGGCCGCAGCCCTCCAGGCGGCTGGCGATGAAGGCGTCGGAGACGGCGCCGTTACCCGCCTCGAGCAGCAGTTTGGCCTGTAGCGCGACGGCGATGTCTTCGGTCAGCTGACGGGCGCGATACTGGATGTCGTCTTTATCGGCAAAAGCGCTCTGCAGGCGGCTGATATGACGCTGCAGGCGCGCATCGCCGTGGCCGTCGCCGAGTTCGGTGAACAGTACCTCGATCACGCCGGGCTCCTTCGAAAGTGCGCGCAGCACGTCCAGGCATTGCACGTTGCCCGAGCCTTCCCAGATGGAGTTCACCGGCGCCTCGCGATACAGCCGCGGCAGGATGGTGTCCTCGACGTAGCCGGCGCCGCCCAGGCATTCGCTGGCCTCGGCGACCATTGCCGGAGCGCGCTTGCAGATCCAGTATTTGCCGATGGCCGTCACCAACCGGGCGAACTTTTCCTCGGCCTCGTCGAACGGGTGATCGAGCGCGCGGCCCATACGCAGGGTCAGCGCCAGGGCAGCTTCGCTTTCCAGCGACAGGTCGGCCAGCACGTTCTGCATCAGCGGTTGCTCGGCCAGGGCGCGACCGCTGACCTGGCGATGGGCACAGTGGTGCATGGCCTGGGTCAGCGCCTGTCGCATCAGCGAGCTGGAGCCGATCATGCAGTCGAAGCGGGTCGAGGAGACCATCTCGATGATCGTGGGGATGCCGCGCCCTTCCTCGCCGATCATCCAGGCCAGGGCCCCGCGGTACTCCACTTCGCTGGAGGCGTTCGACCAGTTGCCCAGCTTGTTCTTCAGCCGCTGGATGTAGAACTGATTGCGGCTGCCATCCGGGCGGTGCCGCGGCAGCAGGAAGCAGGACAGGCCCTTGTCGGTCTGCGCCAGGGTCAGGAAGGCGTCACACATCGGCGCCGAGCAGAACCACTTGTGCCCGACCAGCTCATACGCCTGGCCCGGGCCGCTCGCGCCGACGGCATGGGCGCGGGTGGTGTTGGCGCGCACATCGGTACCGCCCTGCTTCTCGGTCATCGCCATGCCGATGGTGACCCCGCTTTTCTGCTCCATGGGCAGGTTGCGCGGGTCGTATTCGAGGCTGAGGATCTTCGGCAGCCATTGCTCGCTGATGCCGGGTTGCAGGCGCAACGCAGGCACGCTGGCGTAGGTCATGGTCAGTGGGCAGCTGCTGCCCGCCTCGGCCTGGTTGTGCAGGTACATCAATGCCGCCCGCGCAACCTGGGAGCCGGGCTGCGGGTCGGTCCAGGGCAACGAGGGGATGCCATGGGCGATCGCGGTGCGCATCAGCTCGTGATAAGCGGGGTGAAACTCCACCAGGTCGATGCGATGGCCGTAGCGGTCATGGCTCTTGAACACCGGCTTGTTTTCATTGGCCAGGAAGCCCGCCACCATCAGCGGCCCGCCGGCCAGCTGGCCGTAGGCATCGAGCCGCGACTCCGCCCACCCCCCCTTGTTGCGCCGCACCCAGTCCTGCAGGGGTAGGTCGAGACGGTACAGGTTGGCGCCTTCCAACGGCGGGACCTGGTTCAGCACCTCATGGGTTTCGGCGTATTGGTGCAGGTTCATGAGGATCTCCTTGGCAGGCGAAAGCGATGATCGACCAGACCGCTACGCGGCGAGGATGTGGATTAGCACCTCGCCGTCAGGGCGTGCTGGGCCGTCGCGAATCGCCGCTGGCAGCGACCCGCAAGAAGAAGTGAAGCATGCATGGATGCACTGAAAAAGTGCGGTTTCGGCCAAAACCTGCGCGCAGGCGATCTAGAGCCGGCGCAAGGGCACCCGCACCTTGAAGCAGCTGCCGCGACCCGGCGCTGACTGATACGAGATTTCGCCGTCGAGCAACTCGACGAGCTGACGGCACAAAGAAAGCCCGATGCCGAGACCGCCGTACTGACGCGTCATGCTGCCGTCGAGTTGGCGGAAGTAGTGGTAAAGCGAATCGTCGACGGGCGCTTCGAAGCCGATGCCGGTATCGATCACCTTTGCTTCCAGGACGAACAGGTCGCCCGCCATTTGCTCGCCACTCAGTTCCAGGCGCACATGCCCCCGCTCGGTGAACTTGATGGCGTTATCCAGCAGGTAACCGAGGCTTTGCCGCAACCGGATGGCGTCGCCCTCGAACCGGTCCGGCACGTGACCTGCGATGTCGAGCTCCAGACTCAAGCCGCGCAACGCCGCCCGCGCCCGATAGGTGGCGAACAGTTGGTCGGTCAGCGCACGCAGCTCGAACGGTTGGCTGCGCATTTGCAGCCTGCCGGCCTGCAGTTCCGTCAGCGCGAGGATGTCATTGACCAGCCGCATCATCTCGCGCGCCGAGCCAGCCGCGATCCGCTGGTATTGCTCCAGCTCGCCTTTGAGCTCCAGCGTCTGCATCAGCTCGAGGCTGCCCAGAATGCCATGCATGGGCGTACGCAATTCATGGGTGACATTTGCCAGGAACTGGTCCTTCAGGCGATTGCTCTCGGCCAGCTCGCGGTTCATCCGCTCCAGCTCGCGACCGGTTTCCTGCAGCATCCTGGCGCGCTCTTCACGCATGGCGTTGATGCGGTCGGCCAGCGCCAGCGACAGCAATGCAACCTCGACGGCAGAACCGATCTGACCGGCGTACATGGTGAAGAACGAATGCGGCAGATAGCCGAGCACCATAAGGGTGTTGATCAACCCTCCGACGAGGAAAGCCGTCCAGGCGGTCATGAAATAGCGCGCCACCCGCATCCCGCGGTACCAGGCGAGGCTGCCGGCCAGGAACACCACCAGGATGAACAGCAGCGCCAGGAGCGTGGCCAGCCGCAGCGACAATGCATAGCTGGACGTAAACGCCATCGCCATGGTGATCACGCCAATCGCCATGACCACCATCAGGGTACGGTCGACCCAGAGACTGTGCTCGCGCGTATGCAGGAAGCTGCGCGCGAACTGGCTGCCGAACAGGCCTGCCGCGCCGATCAGGAAAGGCGTGGAAGCGTTGGCCCACCACGGCGAATTGGGCCACAGGTATTGCACGCCCAGGCCATTGACCGAGACCTGATAGAGGCCGAACGAGCCGATGTACAGAATGTAATAGAGGTAGCTGCGATCACGAACGCTGAGGTAGATGAACAGGTTGTAGACCAGCATCACCAGCAACACGCCATAGATGATCGCCAGTATGTAGATGTGCGCCGACTGCTCTTCCAGATAGGCCGCCGGCGCCCACAGCGTCAGGGGCGCCTGAATCGAGCCTTCGCTCTCCAACCGGATGTAGATGCGCTGCGTCTGCTCAGGCAGTAAGTGCAGCTCGAATAGATGGTTGCGTTGCCGGATCTGCCGCAGGCCGAACGGCAGGGCATCGCCACTCTGCTGGGCGAGCCGATAGTTGCCCTGCTCATCCGGCAGATAGAGATCCAACCGATCCAGCGGCGGATAGGCCAGCTCGAGCCACCAGCGGCTGCGGTGCGCGGATTGGCTTGGGCGCAGCCGCAAGTCCACGCGCAGCCAGAAGGCCGAACGTGAATAACCCGCATTGAGCACATCGCTCTGATGGTCGACGAAGCGCCCGGCCGCATCGAGCGCGAGCACGTCCGAGATGGAAGCATCCCGACCGGGATCTTCCAGCACCGCCATGACCCGCCCCAACGGTAGCCGTCGGGTGTCCTGGTCGAATTCAACCGCGCTGGCCAGTGCCGGTAGCAGGCCGAGCATGAAGATCAAGAAGTGATGCATGGCGTATAAAACCTGCCGGCCCGCGTCAGGAAAACCCAATTCCCTGAGAGTTCGCGACCCCGAAAATGGTGGCACTTTAGCATGTAGGCGCGCGCCTCGACTCAGGTTCTGCGCCATCGTGATGAATGGCTATGGCAATCCGCCCACCGAGCCGGCCAGGACGATTGGTGATAAGCTCGCACGCCTGAAATCTGGCTGTGCCTAGCCCCGGCCACTCCATCATGCCATGCATTCGGGGAATTCGTTGATGACTGGCCCTTGCTCTCGCCCTGTTGTTCTCTGCCTTTCCGGCCACGATCCCAGCGGCGGCGCCGGCCTGCAAGCCGACATAGAAGCGCTGATCGCCCAGGATTGCCATGCCGCACCGACCGTAACCGCACTGACCGTGCAGGATACCGTCGACGTGAGCGATTTCCGTGTGCTCGATCGCGATTGGGTGCTGGCCCAGGCCCACGCCGTGATCGCTGACATGCCGATCGCGGCCGTCAAGCTGGGCATGCTCGGCTCGGTCGAAATGGTCGAAACGGTACTGCACATCATGCAGAAGCTGCCGGGCGTCCCGCTGGTCTGTGATCCGGTACTACGCGCCGGTGGCGGCGGTGCCCTGGGCAAGGATGAAGTGGGATACGCCATGCGCGAGCGGCTGTTTCCAGTCTCCACCATCGCCACGCCGAACCTGCCGGAAGCACGCATTCTCGCGGACCTGCCCGAGGGCAGCGCCGACGAGTGCGCGCAGAAGCTGCTGCCTTACATACGCCACCTGTTGATTACCGGCGGCCACGGCGACGAGACGGAAGTCCACAACCGGCTGTATTCACGTGACGGCGATCGCCACGATTTCAGCTGTCAGCGCTTGCCCGGCAGCTATCACGGTTCCGGCTGCACCCTGGCCAGCGCGCTGGCTGGCCGACTCGCCCTTGGCGAAGGCCTCGCCAGCGCCGTGAAATCCGCGCTCGACTACACCTGGCGCACCCTGCGCGATGCCGAGGCGCCGGGACGTGGGCAGTACATTCCACGCCGGCTACCGTTGGACCTGGCCTGACAGGAGCGTTGCCGATGAAAGATGCCAAGCTACGCGGACTCTACGCCATCACCGACAGCAAGCTGCTGGCCGATGGTCGCCTGCTGCCCTACGCCGAGGCGGCACTGGCAGGTGGCGCACGCCTGCTGCAATACCGCGACAAATCCGACGACGACAGGCGCCGTCTGCGTGAAGCTCAAGCGCTGGGCGATCTCTGCGAGCGCCACGGGGCCCAGCTGATCATCAACGACGACGCCGAGCTGGCGGCTCGTCTGGGCGCTGGCCTGCACCTGGGTCAGGACGACGGTTCCCTGTCGGTCGCCCGCGCCTTGCTGGGTCCTCGCGCCATCATCGGAGCGACCTGCCACGCGCGTCTGGAGCTGGCCGAGGAGGCCGTCGCCCAGGGCGCCAGCTATGTCGCATTCGGTCGTTTCTTCGACTCCAACACCAAACCCGGCGCGCCAGCGGCCACCCCGGCGATGCTCGAGCAGGCGCGCCAGCGCTTCAGCCTGCCGATCGTCGTGATCGGTGGCGTGACGCTGGACAACGCGCCGGACCTGATCGCTCGCGGCGCCAGCCTGGTGGCCGTGGTGCATGCGCTGTTCGCGGCCGAATCGGCCCGCGAGGTCGAGCGTCGCGCACGCGCATTCAGCGAGCTGTTCGTCGGCGACTGACCGACGTCATGGCGGGACCCGCCTGCGTCGCCCAACCTGTATTTCTGTATTTCCGTTTTCCTGTATTCCTAATCGAGAGGCCCGCATGTCACGTTCCGAAACCCTCTTCGCCAGCGCACAAAACCACATTCCCGGCGGCGTCAACTCACCGGTCCGCGCCTTCCGGAGCGTTGGCGGCACCCCACTCTTTCTCAAGCACGCCGAAGGCGCCTACGTCACCGACGAGGACGACAAGCGCTACGTCGACTACGTCGGCTCCTGGGGCCCGATGATTCTCGGCCACAGCCATCCCGAGGTGCTCGACGCGGTCCGCCGTCAGCTTCAGCATGGCCTGTCCTACGGCGCCCCGACCGCCATGGAAACCGAGATGGCCGAGCTGGTCTGCAGCCTAGTGCCATCGATGGAGATGATGCGCATGGTCAGCTCCGGTACCGAGGCCACCATGAGCGCGATTCGCCTAGCCCGTGGCTATACCGGTCGCGACAGCATCATCAAGTTCGAAGGCTGCTACCACGGGCACTCCGACAGCCTGCTGGTCAAGGCCGGTTCCGGTGCCCTGACCCAGGGTGTGCCGAGTTCGGCCGGCGTCCCCGCCGCCTTTGCCAAGCACACCCTGACCCTGCCGTTCAACGACCTGGCCGCGGTCGAGCAGATGCTCGGCGAAGTCGGCAACGAAGTCGCCTGCATCATCGTCGAGCCGGTTGCCGGCAACATGAACTGCGTGCCGCCGGCTCCGGGCTATCTGCAAGGCCTGCGCACCTTGTGCGACAAGCATGGCGTGGTACTGATCTTCGATGAGGTGATGACCGGTTTCCGCGTGGCACTCGGCGGCGCTCAAGCCTATTACGGCGTGACACCGGACCTGACCACCTTCGGCAAGATCATCGGCGGCGGCATGCCGGTCGGCTGTTTCGGTGGCAAGCGCGCCATCATGGAGCGCATCGCCCCGCTGGGCCCGGTCTATCAGGCAGGCACCCTGTCGGGCAACCCGCTGGCCATGGCAGCCGGCCTGACCACGCTGCGACTGATCAACCGTCCGGGCTTCCACGACGAGCTCACTGCCTATACCACGCGCATGCTCGACGGGCTCAAGGCGCGCGCCAAGGCCGCCGGCATCCCGTTCGTCACGACCCAGGTCGGCGGCATGTTCGGACTGTATTTCAGCGAAGCGAACGACATCGTCACCTTCGATGACGTCATGGCCAGCGATGCCGAGCGCTTCAAGCGCTTCTTCCACCTGATGCTCGAAAGCGGCGTGTACCTGGCGCCCAGCGCGTTCGAAGCCGGCTTCACATCCATCGCGCATGGCGATAAGGAGCTGCAACTGACCCTGGACGCAGCCGAGCGCGCGTTCGCCCAACTGGCAGCCTGATGTCCGAGTTGCTGCAAGCCACATTGCTGGCGGCCACTGCGCTGACTAGCGCGGTCTGGATCGGTATGGCACGGCGCGGGTATGGCGAACCGGACCAACCGGCCCTATTCTGCGCCCTGCTCGCGTTCAGCCTGGCGGCTGGCACGGGCGCCTGCGCCGTCGCCAGGCTGGCGTTCGGCCTCGACACCCTCGAAGCCGAGCGTTGGTTGCGGCAGGCGACGCTGTCGCTCGGGCTACCGCTGGTCGGCGTGGTGGCGCTGACACTGGGCCGTAGATGGATCTGGAGTCGACCGACCTGGGGGCGCATCGTCATCGGCCTCTGCGCCTTTTTCGAATTGGCGCGCCAATTCGACTGGAGCGCACCTTACGCACTTGCGCTGGGCCTGATCAGTGCATCGCTGGTTGTCTATGCAGGCCTGTTGCAGTGGCCCGCACGCCTGCAAACCAGCGCTGGCGCGGCTGGCGGCGCACTGATGTTGGCCCTGCAGCCCTGGAGCGGACTCGCGATCGGGCCCAACCCGCTCAGTGCCTACGAGCAACTCTTGCTGGCGCTGGCCTGCCCACTCATCGCCTGGTTGCTGCTCAATTTGCCGGGGAATCTTCGCGAAGGAATTCGCGAGCCCGCATAATTGCCAGGCGTGCGCCATCAAAGCCTTTGTAAGCAGGCGGCGGCTTATCCATAATGTGAACGTCGGCTCGTTCTTGCCGGACTTTCAGTCACCGCCCTGCTCTTCGAGGCGCTTAGATCCATGACTCGCACCGGCCGCAGCCTCGCCCTAGGCTGCCTGCTGCTACTCACGCCCCTGCTGGCCAGCGCAGGCGGCAACTCGCTGCTGATTCCGGCCACGTCCCGTTGCGCACTCAACACCGTCCCGGAAGCGATGCGCGAAGCCCTGCGTGCGTGCGAACAGGCCGCCAGCGAAGGCGATCTGCAAGCCGCCTATGAACTGGGCGAGTACTATTACGACGGCCGCCGCGCGCCGCGCGACCTGAGCAAGGCACTGCACTGGTTCGAACAGGCGTCGCTACAGGGACATGCCCTGGCTCAACATCGGCTCGGCGTGATGTTCTTCCGCGGCGAAGGCGTGCCGGCGAACAACGTCCAGGCCTACGTGGTATTGAAGATGGCGGCGGTCAATGGAGAGGAAGACGCGCTGGACACCGCCGACCGCGTCTCGGCACAGATGCGCCGCGACGAACTGGAGATCGCCACCCAAGTGCTCGGTCAGATCTTTCGCGACTACTTGATGGACTTGCAGACCGCCGACGGCAACGAGCCGTTCCGACCGTAGCGACGCGCAGGATGACCGTTCCTGCGCCCTGCGCTCATGCAGCCTCCCAGCGCACCCGCGCCGCGCCCGAAGCCGCCGACTTGCGCGCCGAGATCAGTACTTTTAACGGTCACCTGCTGGCCGTATAATCGCCGGTCATTTTTTGCACAACGCCGGCCCCGTAACATGACCCGCAAGCTCTATATCGAAACCCATGGCTGCCAGATGAACGAGTACGACAGCTCGCGCATGGTGGACCTGTTGGGCGAGCAACAGCCTCTCGAGATCACCTCCAACCCGGCGGAAGCCGACGTGATCCTGCTCAACACCTGCTCGATTCGTGAAAAAGCGCAGGAGAAGGTGTTTTCGCAACTGGGACGCTGGCGTGAGCTGAAGCTGGACAACCCGCAGATGGTGATCGGCGTCGGCGGTTGCGTGGCGAGCCAAGAAGGCGCGGCGATCCGCGACCGGGCCCCCTACGTCGATGTGGTATTCGGCCCGCAGACCCTGCACCGGCTGCCGGAAATGATCGACGCGGCGCGCACCACGAAAAAGCCGCAGGTCGACATTTCCTTCCCCGAGATCGAGAAGTTCGACCGCCTGCCCGAGCCGCGCGTCGACGGCCCGACGGCCTTCGTTTCGGTCATGGAAGGTTGCAGCAAGTACTGCACCTTCTGCGTCGTGCCCTACACCCGCGGTGAAGAGGTCAGCCGGCCGTTCGACGACGTACTCGCCGAGGTCATCCATCTGGCTGAAAACGGCGTGCGGGAAGTCACGCTGCTCGGCCAGAACGTCAACGGCTATCGCGGCGCCACCCATGACGGGCGCACTGCCGATCTGGCAGAACTGATCCGCGTGGTGGCGGCAGTCGACGGCATCGACCGCATCCGCTACACCACCAGCCACCCGCTGGAATTTTCCGACGCGCTGATCCAGGCCCATGCCGAAGTGCCGGAACTGGTGAAGTACCTCCACCTGCCGGTACAGGCAGGCTCCGATCGCATACTGGCGGCGATGAAGCGCAACCACACAGCGCTGGAGTACAAGTCGCGCATCCGCAAGCTGAAAGCCGCGGTGCCGGATATTCTGATCAGCTCGGACTTCATTGTCGGCTTCCCCGGGGAAACCGAGAAAGACTTCGAACAGACCATGAAGCTGATCGAGGACGTTGGTTTCGACTTCTCCTACTCCTTCGTCTATAGCGCACGCCCCGGCACGCCGGCGGCGGATCTGGTCGACGAGACACCCGACGAGGTCAAGAAGCAGCGTCTGGCAATCCTGCAGCAACGCATCAACCAGCAGGGTTTCGAGAACAGCCGACGGATGGCAGGCACCGTGCAGCGCATCCTCGTCACCGACTACTCTAAGAAAGACCCAGGCATGCTTCAGGGACGCACCGAGCACAACCGGATCGTCAACTTCCGTTGCGACAATCCCCGGCTGATCGGACAGTTCGTCGATGTGCATATCGACGACGCCCTGCCACACTCATTGCGCGGCTCGCTGATCGAGCAAGCGGCGAGCTGAGAGGGTCACGCTGCGGCTGACCACCGTGCAGAACGTCAGCCGCGCGTCGCCATGGATTGCCAGGGCCTGCGCGCCGCTGCTTTTTTCGCCGTGCGGCGCTATTCTCATCGAATCTTATTGCAGAGCAGGTCAATCAAAATCCCTTGAACGCCCCCATAGAACCTCATCGTTTCACCCTGGAACCCTTTGAAGCCAACCGCTTCGCCAACCTGTGCGGTCAATTCGACGAGCATTTACGCCTGATCGAACAGCGCCTGGAGCTGGAAATCCGTAATCGTGGCAACCAGTTCGAACTGGTCGGCCCGAGCGACGTGACCAAGGCCGCCGAACACCTCCTTCGCCGCCTCTATCGCGAGACCAAGAGCACGGAGCTGTCGCCGGATACGGTGCACCTGTTCCTGCAGGAGTCCGCCATGGAGGAGCTGAACAATGCCTCCACCACGCCGAACGTCTCGCTGCGTACCCGCAAGGGCAATATCCGCCCGCGCGGCGCCAATCAGCAGCGTTACGTGCAGTCGATCCTCGACAACGACATCAACTTCGGCATCGGCCCGGCCGGTACCGGCAAGACTTACCTGGCCGTCGCCTGCGCCGTCGATGCACTGGAGCGCGAACAGATCCGTCGCATCCTGCTGGTGCGTCCGGCGGTGGAGGCCGGCGAAAAGCTCGGCTTCCTGCCGGGCGATCTGGCGCAGAAGATCGACCCCTACCTGCGCCCGCTCTATGACGCCCTCTACGAAATGCTCGGTTTCGAACACGTCGCGCGGCTGATCGAGAAGCAGGTGATCGAGATCGCACCGCTGGCCTACATGCGCGGACGAACTCTGAACAACAGCTTCATCATCCTCGACGAGAGCCAGAACACCACGCTGGAACAGATGAAGATGTTCCTCACCCGCATCGGCTTCGGCTCCACGGCGGTGATCACCGGCGACATCACCCAGGTCGACCTGCCGCGCGGTACCAAGAGCGGTCTGGCGCATGTGATCGAAGTGCTCAAGGACGTCAACGGCATCAGCTTCACCCATTTCAAGCCCAAGGACGTGGTGCGTCATCCGCTGGTGCAGCGCATCGTCGAAGCCTACGAGGCCTTCGAGGATCGAGCGCCCAACGCCGGCCATCGGAGCGCGCGGGACAGCCAAGGTGATTGAACTCGACGTGCAATGCGCCAGCAGCGCCGCTGTGCCTGACGAAGCGGACCTTCGGCGCTGGTGCGAACTGGCGCTGCGCCAGCGCACCGCGGACTCCGAGCTAACCATCCGCCTGGTGGACGAGCGCGAAGGTCGCGAGCTCAATCGCACCTGGCGGCAGAAGGACTACGCCACCAACGTGCTGTCTTTTCCCGCCGACGTACCGGACGAATTGCTGGACATCCCGCTGCTGGGCGATCTGGTGATCTGCGTGCCGGTGGTCGAGCGCGAAGCGGCCGAACAAGGCAAGACGCTGTCGGCGCATTGGGCGCACCTGGTCATCCATGGCTGCCTGCACCTGCTGGGCTACGATCACATCGATGACGAGGAAGCCGAAGAAATGGAAAGCCTCGAGCGTCAACTGCTGGCAGAGCTGGGTCACCCCGACCCCTACGCCACCGAATAGCCCGAACGGGCAACTGCAAGGACCATTGAGTCAAAGACATGAGCGAAGACCGATCGAGCAACGGGCAGAAGTCCTGGTTTGGGAAAATCACCCAGGCTTTTGCCCAGGAGCCAAAAACCCGCGAGGAGCTGCTGGAAGTATTGCGCGGCGCCCACCAGAACAAATTGCTGGATAACGAAGCCCTGGCGATCGTCGAGGGCGCCATACAGGTAGCCGACCTGCAGGTACGTGACATCATGGTGCCGCGCTCGCAAGTGATGAGCATCCGTGCCGATCAGTCGCCGAAGGAATTCTTGCCAGCGATCATCTCCGCGGCGCACTCACGCTATCCCGTGGTCGGCGACAGCCTCGACGAGGTGATCGGTGTATTGCTGGCCAAGGATCTGCTGCCCCTGATCCTGCAGGACGATCAGCAGGCATTCGACATCAAGGACCTGCTGCGGCCGGCCACCTTCGTCCCCGAATCCAAGCGCCTCAACGTGCTGCTACGCGAGTTCCGCGCGAACCACAGCCACATGGCGATCGTCATCGACGAATACGGCGGCGTGGCGGGCCTGGTGACCATCGAAGACGTCCTGGAGCAGATCGTCGGCGATATCGAAGACGAGCACGACATCGAGGAAGACAGCTACATCCGCCCGCTGCCCAGCGGCGATTTTCTGGTCAAGGCGCTGACACCGATCGACAGCTTCAACGAGTTCTTCGGCAGTGAATTTCCCGACGAAGAATTCGACACCGTGGCCGGGCTGGTCATGAGCACGTTCGGGCATCTGCCCAAGCGCAATGAAGTCACCGAAATCGATGGCTTCCGCGTCCGCGTGCTGAATGCCGACAGCCGCCGCGTGCATATGCTGCGCCTGACCCGCACGCGAACGGAAAACGGCTAGGCGCCCTGCCGGCGCTTCGAAACCTTCGGTAGACTCCTCCGCTCCGCATCCTCGCCGCCGGGCATCGAACGGCGGCGGCACTTCAAGGAAACCCCATGCGCTGGATCACCCGCCCCGGCTGGCCGGGCAACCTGCTGGCGCTCGCCGCTGGCGCCCTGACCACCCTGTCGCTGGCACCCTTCGACATCTGGCCGCTGGCCCTGCTGTCGGCCGGACTGCTCTATCTCGGCCTGCGTGAGCTGGCGCCGAAACAGGCGGCCGGTCGCGGCTGGTGCTATGGCTTCGGCCTGTTCGCCTCGGGCGTAAGCTGGGTCTACGTCAGCATTCACGATTTCGGTGCCGCACCGCCGCCGCTCGCCGGCGCGCTGACGCTGGGGTTCGTCGCCGGTCTGGCGTTGTTCTTCGCCCTGCTCGGCTGGCTATGGTCGCGCTGGCTGAGACCCGCCGGCGGGCCGCTGCTCGCCGCGCTGGTGTTCGCTGCATTGTGGCTCGCGATCGATGCGCTGCGCGGCTGGATCCTGACCGGATTTCCCTGGCTGTACGCCGGCTACAGCCAGCTCGACGGTCCGCTGGCCGGACTGGCACCGGTGGGCGGGGTATGGCTGCTAACGTTCGCCATCGTGCTGAGTGCAGCCATGCTTGCCGAGCTGCCTCGCCTGCTCGCGGACAAACGCGCGTTGATCGGCGCACTGATGCTGCTGGTGGCGCTATGGGGCGGCGCGCTGGGAGTCGGCCAACACGCCTGGACGACAGCCAAGGCCGAGCCGATCACGGTCGCGGCCATGCAGGGGAACGTGGCGCAGAGCATCAAGTGGGACCCGAAAAAGCTCGAGATGCAACTGTTGCTCTATCGCGACATGACCTTCCGCAGCCGCCCCGTCGACCTCATCGTCTGGCCTGAAACCGCCGTGCCCATCCTCAAGGAGCACGCCGAAGGCTATTTGACGATGATGGGCCGCTTCGCCCAGGATCGTCGCTCGGCGATGATCACCGGTGTGCCCGTGCGCCAGCCGAACGCCGAGGGCGAGTTGCGCTACTACAACGGCCTGACGACAGCCGGCGATGCGCAAGGCACCTATCTGAAACAGAAGCTGGTGCCCTTCGGCGAGTACGTACCCTTGCAGGACCTGCTGCGCGGGCTGATCGCATTCTTCGACCTGCCGATGTCCGACTTCGCCCGGGGCGCACCGGAGCAACCGCTGTTGCAGGCGAAGGGATATCGTATCGCGCCGTTCATCTGTTATGAGGTGGTCTATCCCGAATTCGCCGCCAGCCTCGCGGCGCAGAGCGACATTCTGCTCACCGTCAGCAACGATGCCTGGTTCGGCCATTCCATCGGGCCGCTGCAACACCTGCAAATGGCCCAGACGCGCGCCCTGGAGGCCGGACGCTGGATGATCCGTGCGACCAATAACGGCGTCACCGTATTGATCGATCCGCAGGGGCGCATCACCGAGCGAGTACCGGCGTTCGAAGAGCAGGTGCTCTACGGCGAAGTCACCCCCATGCAGGGTCTGACGCCGTATCTGCGTTGGCGCTCCTGGCCCCTGATCGCAATATGTCTGGTGCTGCTCGGCTGGGGCGTGATCCGCCGCCGCTCGGCCTGAGCCCCGCCTGCCCGTCGACTGATCAACCGCTCAGTCGGCGGAGCCTCCATAGAGCAGCGGATAGATCAGCATTCCCAGGGCCTCGTTCAGCAGCAGCCCGTTCTGCCAGACGGCTTTGGCTTCTGGCAGCCAGCCACCGAAAGGACGGCCGTTGGGCACTCCGACAAAACCCATCGGCGCGACGGTCACCTGCAAGCCGTTCTGCTCGAAGCACCAGCGCGACCTCGGCATATGCGATGCCGAGGTGACCAGGATGATCCGATCGATGCCGGCATCCTTGAGCATGCTGGCGCTGTAGAGCGCGTTTTCCCAGGTCGTGCGGCTGCGCTCCTCGAGCCAGCGGGTCGGTGTCGAGAAATCGCGCTGTAGCGCCTCGGCAGCCAGCTGCGCCTCACTCGGCGGCTGACCGAAGTGCAGCCCGCCACTGGCAAGGATCGGCAGGCCCGAGGCCTTGGCCAACCGCGCCGCGAAGCGCAGCCGCTCGAGCGCAAGGTAACTGGGCTGGTCGGATCCCCAGCCGGGGTCGGCCTGCTCGCGCCCCGCCCCTAACACCACGATCGCCTGCGCACGCTGCGCGAGGTCGGCCCACTCGGCTCGATCGAGCGGCGCCTCGCGTTCAAGCGCCCGCCCGGCCCATTCCACGGTGACCGGCAGGCTCATCAGCCACAACCCACCGAATCCGACCACGAAGCACAGCGCGGCCAGCCGCGGCGCCCGGCGCCGCAGCCACCAGGCAGCGAGCAGCAGCAAAAACAGGCCGCCGGGCGGCAATAGCAGTTGTTTGAAGAAATAGCGAATCGGCATGTGCAGCTCCGGCAGATCGGTTGCTGCAACTTTACCTGTCAGGGCGTCCACTTGTCGGCAGCGAGGACGCCGTCAATGCTTTGGGTAGGTATGTAATCGCTGCCTCGCACGCAGCAGTTGCGAACCACAGGCCGAACAGGCGACCGGCCCGGCACCTTCCGGCCAACTCACACTGGCGCCACAGAGCGCGCAGCTCATCGTCTGTTGGAGCGACAACGGCGCCTGCTTGCTCCGTTTGCCCGGATGAGGATGATGGCGCAGTACATTGCGCAGTGCCGGGCGCGTCGCCTGGCGCACCAGCTGCGCCTGTTCCTCGGCCGCTGCGTGCCAACCCGACAGCCATTGCGAATCCTGCTGCAGATAGGCGCGGATCAGATCGAACTCCGCTGGCGTCAGCCCGCCGACTTCCAGCTCGGTCGTCGTGCCGGAACCATCGCCCGCGGTTCGCTCCGCCTCTTCCAGGGCCACCGTCAGCCTCTGCAGTACGCGCCCGTATAGGTTGCCCTCATCTGCCTGGCGCTCTTTACCCATGGTTCACCTCCTCGGTCGTCCCGCCCCCAGCTACAAGCGTAGCTCACACAGGAACGACGACGAGGCCCGCGACCAGCGGGGCGCGCGCTCGCCGGCAAATCAGGTTTCCCTCGGTCGCGGGGGGTCATGTATGCTACGGCGCTTCCATGCTCTCGCATCCAGCCCGTTGTGCCGCCGACTTCGCCAGGTTTCGACCGGCATCTGCGCAGCCCGTCGCCGCTTCGCGAGCAGCCAGCCATCATTCAACGCCAGTAGCCATGCACGAACAGTATCAGCCCCGCGAAATCGAAGCCGCCGCGCAGTCCTCCTGGGACGCGCAGAAATCCTTTGTAGTGAGCGAGCAGCCAGGCAAGGACACCTTCTACTGTCTGTCGATGTTCCCCTACCCCAGCGGCAAGCTGCACATGGGCCACGTGCGCAACTACACCATCGGCGACGTGATTGCCCGCTACCAGCGCATGCAGGGCAAGAACGTGCTGCAGCCCATGGGCTGGGACGCGTTCGGCATGCCGGCCGAGAACGCGGCGATGAAGAACAAGGTCGCGCCGGCGAAGTGGACGTACGAAAACATCGACTACATGCGCAACCAGCTGAAAAGCCTGGGCCTGGGCGTCGACTGGACACGTGAAGTCACCACCTGCAAGCCCGACTACTACCGCTGGGAGCAGTGGCTGTTCACCCGCCTGTACGAGAAAGGCGTGATCTACCGCAAGAACGGCACCGTCAACTGGGACCCGGTCGACCAGACCGTGCTGGCCAATGAGCAGGTCATCGATGGCCGCGGCTGGCGTTCCGGCGCGCTGATCGAGAAGCGCGAAATCCCGATGTACTACTTCAAGATCACCGCCTACGCCGATGAGCTGCTGGAGAGCCTGGACGAACTGGACGGCTGGCCCGAGCAGGTCAAGACCATGCAGCGCAACTGGATCGGCAAGTCGCGCGGCATGGAGATCAGCTTCCCCTACGACGTCGCCAGCATCGGCAGCGAAGGCGTGATGAAGGTGTTCACCACTCGCCCCGATACCCTGATGGGCGCCACCTACGTGGCCGTCGCCGCCGAACATCCACTGGCCACCCTTGCCGCTCAGAACAATCCCGAGCTGCAAGCCTTCATCGACGAATGCAAGCGTGGCGGCGTCGCCGAAGCCGACATCGCCACCCAGGAAAAGAAAGGTCTCGCCACTTCCCTGCGCGTGCAGCACCCACTGACCGGAGAGTTGCTGCCGGTCTGGGTCGCCAACTACGTACTGATGAACTACGGCGAAGGCGCTGTGATGGCCGTTCCGGCCCATGACGAACGCGACTTTGCCTTTGCGACCAAGTATGACCTGCCTATCAAACCCGTGGTGCGCACCAGCGCTGGTGACGAAACGCCCGCGCCCTGGCAGGACGCCTATGGTGAGCACGGCGAGCTGATCAACTCGGGCGAATTCAATGGCTTGGACTTCGACGGCGCCTTCGACGCCATGGAGGTCGCTCTGCAGAGGAAGGGCCTCGGCCAGGCCCGCACGCAGTTCCGCCTGCGCGACTGGGGCATCAGCCGCCAGCGCTATTGGGGCTGCCCGATCCCGATCATCCATTGCGACAGCTGCGGCGATGTGCCGGTGCCAGAGGATCAGCTGCCGGTGGTCCTGCCCGAAGATGTGGTGCCGGACGGCGCCGGTTCGCCGCTGGCTCGCATGCCCGAGTTTTATGAGTGCAGCTGCCCCAAGTGCGGCGCTGCAGCCAAGCGCGAAACCGACACCATGGACACCTTCGTCGAGTCGTCCTGGTACTTCGCTCGCTATGCCTCGCCGCATTACGACCAGGGCATGGTCGACCCCGCAGCCGCTAACCACTGGCTGCCGGTAGATCAATACATTGGCGGTATCGAGCACGCCATCCTCCATCTGCTTTACGCGCGCTTCTTCCACAAGCTGATGCGTGACGAGGGCCTGGTCAGCTCCAACGAGCCGTTCAAGAACCTGCTGACCCAGGGCATGGTGGTCGCCGAGACCTACTACCGCACCCTGGAAAACGGCGGCAAGGACTGGTTCAACCCGGCCGATGTCATTGTCGAGCGTGACGCCAAGGCCAAGGTCATTGGCGCCAAACTCGCCAGCGATGACCTACCGGTGGAAATCGGCGGCACCGAGAAGATGTCCAAGTCGAAGAACAACGGCGTCGACCCGCAGGCCATGATCGACGCCTACGGCGCCGATACCTGCCGCCTGTTCATGATGTTCGCCTCGCCGCCAGACATGAGCCTGGAATGGTCCGATTCCGGCGTAGAGGGTGCCAACCGCTTCCTGCGTCGCGTCTGGCGTCTGGCCCACGCGCATGTCAGCCACGGCCCGGCAGGTCAGCTGGACACCACCAACCTGAACGACGAGCAGAAAGCGGTACGCCGCGCGATACATCTGGCCATCAAGCAGGCCAGCGTCGACGTTGGTCAGCATCACAAATTCAACACGGCCATCGCCCAGGTGATGACGTTGATGAACGTGCTGGAAAAGGCCGCAACCGAGACCGAACAGGACCGCGCCCTGTTGCAGGAAGGGCTGGAAACCGTCGCCCTGCTGCTGGCACCGATCACGCCGCATATCTGCCACGAACTCTGGCAGCAGTTGGGCAAGAGCGGTGCGATCATCGACGCGCAATGGCCGAAGGTCGACGAATCTGCACTGGTGCAGGACAGCCTGACACTGGTTGTACAGGTCAACGGCAAACTGCGCGGGCAGATCGAAGTGCCCGCCAGCGCCAGCCGTGAAGACATCGAAGCCAGCGCCCGCGCCAACGAGAATGTTGTGCGCTTTACCGAAGGCCTGACGATCCGCAAGGTCATCGTGGTGCCGGGCAAGCTGGTCAATATCGTCGCTAACTGATTCGCCTTGGCGCATCGCGCCAAGGCTGGCAAGGGGATAACAAGATGATCAAACGCAATCTCGCGGTGGCCGGCCTGGCCCTGCTGTTGAGCGCCTGCGGTTTTCAGCTGCGCGGGACGGGTGAAACCAGTTTCGCCCTCGAGGAGATCAACCTGCAGGCACGCAACAGCTACGGCGACACGGCCAAGGATCTGGAAGAGCTCCTCAAGGACAACGGCGTACGCGTCTACCCGGGCGCACGCTACACCCTGGATCTGGTCCGCGAACAGAATCGCCAGCGCACCGCCAGCTATACGACTGCGGCGCGTACCGCCGAATACGAACTTTCCAGCGTGCTCGACTACCAGTTCCGTGGCCCGCAGGACACCGTACTGCTGGAAGACAGCGTCGAAGTGCGCAAGGTCTACGTGCATGACAGCAGCAACCTCATCGGCTCCGACCAGGAAGCCGAACAGCTGCGTCAGGAAATGCGCCGTGAGTTGCTGCAGCAGGTGAGCATGCGCATCCGCGGCATCACCCCCGCACAGCTCGACCAACTTCAGCAGACGGCTGAGGCCAGGAAGCGCGCCGAAGCCGAGGCCATCGAGGCGCAGATGCGCGAACAGAGCCAACGGCCGCTGCAATCCCCGATCGAACTGCCGATTCAGTAATGAAACGGTAGCCACCGCCGGTGGCTACCGTTCCCGGAACTCATGAAACTGCCCCCCGCCCAGCTTGCCAAGCACCTGCAAGGCGCTCTCGCGCCCGTATACGTGGTCAGCGGTGATGAGCACCTGCTCTGCCAGGAAGCCTGCGACGCTATCCGCGGAGCCTGCCGTCAGCAGGGTTTCAGTGAACGCCAGGTGCTGAACGTCGAGACCGGTTTCGACTGGGGGCAGCTCATCGAAGCGGGAGCGAGCCTCTCGTTGTTCGCCGAAAAACGCCTGCTGGAGTTGCGCATCCCCAATGGCAAACCCGGCGACAAGGGCGCCGCCGCACTGCTCGACTACCTTGCACGCCCGGCCGAAGACACCGTTTTGCTGATCAGCCTGCCCAAGCTCGACGGCAGCACCCAGAAGACTAAATGGGCCAAGGCGCTGATAGACGGCAAACCGGTGCAGTTCCTGCAGATCTGGCCAGTGGACGCGCAACAGTTGCCGCAGTGGATTCGTCAACGCCTGTCGCAGGCAGGGCTGGCCGCCGACCAGGAAGCCGTAGAACTGATCGCTGCGCGCGTCGAGGGCAACCTGCTCGCCGCCGCGCAGGAAATCGAAAAGCTCAAGCTGCTTGCCGATGGCGGTCAGGTCACGACCGAAACCGTGCAGGCCGCCGTCGCCGATAGTGCCCGTTACGACGTTTTCGGCCTGATCGACGCAGCGCTGCTTGGCCAGCCGGAGCACATTCTGCAAATGCTGGCCGGACTGCGCGGCGAAGGCGTCGAGGCACCGGTGATTCTCTGGGCCGTGGCGCGCGAGATTCGCCAGTTGGCCAACATCGCACAGCAGTACAGCCAGGGCGTGCCGCTCGATCGAGCCTTCAGCCAGGCCCGCCCGCCGGTCTGGGACAAGCGCAAGCCGCTGGTCAGCAAGGCGCTGCAGCGCCACGACGTGGCGGGCTGGCAACGCCTGCTGATGGATGCGCAGCGCATTGACGAGCAGATCAAGGGGCAAGCCGAGGGTGACCCCTGGCTGGGCTTGACGGACCTTTGCCTGCAATTGAGCGGGCGCAGACTCAAGGTCTAGCGCTCGGCCTGACGGGCGCACCGGATAACCACGCTGCAACACTCTCAGACGCGATAGCGGTCATCGCCAGGTCGGCTGGACAATTTTTGTACAAGCCTTATGATGCCTCGGCCTGATCAGAGCAACCTGGAGGGAAGATCATGAGCAAGCAACGAAAGCGGCCGAACAAGGCCAAGAGCCTGGTGGCGCAACCGCTATTTCGCAGTCGCCAGGAACAGCCGAAAAAAGGCAAAGGCAGCTACCGCCGCGAAGCCTCCCAGTCCACCAACTGGGAGGCTTCGGTCCTTCTGGCAGCTTGAAAAGCCAAGCAAGGCAAAGCGTGATAATGTCGTCCGTCGATGCCTTGCCGAGAGTGGTGCATGCTTTACACCTTCGTTCCCGTTCTGCTGTTGCGTAGCCTGATTGCCGGTTCGGCGCTGTGCATCGTGGTCGCCTGCGCCGCCGAGCCCAATGCACCGGTCACTGCCACGGCCACCGCTCAATTGCCGGCTACGCCCCAACCGCTTCCGGCACCGCCAGGCGAAGCCGAGCCGACAACGGTAAGCTTCGCCGAATGGCGCGAAACCTTCCGCAGGGAAGCCCTGCAAGCAGGCATACCGGCATCAGTGTTCGATCGCGCCTTCGCCGGCGTTACCCCCGACCCGAGCATCATCGTCGCCGACCGCAGCCAACCCGAATTCACCCGCCCCGTATGGCAATACCTGGAAGGCGCCCTGTCGCAGCAGCGAGTCGAGGGCGGCAAGCGCCTGCTGCGCCAACACCAGCAGACCCTGGATGGCATCGAAGCGCGCTACGGCGTCGGTCGGAACACTCTGGTAGCTATCTGGGGGCTGGAGAGCAGCTTTGGGCAGATCATGGGCGACAAGGGCGTGATTCGTTCGCTCGCCACTCTCGCGCATGAAGGGCGGCGTCCCGACTTCGCCAAGAGCCAGCTGCTGGCGGCACTGCAGATCCTTGAGCACGGCGATGTCACCGCCGAGCAGTTGCGTGGCTCCTGGGCCGGCGCCATGGGGCAGACCCAGTTCATTCCCACCACCTACAACACCCACGCAGTGGATTTCGACGGCGATGGCCGGCGGGATATCTGGAACAGTTCGGCCGACGCGCTGGCCTCAGCCGCTCACTACCTTCAAGCGTCGGGCTGGAAAGCCGGACAACCCTGGGGCTTCGAAGTCAGCCTGCCGGATGGCTTCGACTACGCACTGGCTGATAGCGTCATTCGCAAGCCGTTGTCCGAGTGGCGCCGCCTGGGTCTACGCGGCCTGCCCGCGACCATGGACGAAGCGAGCGCCAGCCTGTTGCTGCCCGCCGGCTACCGCGGGCCCGCCTTCCTGGTCCTCGACAACTTCAGGACCATTCTGCGCTACAACAACTCGTCATCGTACGGGCTGGCGATCGGCCTGCTTTCCGAGCGTTTCGACGGTGCCGGCCGGGTCCGGGCGAGCTGGCCGCAGGGCGAGCAGCCCCTGAGCCGCTCCGAGCGCGTCGAGCTGCAGGAGCGTCTGTCGAACCAGGGCTTCGATCCGGGCGCCGCAGATGGCATCATCGGCGCCAACACCCGCAACGCCATCCGCAGCTTCCAACAGCAGCTCGGCTGGCCCGCCGATGGCCATCCAACGCAGGAATTGCTGGGCCGCTTGCGCGCAGAGCCATAGCCGAGCAGCGCCGAACTAATCGGCCCTGCTCCGCCCCGAGCCGCTCTCTCCAAGAACAGGTCACGCTCGCCCTCGCCGGCAGTGTCGCTGGCGCACGTGAGGCGCCAATTGGTTCGGCCGCGTGAAACCCAAGCATCACTCCCTGCACAGCGCCTGCCGCAGCAGCCTGGGCAACCGACTGACGCCTCGCCAGACGGACCGTGCAGTCAGTGCCTGTGATAAACTGCCCGGCGGCCACAAAACTGCCTCGTCCCCGGAGCCTCTAGCGGAGCCCAGAAAGCCGATGTCCGAAATCTCCCAGCCCAAAACCGTCGCCAGCGGCGAAAAATTCCGCACCAGCCAGGGCATTACCGCGATCAAGGACGGGCAGAAGCGCCGGGCCTCGAGCGAGCCCCAGGTGTTCGAACCCAAGCCCAAATGGCTACGGGTCAAGGCCCCCAGCGGCAGCCGCTTCGAAGCGGTCAAGCGCAACGTCGGTGAGCACCGTCTGAGCACCGTGTGCCAGGAATCTCATTGCCCGAACATGGGTGAATGCTGGTCCAACGGCACCGCCACCATCATGCTGATGGGATCGGTGTGCACGCGCGCCTGCCGCTTCTGTGCGGTGGATACCGGCAATCCCAACGGCTGGCTGGATCTGGAAGAGCCACAGAACACCGCCAAGTCGGTGGAACTGATGGCCCTGCGCTACATCGTGCTGACCTCGGTGGATCGCGACGACCTGGAAGATGGCGGTGCCAGCCATTACGCAGCCTGCGTACGGGCCATCAAGGACAACACGCCGCAGGTGGTGGTCGAGGCGCTCACGCCGGATTTCGACGGTGACCACCAGGCCATCGAACGCGTGGTCGATTCCGGCCTGGAGGTGTTCGCGCAGAACGTCGAGACGGTCAAGCGTCTGACCCGCGAAGTACGCGACCCACGTGCGGGCTACGAGAAGACGCTCAAGGTTCTCGAGCACGCCAAGAAACACCGTCCGGAGGTACTCACCAAGACCAGCCTGATGCTCGGCCTGGGCGAGACCGATGAAGAAATCCTGCAAACCATGGACGACCTGCGCGCCATCGGCGTGGACATCCTTACCCTCGGCCAGTACCTGCAACCGACCCGCAACCATCTGCCGGTCAAGCGATGGGTCAGCCCGGAAGAATTCAACCGTTTCCGCGATATCGGCCTGGAAAAGGGCTTTATGGAAGTGGCCGCTGGCCCGCTGGTGCGCTCCAGCTACCGGGCCGACCGGGTGTTCGAAAAGAACAATCTGGGCCTGGCCGCGCCGGTGCCGGTACCCGGCCAGTCGTTCGACAGCAGCCTGATTCCGACCCTCAACCTGAACTGATCGGGTCGAACAACGCCCGCTCCAGACGCCGTCTGGGGCGGGCGTTTTCATATCCGCTCCCGCTCACATCGCACGAGCCAGCGCTCGGCTTAGTATTCCATTGCGCCTGTCAGAGTCTGCTGCTGCGCGTACCCGAGGTGCTTGACCAGTTGCTCGCGCAGGCGGGCACTGACCTCGGAAAAGGCGACTGGCCCCGCGACCAGATCCGCCAACTGGGTCATGCTCATCCCGGCGTAGCCGCAAGGGTTGATCCGCCCGAAGGGCTCCAGGTCCATGTCCACATTGAGCGCCAGACCGTGGAACGAGCGCCCGTTACGGATGCGCAGACCGAGCGATGCGATCTTCGCCCCATCGACATAGACCCCCGGCGCGTCGGGCTTGGAGATGGCCTGTACATCGTAGCTGGCGAGCAAATCGATGAGACTTTGCTCGATGCGGCTGACCAGTTCGCGGACACCGATGCCCAGTCGCCGGACGTCCAGCATCAGGTAGCACACCAACTGCCCCGGGCCGTGATAGGTGACCTGCCCACCCCGATCAGCCTGTACCACCGGAATATCGCCGGGCAACAACAAATGTTCGGGCCTGCCGGCCTGACCCTGGGTGAATACCGGCGGATGCTGCAACAGCCAGATCTCGTCGCCGGTGGCCGGCCCACGCTCATTGGTGAAACGCTGCATCGCTTGCCAGGCGGGCTGGTATTCCAACAAGCCGAGCTCACGCACCCCGAGGATAGCGGTGCTCATTGGCGAATTCCGGTTTCGATCAGCTGAGGCCGATACGGGCAGCCAGACATCAGAGCACCATGTGCACGCGGCCGGTCGCGCGTAGATCGACATGGATCGCCTGCAGCTGCTCGACGCTGGTCGCCGTGATCAGCACCTGTACGGACAGGAAGCGCCCGTTGCGGCTGTCGCGAGCGACCAATGTGGTTTCGTCGAAGTCCGGCGCATGCCGCCGAATCACCTCCACCACCGTCGCGCTGAAATCCTCACCGGCATCCCCGATCACCTTGATCGGGTAACGCTCGCAGGGAAATTCGATTTTCGGTGGTGCTGCATCAGTTTTACGTTCGGTCATGGGTAACGGACTCGTGATCCGCGAGCACGCCCGGCGGATAGCCGGGCGCGCTCAAGAGGCATCAGTTGAAAAGGTTGAAGAAGAACAGCTGGATGCTATCCCAGAGTCGGCTGAACAGCCCACCCTCTTCCACGGTCTCGAGGGCGATCAGATCGGTGCTCTGCAGCACTTGGCCATCGAGCGTGACGTCGACTCGACCGATCACGTCGCCCTGCTGGATCGGGGCCGTGAGTTCAGGATTGAAGGTCAGGCCAGCCTGCAGCTTGTCCAACTGTCCGCGCGGCAGGGTCAGAGTCAGGTCGTCCTGCAGACCCGCGCTGATCTGGTCCTGTTGGCCTTTCCAGACGCGGGACTTGGCCAGCTCGACGCCCTTCTGATAGAAGGTCTTGGTCTCGAAGAAACGGAACCCGTAGGTCAGCAGCTTCTGCGTCTCGGCCGCACGGGCCTGCTCGCTGTTGGTGCCGAACACCACGCTGATCAGGCGCATGCCATCACGCACCGCGGAGGCGACCAGGCAGTATCCCGCCTCCTCGGTATGCCCGGTCTTGAGCCCGTCAACGGTCTTGTCGCGCCACAGCAGCAGGTTGCGGTTGGGCTGCTTGATATTGTTCCAGAAGAATTCCTTCTGCGCGTAGATGCTGTAATGCGCCGCGTCCTCGTGGATGATCGCGCGGGCCAGCTTGGCCATGTCGGCTGCCGAAGAGTAATGCTCGGGGTTCGGAAGCCCGGTGGCGTTCATGAAGTGCGAGTTGCTCATGCCCAGCCGCTGGGCCGTGCTGTTCATCAGATCAGCGAAGGCTTCCTCGCTGCCGGCAATGTGCTCGGCCATGGCAACGCTGGCGTCGTTGCCCGACTGGATGATGATGCCGTGCAGCAGATCGTCGACCGATACCTGCGTGTTGACCTGGATGAACATCCGCGAGCCACCGGTACGCCAGGCCTTTTCGCTGACCGTGACCATGTCGCTCTCGGAAATCTGGCCCTTCTTGATTTCCAGCGTGGCGATATAGGCCGTCATCAGCTTCGTCAGGCTGGCCGGGGGCAGGCGCTCGTCTCCCGCGTTCTCGACCAGTACCTTGCCACTGGCCGCGTCCATCAGAACGTAGGATTTCGCCGCCAGTTGCGGTGGCGATGGAATGACTGGCTCGGCCCAGGCTACCGGCGCGACGACCAGCACGGTGAGGAGGAACAGTCGATGCACGAAGGTGGTGATAGTCATTGCTCTCTCAGAAAGATTGATGTGCCAAAGGGTTGTTGAATAAGCGCGCCATGTTTTTTTTCGAGCACCGGAAGGGGCTAATCACCCCGCACCCGCCGGGGATTTCCCAGGTTGGCGAGACGAACGCTTTGCTCGAGCTGCGCGGCTTCATCCGCGGAGTGGATCGGCCCCAGGCGCACCCGATGCAGAATCTGCTCCTGATGCACCACGGAACTGACGAACACTGGCGCGGCAGTCATGCTGCTGAGCTTGTCACGCAACAGCTGGGCCGCGTCCGGGTTGGCGAACGCACCGACCTGCAGGAACACGCCTGGCTTGGCCGCAGCGGCCGGCTTGTCGCCTTTGTCGACCTGCACCGGCAAGGTGGCGCCGGCGTGCTGTGCCGGCGGCGGCGTGTACTGTTCGACGGGCTGCGCCAGCGAAGGCCCGGCAACCTTGCTGGGGGCTTGCGACTGCGCCAGCACCATGGGTACCGGCTGCCCGCGTTCGGCCCACCACTGCTCGGGGTCGATGCCTTCGACCTTGACCCGCGCCGTACCGACTTCGGCGTAACCCAGCTTCTTCGCCGCAGCGAACGACAGGTCGATGATCCGATCGGAGTAGAAGGGGCCGCGGTCATTGACCCGCAACACCACGGTCTTGCCGTTGTCGAGATTGGTCACCCGCACGTAGCTGGGCAACGGCAGTGTCTTGTGTGCGGCGCTCATGCCATACAGGTCGTATTTCTCGCCGTTGGCGGTAGGCTGGCCATGGAACTTGGTGCCGTACCACGACGCCGTCCCGGTCGCGCGATAGTTACGCCCATCGCCGATCGGATAGTAGGTCTTGCCCAGCACCGTGTAAGGATTGGCCTTGAACGGGCCGTTATGCGGCATCGGTGTCGCATCCGGAATGCGCGAGACATCCACGTCCCACCAGGGCGCGCCGTCCTTGTGCGGGCGAGCATAGTCACCGGCACTGCCAACGCCGGCAGTCGCCGCCGGCCCCGAGGAGCGTGGCGTCGGCGACGAACAACCGGCCAGGAGGGCAACGGCAAGGGCCGTCGCCAGCAAACGAGCGGTCATTGATCACCTCGCGCGCGCGCCAGCCGTTCGGCGAGCTGCTGCACCGCCATGGCGTACATCACGCTCCGGTTGTAGCGCGTGATGACATAGAAATTCGGCAAGCCGACCCAATACTCGTCGCCGTCGGCGCCATCCAGGCGGAAAGCCGTCACGGCGGTGTCATCGGCGATAGCCTTGTCGGTCCGCCACTGCCAGCCCAGCTCACGCAACTCGGCCGCACTCAGGACCGGCTCGAGGCCCTCGGTCAGACCTTCGCCGTGCCGCTCGCCCTTGACAGTGGCGCGGGCGACCACCGGCTCGCCGGCCACCCAGCCGTGCTGTTTGAAGTAATTGGCGGCACTGCCGATAGCGTCGACGGGGTTTTTCCAGATGTCGATATGGCCATCGTCATCGAAGTCCACGGCATACGCGCGAAAACTGCTCGGCATGAATTGCGGCAAGCCCATCGCACCGGCATACGAGCCGGTCAAGGTGAGCGGGTCTACCTGTTCTTCACGCGCCAACAACAGGAACTCCTTGAGCTGCTGGCGGAAGAAGGGTTCGCGTGGCGGGTAATCGAAACTCAACGTGGACAGCGCATCGATGACGCGATAATTGCCGGTATTGCGCCCGTAAAAGGTTTCGACGCCGATGATCGCGACGATGATTTCGGCCGGCACGCCATAGACTTGCTCGGCCCGCGCCAGCGCTGCTTCGTTTTCCCGCCAGAAGTCGACGCCCTGCGCGATGCGTGAATCGGTGATGAAGATCGGCCGGTACTCTTTCCAGGGCTTCACGCGCTCGGCCGGCCGCGAGATGGCGTCGAGAATGGCCTGCTTGCGTTCTGCCTGTGCCAGCATTTCCACCAGCTGCTCACCGGCGAATCCGTAATCCTGGGTCATTTCACGAACGAACTCGGCAACCTTCTCGCCTTCATAGTCCGCCGCAATCGCCACGGAGGCGCAGCCGAACCCACTGAACAGACCCGCTCCGCAAAGCACCCGTGCCAACCAGCCACGCCGTAATGGATTCAAGAAATTCACTCTAATCAAACCTGTGCGATCCACTTGCGATGGGTGTGAATCGACATCAAAACCCCGAACCCTGATAGCAGGGTCACCAATGAAGTGCCACCGAAACTGATGAAGGGCAACGGCACCCCCACGATCGGAAGCAGCCCGCTGACCATACCGATGTTGATGAATACATAGACGAAGAACGTCATCGTAAGCGCGCCGGCAAGCAGCTTGCCGAACAGCGTTTGCGCCTGGGCGGTGATCACCAACCCGCGCGCGATCAGCAACGAGTAAACGAACAGCAGCAAGCAGACGCCGACCAGGCCGAACTCTTCAGCGAGGACCGCAATGATAAAGTCCGTATGGCTTTCCGGCAAAAAATCCAGGTGCGACTGGGTACCCATCAGCCAGCCCTTGCCAAACACGCCACCGGAACCGATCGCCGCCTTGGACTGGATGATGTTCCAGCCGGTCCCGAGTGGATCGCTCTCCGGATCGAGAAAAGTATGCACACGCTGCTTCTGGTAGTTGTGCAGAACGAAATACCACATGCCCACGGCGACGGGCACGAGGGCCGCGACGGCGCCCAGTATCCAGCGCCACCGCAGGCCGGCCATGAACAGTACGAAGGCACCGGAGACCAGCACTAGCATCGAGGTGCCCAGGTCCGGCTGTTTGAGAATCAGCACGAAGGGCGTCAGGATCAGGCCGAGGCTGACCATCGTGTGCTTGATGCCCGGCGGCAACGCCCGGGCGGACAGATACCAGGCAATGGTCATCGGCATGATGATCTTCATGAATTCCGATGGTTGAAAGCGAATCACCCCGGGGATGCTGATCCAGCGGGTCGCGCCCATGGCGGTGTAACCAATGAAATCCACCGCCACCAGCAGCGCCACGACCATGAGATACCCCAGCGGCACCCAGCGCGCCATGAATCGCGGCTCCAGCTGGGCGATCACCAGCATGGCGCCGAGACCGATGCCGTACGAAGCCGCCTGCTTGAGCAGCAGATCCCAACTCTTGCCGCCGGCCGAATAGAGCACGAACAGGCTGCCGGCGGCCAGCAGCAGCAACAGCAACAGCAACACCCCGTCAATGTGCATGCGCTGCAGCAAGGTCGCCCGCCGGCGCATCACGTCGGTGGTCGACAGGGTACGATCGAATGTCCCGCTCATTGCTTGGCCACCTCGGCGGTCGGCGGTTTCGCATATTCGGCCTTCAGTTCGCCGTTTTCATCGAGCAGCCAGGCGTCCATGACCTGCTTGGCCACCGGCGCGGCGACACCGGAACCGGACTCACCGTTCTCGACCATGACCGCCACCGCGATTTGTGGATTGTCCACAGGCGCGAATGCGACGAACAGCGCGTGGTCGCGATGGCGCTCGGCAAGCTTGCCGCTGTCGTAGCGCTCACCCTGCTTGATCGCCACCACCTGGGCGGTACCGCTTTTGCCGGCGCCGCGGTATTTCATCGTGTCGCCGACCTTTCTCGCCGTACCGCGCGCGCCGTGCAGGACCTGCTCCATGCCATTGATCGCGGCCTTCCAGTAGCGTGGATCGCGCAACTCGATATCCGGCACCGGCTCCGGATCGACCGGAGCCTGGCCCTCGAGGCTTTTCGCCAGATGCGGCCGAATCCACTTGCCATGGGTCGCCATCAGCGCCGTGGCCTGTGCCAGCTGCAACGGTGTGGCCTGCATATAGCCCTGGCCGATGCCGAGAATGACGGTTTCGCCCGGATACCAGGGTTGACGGTAACGGGCACGCTTCCAATCGCGCGACGGCATCAGCCCGGCGGTCTCCTCGAACATGTCCAGCGCCACGCGCTGTCCGATGCCGAAACGACTCATGTAGTCGTACATGCGGTCGATGCCCATCTTGTGTGCCAGCTCGTAAAAATAGGTGTCGTTGGAGCGCATGATGGCAGTCTCCAGATTCACCCAACCATCGCCACCACGGTTCCAGTTGCGGTACTTGTGCTTGACGTTCGGCAGCTGGAAAAAGCCGGGATCGAATACTCGCGTGTCCTCGGTGACGACGCCGGTATCGAGACCGGCCACTGCCATCATCGGCTTGATCGTCGAGCCGGGCGGATACAGCCCGCGCAACACCCGGTTGAACAGCGGCCGGTCGATCGAATCGCGAAGCTCGCCGTACGCCTTGAAACTGATGCCCGTCACGAACAGATTCGGATCGAAGCTCGGTTGACTGACCATCGCCAGCACCTCGCCGGTTGCCGGCTGCAGCGCCACGACCGCCCCTCTACGCCCCGCCAGCGCGGCTTCCGCCGCCTTTTGCAGATCCAGATCCAGGGTCAGGGTAATGTCCTTGCCGGGGATCGGATCGGTCCGCTTCAGCACCCGCAGCACTCGGCCACGCGCATTGGTCTCAACCTCCTCGTAGCCCACCTGACCGTGCAGCTCGTCTTCGTAGAAGCGTTCGATGCCGGTCTTGCCGATATGATGCGTGCCGCTGTAGTTGACCGGATCGAGCTGCTTGACCTCCGCCTCGTTGATACGCCCGACGTAACCGACCGAGTGCGCGAAGTGTTCGCCCTGCGGATAATGCCGGACCAGCTGCGCCGCGACCTCGACGCCAGGCAGGCGGAACTGGTCGACGGCGATGCGGGCGATCTGCTCCTCGGACAGCTCGTACATGATGGGTACCGGCTCGAACGGCCGGCGCCCTTGCAGCACGCGCTTCTCGAACAGCTCCCGCTCCTCGCTCGACAACCCCAGCACCTCGACCACGGTGTCGAGCGTCTTGCGCCAGTCCTCGGCGCGCTCACGGGTGACCGTCAAGCTGAAGCTCGGCCGGTTGTCGGCAATGATCTTTCCGGTCCGATCGAAGATCAGCCCCCGGTTGGGCGGAATCGGCTGAACATGGACCCGGTTGTTTTCCGAGAGTGTGGAGTGGTACTGGTACTGGATGACCTGCAAGTAATACAGGCGCGCAATCAAGACCCCGATCAACAGCACCACCATCACGCCACCCACGAGCACGCGCTGACGCACCAGGCGGGCGTCCTTTTCGTGGTCCTTGAGGGGAATGGGCTGTGACATCTTGGGCTTGGCTGAACTACTTGTGGTAAGGATGGCCCGACAGCAACGACCAGGCGCGATATATCTGCTCGCCGATGAGGATGCGCACCAGCGGATGAGGCAAGGTCAAGGGTGACAGCGACCAGCGCTGCTCACTGCGCGCGCAGACTTCGGGGGCCAATCCTTCCGGACCTCCGACCATCAGATTCACGTTGCGTGCATCGAGGCGCCAGCGTTCCAGCTCGGCGGCCAGTTGTTCGGTGCTCCAGGGTCGCCCGGTCACTTCCAGAGTGACGATTCGTTCGCCCGGTTGCACCTTCGCCAGCATGGCCTCGCCTTCCTGGCGTATCAGCCGCGTCACATCGGCATTCTTGCCGCGTGTGTTGAGCGGAATCTCGTGCAGTTCCAGTGGCAGCTCGGACGGCAGGCGCTTGGCATACTCGTGCCAACCGTCCTCGACCCAGCGCGGCATCTTCGACCCCACCGCCACCAGCTTGATCCGCACGGGTGTTTATTCCTGCTCGCCGGCGTGCTGCGCGCGGCTCTGCTCCGCTCCCTGCCAGAGACGCTCAAGGTCATAGAACTGGCGAGTCGGCACCTGCATGACATGCACCACCACATCGCCCAGGTCGAGCAGCGCCCACTCGCCGCCGTCCAGGCCTTCGCTGCCCAACGGCCGCACGCCCTGCGCCTTGACCTTTTCCAGCACGTTGTCGGCCAACGACTTGACGTGACGGCTGGAGGTACCGCTGGCGATCACCATGAAATCGGTGACGCTGGTCTTGCCGCGCACATCGATGGTAGTGATATCGGCGCCTTTCAGGTCTTCCAGGGCGCTGACGGCCAGCTGGACCAAAGAATCATTTTGCATAACTTGAAACAACCTCAGTTCGACGCCCGGTAAAGTCCGTGCGCGTTGATATAAGCCAGTACGGCGTCGGGTACGAGAAAACGGACCGATCGGCCGCTGGCCAGAAATTGACGAATTCGTGTCGCTGACACCTCGAGCGGCGCCTGCCAGACGAAAGCGATTTGTCCGCTGCGGCCAGAAAGCGCCAGCGGGTCGTTGACGCTGCGCGCCGCCAGCAGGTCGCGCAAGGCTTGCGGCGCGTCGCTATCGGCATCCGGCCGCTGCATGACCAGGATGTGACAGTGATCGAGCAGTTCTTCCCAGCGATGCCAGCTGGGCAGCCCGCAAAAGGCATCCCAGCCGACGATGAGATGGATCTGATCCTGCTGATCCAGCTCTTCACGCAACGACTCCAGCGTGTCGAGTGTGTACGAAGGCCTGTCGCGCTCCAGCTCGCGCGCATCGACCGCGAGCGGCGGCACGTCCTGCACCGCCAGCCGAACCATGGCCAGACGATCCTGAGCGGAGCTGTTCGGCGCCTCGCGGTGCGGCGGGCGAAAGTTGGGAACGAGCCGCACTTCGTCGAGGCCGAGCGTCTCGGCCACTTCCAGCGCCCCGCGGAGGTGCCCGATATGCACCGGGTCGAAGGTACCGCCGAGAACGCCGATGCGCCGTGGCCGTTGATTAACGCCCATCAAGTACGCACATGGCCGTCGCCGAAGACTACATACTTCTCGCTGGTCAGCCCTTCCAGCCCCACCGGACCACGCGCGTGCAGCTTATCGGTGGAGATGCCGATCTCGGCGCCCAGGCCGTATTCGAAGCCATCGGCAAAGCGGGTGGAGGCATTGACCATCACCGACGCGGAATCCACTTCGGTGATGAAGCGCCGGGCGTCGGTGAAGTTTTCCGTGATGATGGCGTCGGTGTGCTGAGAACCGTAGCGGTTGATATGTTCGATCGCCTGGTCGAGCGAATCGACCACTCGGATCGACAGGATCGGCGCGTTATACTCGGTGGTCCAGTCCTCTTCGCTGGCCGCATGCACCGCTTCGCCGAGCAGCTCGCAGGTGCGCGGGCAGCCACGCAGCTCGACGCCCTTTTCGTGGTAGATGGCCGCAAGCGGCGGCAATACGCGCGCTGCGATGGCCGTATGCACCAGCAGCGTTTCCATGGTATTGCACGGCGCGTAGCGCTGGGTCTTGGCGTTGTCGGCCACACGAATGGCCTTGTCGAGATCGGCGGCCTGGTCGATGTAGACATGGCAGATGCCGTCCAGATGCCTGATCACCGGGACCTTGGCATCGCGGCTGATGCGTTCGATCAGGCCCTTGCCGCCGCGCGGCACTATGACATCGACATAGTCCGGCATGGTGATCAACGCGCCGACGGCAGCACGATCGGTGGTCTCGACGACCTGCACCGCTGCGGCCGGCAGCTCGGCTTCGGCCAGCCCCAGCTGGATGCAGCGGGCAATCGCCTGGTTCGAATGAATCGCTTCCGAGCCGCCGCGCAGAATCGTCGCGTTGCCAGACTTCAAGCAGAGGCTGGCGGCATCGATGGTCACGTTCGGCCGCGACTCGTAGATGATGCCGACCACGCCCAGCGGCACGCGCATCTTGCCCACCTGAATGCCGGAGGGCAGATAGCGCATGTCGCGGATTTCACCAATCGGATCGGGCAAGGTCGCAACCTGGCGCAACCCCTCGATCATGTCGTCGATACGCGCCGGCGTCAGCGCCAGCCGGTCGAGCATGGCCTCGTCCAGGCCGTTGGCGCGCCCAGCGGCGAGGTCTTGCTGGTTGGCTGCCACCAATTCCTCGCGCGCGGCATCGAGCGCAGCGGCCGCGGCATGCAGGGCTCGATTCTTCTGCGCGGTGGTGGCGCGCGCAAGCACCCGCGACGCCTCGCGAGCGGCGCGACCGAGGCGGGTCATGTAGTCGAGTACGGACTCGGTCATGGTCTGGCTGGCCTGACTGGAGAGAAAGCGGCTGATTATAGCCACCCATGCGTCCGGCGCACAGCGGCGTCGGGCGAATGGCTGAAAAGCGTGGCGTGCAGTAGCCTGATCCGCCCGAGCCGTCGCGCGCCCGACAACCGCTCACCGCAAGCTGAAGCCGTCGGGGGCGCCATCAACATTGGCAGAATCATGCCCGGCACTTGAAACCGGAGCGCCAGCTGCCAGGTCGAAACCCTCTCGACTCAAGGAAACCTCCATGCCCGAATGGCTCACCACACTCACCGGCTGGCTCGCTGACAATCCACAATGGCTGGGCTTGAGCCTGTTCCTGGTGGCGTGCCTGGAGTGTCTCGCGGTGGTGGGCCTGCTGATGCCCGGCACCGTCCTCATATTCGGTATCGCTGTGCTCGCCGGCAGTGGCGTGCTGAGCCTCGGCGAAACCCTGCTGCTGGGTTACGCCGGTGGCCTGCTGGGCGACCTGCTGTCCTACGGACTGGGACGCCGCTATCACCAGAGCATTCGTAGTATGCGGGGCCTGCGCAACAACCCGCAGTGGCTGACCCGCGCCGAGCTGTACTTCGAGCGCTACGGCATCGCCAGCCTGCTGGTGGGGCGCTTCATCGGCCCGCTGCGCCCCATGCTTCCTCTCACCGCCGGCATGCTCGACATGCCATTCGGACGCTTCCTGCTGGTCAGCCTGGTCGCCGCAGCCGGCTGGGCGATGGCTTATCTGTTGCCGGGCTGGACAGCCGGCGCGGCCGTGCGATTGCCGCTGCCCGACGATTTCTGGCCAGAGGCGGGCGTGGTGATCGCGGTACTGTTGCTGCTGATCGGCGGCGTGGTGCACGGCAGCCTGCATCAGTTGCGCTGGGTCACACCGTACGCAGCGGCACTCAGCGCCGCCACACTGATCGGCCTGTTCATCGGCTGGCCCTATCTGGTGGAGTTCGACCAAGGCCTGATGACGGTAGTCCAGGGCGAGCGCAGCCCGATATTCGATCGTTTCGTGGTCGTGGTCACGCGGGCCGGGGATTTCCATACCCAGCTGTGGGCCGCAGTACTGTTGAGCGTGCTGCTGCTCGTGGTGAAACAATGGCGAGCGGCGACGTTCGCTATCCTCACGCTACTGGGCACGGCACTGGCCAACGGCGCGCTGAAAGCGACGTTCGGACGGGTCCGTCCGGAAATCCTTCTCGAGCCCCTGCAAAGCTTCAGTTTCCCCAGCGGCCACAGCTCGGCGGCGTTCGCGTTCTTTCTTACCCTCGGGGTCCTTGCGGGGCGGGGCCAGCCGCCACGCCTGCGTCTGGCCTGGGTACTGCTGGCAGGACTGCCGGCAACCGCCATCGCGTTATCACGTGTCTACCTCGGAGTGCACTGGCCGACCGATGTGATCGCCGGTGCGGTTCTGGCCGCCACCATTTGCGCTGCGAGCCTGACCATCGTGCAATGGCGCGCACCGATGAATGCACTCTCGCCCAAGGTGTGGTGGCTGATCCTGCCCGCGGCCCTTGGCCTGATCGGCGCATTCTCGATCTGGGCATTGCCAGGCGCCATGCTGCTGTATCGCTATCAGTAGCCTACGGCCAGCAGCGCCCGCTAGACGTCGTCGCCATCGACCGCATCGCCCTGCAACTGCTCCAGCCAATGCTGGATTCGCTGCAGTTGCAGCGGCGCATCGTCCAACTGCAACAGTTCGACCTTCTGTTCCGGCTGAAAGGGCAGCAAATAGGCCAGCTGGTACGCCAAGGAACGCTGCCCCTGCACGGCACCGCCCATGCCCAGGGTTTCGACCAGCGGGTGCTGGCCCAGAGCCTCGAGCAGAATCGCCAGGTCAGCGTGCTCGTCACCCAGGGGCAGATCGCCGCCTTCGTCGCGCCAGCTGATCTCAGCGACGGTCAGCTGATCACGCTGCACCTCTGCCGACAGCACATCGAAGCGACGCCCGCCTTCGACGCGGATGCCCAGCAAGCCGTTGGGACGCTGCTGCCAGTCGCGAATCAGCGCCTCGCAACCGGTCGATGCGTACTCGCTCGCCGCCAGGCCCACCTCGCTGCCCTCGATGAGGCGGACCACACCGAAGCCATGACCGGCTTTTAGGCAGCTGCTGACCATATCCAGATAACGCGCCTCGAAGATCTGCAGATCGAGGGTGCAACCGGGAAACAACACGGTATCGAGCGGAAACAACGGCAGCTTCATATCAACTCCTCAGGACAACAGCAACACCGCCAGCGGCAGCAGCACGGCGGTCATCACCCCCATCAGGCTCATCGCCAACGCCGCGAAGGCACCGCACTCCTCGCTTTCCTGCAGTGCCTGCGCGGTACCCACCGCATGGGCGGTCAGGCCCAACGCCATGCCGCGGGCCGCAGGATGCTGAACGCCAAAGCGACGTAACAGTTCCGGACCGACGATCGCACCGATGATGCCGGTGATCATCACGAACACCGCGGCCAGCGCGACCACCCCGCCGATCTGCTCGGCTACCAGCATGGCGATCGGTGAGGTCACCGATTTCGGCGCCAGGGTCATCAGAATCACCTGGTCGGCGCCAAAGGCCCAGGCCAGAGCCATGCCGAGCGCAGTCGCAGCGGTACCCGCCAGCAACAGGGTCACCATGATCGGACCGAACAACTCGCGGATTCGGCGCAGATTCAGATACAGCGGGACCGCCAGCGCCACGGTGGCCGGTCCGAGCAGAACGGTGAGCATCTGCGCGCTGTCGCGGTATTGCTGGTAGGTCAGGCCGCAAGCCAGCAGGATGCCGACGACCATCAGCATCGACACCAGCACCGGCTGCAGAAACACCCAGCGAGTTTTCTCATAGGCGGCATAAGCCAACTGGAACGCCGCCAGCGTGATGGCTACGCCGAACAGCGGGTGATGAATCACCGCATCCCAGGCCGCCTGCCACTGCCCGCCGATCATGCTCGGCCCGCCCGACGCTGCTGGCGGCGGATCAGCGCCTGCATCAGCCAACCGGTGAACACCAGCGAGACCACCAAGGACAGCACCAGTACGCCGACGATGGCCCAGAAGTCGTCGAGAATCGCCTCGGTATAGGCCATCACGCCCACAGCCGGTGGCACCAGCAACAGCGGCAGGTAACGCAACAGGCTGCTGGCAGCCAGTTGCAGGGATTCACTGGCCTGGCCACGCATCAGCAGCGCCACGAACAGCAGCACCAGCCCGATGATCGGCCCCGGCAGCACCGGCAGGATCAACACGTTGAGTGCAGTGCCGAGCAGTTGGAACAGCACCAGCCAGGTTAGGCCGCGTAGCAGCATGGATGTCTCCTGAGTGAGGGAATCGACATTATAAGCCAGTCCCCGCCACCCGGCGGGGGCCGGCACGGGCTTGACCTATGGGCCACCATTCGCACGACCATGCGTGCTTGATCGATCCGCGGCCCCATGCTGATCTAACCCTCAGACGCTGCACCGACATAACAACAAACGTCCGGAGGTCATATGCCGCAGGTACCCGTCACTGAACTCAAGAACTACATTGGCAAGGAGCTCGGTCACTCCGACTGGCTCACCGTCGATCAGCAGCGTGTCGACCAGTTTGCCGAATGCACCGGCGACCATCAGTTCATTCATATCGATCCGGAGAAAGCCGCCCAGACGCCGTTTGGCGGCACCATCGCGCACGGCTACCTGTCCCTCTCGCTGCTGCCCCTGCTGATGGAGGACCTGATGGTCCGGCCCGAAGGCACCAAGATGGGGGTCAACTATGGTCTCGACAGCCTGCGCTTCATCCAGCCGGTGAGAGTCGGATCGCGGGTCCGTATAGCCGCGACACTGCTTGATGCCTATGAGAAGAATCCGGGGCAATGGCTGCTCAAGGCCCGCGCCGTCATGGAAATCGAAGGCGTGGAGAAACCGGCCTACATTGCCGAAACCCTGGCGCTCTGCGTCGTCTGACCTCACGGGGTGCGCCGTTGTCGCACCCCGCCCCGTTTGCGGCATACTGCCGGCCTCCTCTCTCTGGATAGCCGCATGCGCCGCCTCACCCTGCTTCTGCTCGCTTGCCTGCTGGTCGCCTGCGGCGATGGCGAGCCCTTGCTACCGCCCGACGCGGTGCTACCGGATGGAGGGCGCTACCGCGGCGAGATCGTCGACGGGCGCCTGCAAGGCCAGGGACGAATCGACTACCCCAACGGCAGCCTTTACCGCGGCGGATTCAAGGACGGCCAGTGGCATGGCCAGGGCAGTTGGCAAGGCGCCAACGGCGATCGCTACGAAGGCGAGTTCAGACAAGGCCTGTTCGAGGGCCAGGGGCGGTTCATCTACGCCACCGGCGGTGTCTACGAAGGTCAGTTCCGCGGCGGCAGCCTCAACGGCGAAGGTCGCTATACCGAAGCGGGCTTGAGCTACGAAGGCAACTTCAGGGACGGTCTCTACCACGGCCAAGGCAAGCTGCAGCACGACGGCACGACCTATCAGGGCGCGTTCGCCAACGGCCAGCCCAATGGCGAAGGCAGCCGCAGCGACGCCGACGGTGCATACAGCGGTACCTTCGTCGATGGCCAAGTGAACGGCGAAGGTGCCTATCGGGGCAATGGCGGCGATCACTACATCGGGCGCTTCGAGAATGACCTGTTTCACGGCCAGGGCCGCTATGAAGACGCCGACGGCAACGTCTGGACCGGAGGCTTCGAGCACGGCGAGCTGAGCGGCCCGGGCGAGTACGCCGGCATCGACGGCTCCCGCTACAAGGGCGCGTTCGAGCATTGGCAGTATCAGGGCGAAGGGCAACTGCAACAGCCGGACGGCAGCCGCTACCAGGGCCAGTTCCACGCCGGGCGGTTTCACGGGCCGGGCACGCTCACGCTGGCCGACGGCACCGAACAGCGCGGCATGTGGCGCGCCGGTCGCCTGAGCCATGACGCCACCGGCAAACGCCTGCCCGATCCGCTGGAAATCGGCCTGTTGCGCCAGGGGCCGCTGCTTGCAGACATGCTCGAGGCGGTGCCAGCCTCGACCGCAGCGGCAGAACTCTACAGCCTCACCGTCGCCGGCGACGGACGCCAGAGCGTGTTCATGCGTGAGGTGGATTATGTCGATGCACTGCTGGCCGAACGCTTCGCCGCGCGCGGCCAGATAACCTTGGTCAACCATCGCGACCAGCTCACCGAGCGGCCGCTGGCGACCCGCGAGACGATCGCGCGCGCTGTCCGTACGCTGGCCGAACGCAGTGGCGCCGAGGACCTGATTTTCATCTACCTGACCAGCCACGGCTCGGCCGATCATCAGTTGGTGCTGGCGCAGCCCCGCATGGCCCTGGAAGACCTTCCGGCAACGGACCTGGCGACCCTGCTGCAACCGCTTGCCGAACGCGACAAGGTGGTCGTGATCTCAGCCTGTTACTCCGGCGGCTTCATCGAGCCGCTGAAGAGCCCCAATACTCTGGTGATTACCGCCGCGCGCGCTGACCGCGTGTCGTTCGGCTGCTCCGAGGAAAGCGACTTCACCTACTTCGGCCGCGCCCTGTTCGCCGAAGCGCTGCAGCAAACCCGCGATATCGTGCAAGCGTTCACGCTGGCACAGGCGAGGGTTGCCGAACGGGAGCAAGCCGACCACTATCAGGCTTCGGAGCCGCAGATCTGGGCGCCGCAGCAGGTTGTCGAACACTGGCGAGTGCTGAACGAACCACAGCCCGCGCCGACCGACTGAATCGTCACAGGAAGCCAAACCATGTATTTGACGCCCCAGCGCATTTTGCTTGCCGGCGCCACCGGACTGACCGGCGAGCATCTGCTCGACCGCCTGCTCAACGAACCTACGGTCGAGTGCGTCCTCGCGCCAACCCGCAAACCCCTGGCCGAGCATCCGAGGCTGGAGAATCCGATCGGCCCGCTACGGACCCTGCTGCCGCAGCTGTCAGGCCAGATGGACACGGCATTCTGCTGTCTCGGCAGCACGCTCAAGGAGGCAGGAAGCCAGGACGCGTTCCGCGCCATCGATCTCGTTCTGGTCGTCGAATTCGCCAGGCGCGCGCGCGACCTGGGCGCACGACACCTTCTGGTGATCAGTTCCCTGGGCGCGAGCCCGGACAGCTCGATCTTCTACTGCCGGGTCAAGGGCGAAATGGAAGAAGCCTTGCGCGCTCAGGATTGGCCACAACTGACCATCGCACGCCCGTCGCAATTGCTGGGGCCGCGCATGGAAGTACGTCCGGTGGAACGATTGACCGCCCCACTCTCCTACCTGCTGCCTGGCAAGTACCGGGGCATTTCGGCCTGCACGCTGGCGCGCGCCCTCTGGCGCCTGGCGCTGGAGGAAGGTGATGGGATACGGGTGGTCGAGTCGGACGAGTTGCGGCGGCTGGGGAAATAGGCTGGAGGCCGAGCAGCGAAGCCGGCAAGCACCTCTCAGGCAAGTGAATTGCGGCTCGTCCAGCCCTCAGCCTTCAGCCTTCAGCCTTCAGCCTTCAGCGTCTTTTTCGTCTTTTCAGCTTTTGATGAAATGCTCGCGGTAATGACGCAGTTCGGCGATCGACTCACGGATGTCGTCCAGCGCCAGATGCGTCCCCCCCTTCTTGAAGCCGGCCAGCACGTCCGGTGCCCAGCGCGCGGCAAGCTCCTTGAGCGTCGAGACATCTAGGTTGCGATAGTGAAAATAGGCCTCCAGTCGCGGCATGCGCCGGTACAGGAAGCGCCGATCCTGGCAGATGCTGTTGCCGCAGATCGGCGACTTGCCCTTGGGCACCCATTGCTCGAGAAATGCCAAGGTCTGCGCCTCGGCTTCCTCGGTGGAAATCCGGCTGTCACGCACGCGCTGCGTCAAGCCCGAACCGCCGTGCTGCCGGGTATTCCACTCGTCCATGCCGGCGAGAATCTCGTCGCTCTGATGAATGGCAATGACCGGACCCTCAGCCAGTACGTTGAGTTGGCTGTCGGTGACGATGGTCGCCATTTCGATGATGACATCGTTGTCAGGATCCAGACCGGTCATTTCCAGGTCGATCCAGATGAGGTTCTGGGGGTTCTGCATGGTGGGCTCCTCGGCTGTGGCGCGCAGTTTAGCCGTTCGCGCAACGGCCGTCAGGTTGCGCATCGACGCCTGGACGCCAGATCAACAGGCGCGAACGTCGCCAGTCATCGACCGGCAGGGTTTCCTGCGGCTCGACACCGGGGACCTCGAAGCTGTTACTGATCAGCAAGGCGCTCGGCCGCATCTCGTCGCACGCCTTGCGCCACAACGCCGGCATGGGTGCCGGAGAGAGAAAGCAATAGACCACGTCGTAATCGCTCAGCGGCTCGCGCCAGAAGCTGCGAAAGCGCACTTGGCAGTTACGCTGGAACAGGCAGCGCAACCAGCACAGCGCGAAGGTCAGGGGCGCGGTCTCGACACCGACGAAGTGCGCGGCGGGATAGGCCCGCGACAGCCGTAGCAAGGTCCCGCCCAAACCGCTGCCCAGATCGATGAAGCGAAAACCATCCGGCAAATGGCCCAGACGCTGCTTCAGGCGCTGTTCGGCCGCGGTGCCTGTCAGATACAGCGGCACCCGCTCGCCCAGGGCATTCCAGTTCAGCAACAACAACGCGATAAAGCCGCCCAGCAGCAGCCAGGGCGGCAGCGCGTGGCCCTGCATCAGCACCAGCCCCGGAACGAAACCGATGTTGATCGGCAGCCACCAACGCGACAGGCCGAACCGCAGGCCCAGCAATGCTGCGAGCGCACCCTGCAGCCAGGCCGCGGTGAGCAGGCTGACATGCCAATCGAGCAGGCGCGCCAGCGCGAGCAACGCAAACCAGGTGAAGACTAGCGAAAGCAGTTGGCCAAGCATGGCCAGCAGGACGGGAAACCGCGCGAAGGGTAATGCTCGCATAGGCGCTCATCAGACCGGAAACCGACACAGAGTCTACCCCTCCGGCCGCAGCCCATACAGGGCCGTAGCCACGCGCGGGGGCATGCTAGACTCGCCTACTTTTCCAGCCCGGGCACCGCACATAAATGGCCAAACGCCAACTCAACCGCCGACAAAGCTGGCGCATCGAGAAAATCCAGGAAGAGCGCGCCTCACGGGCCGCGCGGCGAGAATCGCGCGCCGTTGAAGAGCTCGAGGGTGGCGATCTCGGCCCGGAACAAACCGGCCTGGTGATCGCTCACTTCGGCGTGCAGGTGGAAGTCGAGGCGCAGGAAGGCGAACACCGCGGTCAGTTGTTCCGCTGTCATTTACGCGCCAACCTGCCAGCCCTGGTGACCGGCGACCGAGTGGTCTGGCGACCGGGCAACCAAGGCATCGGCGTGATCGTCGCGCAACTGCCTCGGCAGACCGAGCTGTGCCGCCCCGACACCCGTGGCCAGCTCAAGCCGGTGGCGGCCAACGTCGACCTGATCGTCATCGTCTTCGCGCCCCTGCCGGAACCCCACGCCAATCTGATCGATCGCTATCTGGTCGCCGCCGAGCATGCCGGCATCACGCCCTTGCTGTTGCTGAACAAGGCGGACCTGATCGACGCCCAGAACCAGGGCGCTCTCGATGCGTTGCTGGCGGTGTACCGAACGCTGGGCTACCCGCTGATGGAAGTGTCGGCCCATGACGGCGCCGGCATGGACAGCCTGAAAGCACGCCTGGACGGCCATGTCAGCGTGTTCGTCGGGCAGTCCGGCGTAGGCAAGTCGTCACTGGTGAACAGCCTGCTACCGGGCGTCGATACCCGGGTCGGCGCGCTGTCCGAATTGACCGGCAAGGGCACGCATACCACCACCACCGCGCGACTGTTTCATTTTCCCGGTGGCGGCGAGCTGATCGACTCACCGGGCATCCGTGAGTTCGGCCTGGGGCATGTCAGCCGCGGCGACGTCGAAGCCGGCTTCATCGAGTTTCAGGAACTGCTCGGGCACTGCCGCTTTCGCGACTGCAAGCACGACCGCGAACCGGGCTGCGCACTCTTGAAAGCGCTGGAACAGGGGCGGATCCAGCCGCAACGAATGGCCAGCTATCGACACATCATCAGTAGCCTGCCGGAAGCCGAGTACTAGCTTGAACCCCGCGCGGCGATCATTCGCCGCCCGGCTGATCGAACTTCAGCACGCCGTCCTCGAAGATGTTCAGCCGCTCGCGCAGCGGAGCGGCCTGTAGCGGCTCGCCTGAGTTGGCTGCCGGCGCCGCAGCACTGGTGTCGGCTGCCGGCTTGGTCGCTTCGGCATCCGACTGTTCGCCTTCGATGTCGCGCTGCGCTTTTTTCGTCAGCACAAGAATATCGATGCGGCGATTGACCGGGTTCAGCGGATCGTTACGGTCGAACAGCGCCGAAGAGGCATAGCCCACCACGCGAGCGATCTGATCCTCTGGATAGCCGCCAGCGACCAGCGTCCGTCGTGCGGCGTTGGCACGCCCGGCGGACAACTCCCAGTTACCGAAATCCCCCCGCCCGGAATAGGGCTTGGCATCGGTATGGCCACTGACGCTGATCTTGTTCGGCACCGCGCGGATGGTATCGGCCATCGCCAGCAGGATGTCCTCGAAATAGGGCTGAAGCTGGGCGCTACCGAGCGCGAACATCGGCCTGTTCGCAGCGTCCATGATCTGGATGCGCAATCCGTCCTGGGTGATCTCGAACAGTATCTGATCCTTGAAGCGGGTCAGCTCGGGATTCTCGTCGACCTTGTTCTGCAACTCCTGTAGCAACAGCTCCAGTCGTTCACGCTCCAGCTGTTCGGAGAGCGTTTCGACCTGCTCGGCGTCAAGCGACGCCTCGGTCTGCTTGGCCGCCGGATCGATCACGTCATTGAGTGTGCGGTCCGGGGCGGGCGTGGGCGTGCCACCGAGATCGATTACGTGCGGGCTCGCGCTCTCGGTGAAACCGATCGGGTCCTGAAAGTAGCCGGAAATGGCGCGCTTCTGCTCCGGCGTGGCGGAAGACATCAGCCACATCACCAGAAAGAAGGCCATCATGGCCGTCGCGAAGTCGGCGAAGGCAATCTTCCAGGCGCCGCCATGGTGGCCGGCGGCCGACTTCTTGACGCGCTTGACGATGATTGGCTGGGTGTTTTCCATGTCGCTTAGCTACCACGCATGGCTTGTTCGAGTTCGGAGAAGCTCGGACGATGCGCCGGCAGCAGCACCTTGCGTCCAAACTCCACGGCAAGCGTCGGCGGCATGCCGGATGCCGAGGCCACCAGGGTCGCCTTGATGGCCTCGTAGAGGTTCACCTCTTCCTTGGCATCGTGCTCAAGCGCTGCAGACAGCGGCCCGAAGAAACCATAGGACGCGAGGATACCGAGGAAGGTACCCACCAGCGCGGTCCCCACCTTCTCGCCGATTTCCGCGTTGTTGGCCTCGGCCAGCACCGACATGGTGATGACGATCCCCAGTACCGCCGCCACGATACCCATCGCCGGCAGGCCGTCAGCGATCTTGGACACCGCGTGCGAAGGGTGTTCGAGTTCTTCCTTGAGGCCATTGAGCTCCATGTCGAACAGGCCTTCCAGCTCATGCGGCGCCATGTTTCCAGAGGACATGATGCGCAGGTAATCACAGATGAACGCCGTCATCCGGTCGTCCTTGAGGATCGCCGGGTATTTGCTGAAGATCGGGCTGGCGCTGGGGTCTTCGAGGTCGGCCTCGATCGCCATCATGCCTTCGCGGCGGCTCTTGTTGAGAATCTCGTAGAGTAGCCCCAGCACTTCCAGGTAGTACTTATGGGTGAAGCGCGTGCTGAACATCTGCAGCGACTTCTTGAACACCACCTTGGTGGTGCTGCCTGGGTTGGCCTGCAGGAAACCGCCGAGGGCAGCGCCGCCGATGATCATCACCTCGAACGGGTGAATCAGCGCGCCGAGCTTGCCGCCGGACAGCACAAAGCCGCCGAGCACACTGGCGATAACTACGATGATGCCGATGATTTTTGCCATAGAAGGTACGTCTAAAACCTGATCTCAGGGCACCTGAAACAAGTCGCGCGAAGTCGCACGAGCTTGCATGGGGACAGGCGAAGGGGCAGATGAAAAGAATTGTTCTGGTTATCGGAACTTTTGCGCCAGACTAAAGGCCATCCCGATGAAATGCTAGTTCGACGGCGCCATCATAATGACCCAAGTACCCCGCACGCTTGACGCCTGGCTCGATGCACTGGACGCCGTCGTGCTGCCCGCGGCTGCCGCTCCGTACGCCCGCGTCCAGCGAGCACTGCGCGACAGCAGCCTGTCCCTGCGACAGATCGCCGAGCTGATCCAGACGAGCCCGGCCCTGGCACTGGTCGTCATCCGCGAAGCCAACCGCGGCGCGGCGGCGAGCAGCAAACCCGCCGAAAGCCTGGAAGTCGCCCTCAGCCGTATCGGCCTGAAGCGCGCAGAGGCCCTGTTTGCAAACATCCCCGCTGCTAGACCTGACGAGATACCGGCGCCGCTGCGACAGGTGTTGCTCATCAGCCAGCACGCCAGCCAGCAGGCCAGCGGGCTGTTCGCTTCGCGCCTTGCGCGGCTCTGGCAAGAGATCCATTGGGGCAGCCTGCTGTTTCTCGCCCCCGTCTGGGCGATGGTCGCGGCCCACCCACAACTGCTCGATGAGTGGGAGCAACGCGTGCTGGTCAAGCGCGAACCGGCTCGCCAGGTCGAGCAGTCGCTGCTCGGCGTGTCGCTGCTGGAACTCTGTATCGCGACCGCCAAGCGCTGGGGGCTGCCCGACTGGATCATCCAGGGCTATCAGCTGCTCAACGAGCATCGACGCATGCTGATCAAAGCGCTGCACATCGCTCGCGATAACGAGCACCCGCTGCATCAGCAGCAGATGCTCGATGCCGACCCGCCGTTGCGTCGCTGGCTTACGCTGCCGAGCAACACCATCGTCCTGGCCAACGGCCTGGCGCTGTCGGCGCACCACAGCTGGAGCGGCGTTCACAGCCTGCGCTGGCAGCGGCTGGCCGGCCTCTATCTGCAGGTTCCGCTGGCAGAGCTGCAGCAGATGGTGCATCAGCAGGCCGCCAGCAGCGCGCGAGCGATCGGAGCGACCGAGCTCTGGCACCCCGCTCAGGGCCTGCTCTGGCCATGGGAATGCGTTTTCCAGATGGAGCGGACCGCCGCATCGCCCAATACCGAAGCGTCCGCGCAATGGCGCGCGCATTGCCGTGAATTGCTTTGCGAACCCTGCCCATACGACAACATCGTTCAGCTCACCGCGGCCGCCTGCAACGCTCTGAGCTGTGCCGGCCTGCAACGGGTGCTGTTGATGCTCGTCGACCGCAAGCAACGGCGCCTTGTCAGCCAGCAGAGCAGTGGCCTGCCGCGCGAGGCTGCGCGCCTGGTGCTTGATGTGGACTCGAGCCAGGTGCTGCGCAAGCTGCTTGAAAAACCCGCACTGCTGCGGCTCAAGCCGGACAATCTGGCGCAGTTCTCGGCCATGCTGCCAGGGGCGCTGAAGTCGCTTTTTCCCAGCGAGCACCTGCTACTGCGCTCGATTGGCCATGAGGGCCGGGTCGTGATGTTGCTTGCGGCCGATCAGAACAACACCGCGTTCAGCGAAGCGAACCTGCAGCTGTTCACCAAGACCGTCCAATGCATCGAGCGAGCCCTGGCGACCTTCAGCAAGCGCGGTCGCTGATTTTTTCGCTAGACTTGGCCCTTCCCGAACGAGCGAGGATTGCCGTGTCCGCTTTTTCAACCCTGCCCCTGGTCATCGAGCCGGCCGACCTGGCCGAGCGTCTGGGCGCGCCCGAACTGATTCTGGTCGACCTGACCAGCGCTTCCCGCTACGCCGAAGGCCACCTGCCCGGGGCGCGATTCGTCGACCCCAAGCAGACCCAGCTCGGCCAGCCGCCAGCGCCCGGACTGCTGCCCGGCAAGCCCCAGCTGGAAGCTTTGTTCGGCGCGCTCGGGCATCGGGCCGACGCGGTCTACGTCGTCTATGACGATGAAGGCGGCGGCTGGGCCGGGCGATTCATCTGGCTGCTGGATGTCATCGGCCACCGGCATTACCACTACCTCAACGGCGGCCTGCGTGCCTGGCTGGCCGAGCAGCGGCCGCTATCGCAGGACAGCCCTGCCGCAGCGGGCGGGCCGGTCGCATTGCAACTCAGCGAAACACCCAGCGCCACCCACGAATACATCGAAAGCCGGCTCGGCTCCGCGGACCTGGTGATCTGGGATGCCCGCTCGCCCGAGGAGTACCGAGGCGAGAAGGCGCTGGCGGCACGTGCTGGCCATATTCCAGGCGCAATCAACTTCGAATGGACCGCAGCGATGGACCCGGCGCGCGCGTTGCGCATCCGCGAGGACATCGCCGAGCGCCTGGAAGCGCTCGGTATCACGGCCGACAAGGAAATCATCACCCACTGCCAGACGCATCATCGCTCGGGCTTCACCTACCTGCTGGCCAAGGCGCTGGGGTATCCGCGCATCAAGGGATATCCCGGCTCCTGGGGCGAATGGGGCAACCTGCCCGACACCCCCATCCAGCAATGAAAAGGCTCTCCATGAAAGATCGCTTGTTCGTACTCAGCCAGTACCTGCTACCGCATCACCTGATTTCGCGCCTGGCCGGTTGCGTGGCCGAGTGCCGCCTACCTTGGGTGAAGAACACCTTCATCAAATGGTTCGTTAAGCACTTTCAGGTCGACATGCACGAAGCGCAGATCGAAGACCCCACCGCCTACGAACACTTCAACGCCTTCTTCACCCGGGCCTTGAAAGACGGCGCGCGCCCTCTCGACCCGACGCCCGGTGCGATACTCAACCCCTGCGACGGGGCGATCAGCCAGCTCGGCAAGATCGAGCAGGGCAGGATATTCCAGGCCAAGGGACACAGTTACAGCGTCACCGAGTTGCTCGGTGGCGACCATGAGCGTGCAGCTCCCTTCATGGGCGGGGATTTTGCCACCGTCTACCTGTCACCCAAGGACTACCATCGCGTGCACATGCCGCTGGCCGGGACGCTGCGTGAAATGGTCTACGTACCGGGCCGGATTTTCTCGGTCAACACCGTAACCGCCGAGGGCGTGCCGGAGCTGTTCGCGCGTAACGAGCGCGTGGTCTGCCTGTTCGACACCGAGCGCGGTCCGATGGCGATGGTGCTGGTCGGCGCCATGATCGTCGCCAGCATCGAGACCGTATGGGCCGGATTGGTCACACCACCCAAGCGCACCCTGAAGACCTTCCGCTACGATGAAGCGGCCCGAACCGCCGTGCATCTGGAAAAAGGGGCGGAGATGGGTCGTTTCAAGCTGGGCTCGACGGTGATACTGCTATTCGGGCCGGACCAGGTCAGCTGGGCCGAACAGCTATCGGCCTTGACCCCGGTGTGCATGGGCGAGGGACTGGGACAGGCCAAGGCGACGCCGCCCGCCACCATCCCGGCTGACGAACCGACACAGCCTTAGCACCGCACCAATGGTCGGCTATCACTGGCCAAGTGCTCCGTGTCCGTTATGATGTGACTGTTACAGTTGCATTTTGATATCACATTGTGATGGGCGCCCGACCCGCACCGGCAGGATCGCCAGCGGTGCGCTGGAAGCCTGCCACGGAGCTGATCGTTTGGAAAATCAAAGCCAACCATTGTTGCTACGCGTGACGACGCCGAACACTCAGGCGCTGTCCTTCTGCGAACCCAGCGTGCGCGGCGTAAAGCAGTGGCTGTCCGGCCTCCCCAAGGCCAACCTCGGCGAGACGGCTCGCCAGCTGTACCAGGCCTTGCTTGAACTCAACAAGCTGCGCACGACTGCCCAGTTGCGCCTGCAGCTGCTTGAGCTGCTACGGCCGGAAATCCACTTCGTTTGCCGTGAGCTGGAACGTCACCTCCATCACCAGCCGATCGTGCTCGGCGAGCGCCCACGCAAGGTGGCGAGCCTTTGCCAGGCGCTGCACAACCATCTCGCTACCGGTTACAAGCTGATTGTCGTGGAACTGGTGCCACAGACCGGGCGTGAACGCCTGCAGCTGGTCACCATCTCGCTGCAACGCGCAATCCGCAGCCTCTGTGCAATGCTGGTTCGCTCCACTCAGCTGTACAACCCAACTCCCGAAGGCTTGTGGTTCGAGCTGCATCAGCTGTACGCCATCGCCGTTGCGCACGGGCTTCATCGCACTGTCGTACGGGACGACCTTTGCTACCGGGTCAAGGGGCTGAGTATCGAGCAGAGCTATATCGTCGCCCTGATGATCGGCAGCGCCCGCTGCAACCAGATGCGCCAACAGAACATCGCCCAGCTGGCGCAGTTGCTCGAGCCCTGGAGCGCACTGGTGCGCCTGGAAAAGACGCCCGGCCCGTCCAGCCAGTTCGGCGTCTCTGCACGTATCGATGGGCCGCCACGCTATCGATCGATGTTCGCGGCCGAGGAGCGCCCTTACCTGCTCGGCATCGATCCCCATGGCCTGGTCCGGGCCATCGAGCAACACCTGCGGTCAGCGCCAGAGTCCGCCGAAGACCGGACGCTTGCCCTGCCCGAGGGAGTGAGCCTCGACCTGTTGCACCACGTCAGTGCCGCCTGGGGCGACGTTTCCGAGCGCAGCTTCCAGCGCACCCCGGCACAAGGTTCAATGAAGCTGTGCATCGGCATGAGCGCGCTGCACTATTACCTGGCGGGCCAACGCGAGTTTGGCGAACTGCTGAAGCGGCCCGATGCGACGCGCTCGGCCGTGTTCAAGCTGAACAACGCCGCGCCGGATGTCTGGGCTGTCGCCTTCGATGCCCAGGCGATGAGCGTCGAAGAGATTCTGCCGAGCGACCATATCGAATTCGTCCGCCCCACCGCGGCTGCAACGTCCGAGAGCGGGCCGCCGGACGAGCCGAAGGCGGACAACGCCTTTCCGACCTTCGAGGTGCATCGAGTCGACCACAGCCCCGGCGGCTTCTGCCTGTCCTGGCCGGATGACGTGCCGGCGCAGCTCCAGACCGGTGAATTGCTCGGTTTGCAGGATGCTGGCAGCCAGGCCTGGAGCATCGCGGTGGTGCGCTGGATTCGCCAATTGCGGGGCGGCGGCCCGCAAATGGGCGTCGAGCTCATCGCCCCGTCTGCGCAACCCTGCGGCCTGCGCCTGCTACGCAAGACCGAGCAGGGCAGCGAATACTTGCGCGCCCTGATGCTGCCTGAGATAGCCGTCATCTCGCGGCCGGCGACACTGATCGTGCCCCGCTTGCCGTTCCAGGAAGGTCAGAAGGTACAGATCAATCAGAACGGCGAAGAACTCCGCGCACTGCTGTGTCGTCGCCAGGCCGGCACCGGCAGCTACAGTCAGTTCGAATACCAACGGGTGGGCGTGGCGACGCCCCAGGAGACATCGATCACAGCCCGGGGAACCCAGTCGGCACCGCGCGGTGAAGATTTTGACTCACTCTGGCACACGCTGTAGATTGCGGCACACCGTTCCTTAGCCCCAACGCCCCGTCTCAGGCGCAATCCAAAGCTGCTGCCATGGCCCCGCAAAAGAAAACCATCCGCCTGCTGATCCTCGAGGATTCGCAGAATGAAGCTGAGCGACTGGTCAGCCTGTTTCGCAATGCGGGCCAGGCGACGCGCGTGCATCGGCTCACCTCCAGCGATGACCTTGCCGACGCGCTCCAACAGACCTGGGACCTGCTGATCAGCGCGCCGACCAGCAGCAATCTCGATCCAAGCGAAGCCATCGGCGCCATCCGCAAGCAGGCCAAGGACATCCCGGTCATCCAGTTGATCGACGGCAACGACACCGACGCCATTAGCGAAGCCCTGGCATTGGGCGCCCAGCGTGCACTGCCGCAGGGCGAGGACGAATGGCTGATCATGGTCGCCAACCGGGAGCTGGCGAATCTCGACGAGCGCCGCGCCCGGCGATCGGCGGAGGTGGCATTGCGCGAGGCCGAGAAGCGTTGCCAGCTGCTGCTGGAAAGCTCGGTAGACGCCATCGCGTACGTTCATGACGGCATGCACATCTATGCCAACCGCGCCTACCTCGAACTGTTCGGCTACGAAGACGTGGAAGAACTCGAAGGCATGCCGATGATCGACCTGATCGCCTCGTGCGATCAGGGCGAATTCAAGGGCTTTTTGAAGCAATACCAGTCCCTGCAAGGCAGTGCCGAGCTGGTGTGCGGCGGTGTCCGCGCCGATGGCGGCAATTTCAAGGCGCGCATGCACTTTTCCCCCGCCACCTACGACGGCGAACCCTGCATCCAGGTCGTCATCCGCGCCGAGAGCGGCAATGACGAGCTGGAAAAACTGCGCGAAATCAGTAGCCAGGATCAGGTGACCGGACTGTATAACCGCAACCATTTCCTCGAACTGCTCGATGGCGCGGTGGAGCGCGCCGTGAACGCAGGGCAGCCTTCGAGCCTGGCCTACCTGCGCATCGACCGCTTTGCGAGCCTGCAGGCCGAGATCGGTCTGGGCGACTCGGACCGCCTGCTCGCCGAGCTGGCCGGGTTGTTACGCGAGCAGTTCGAGCAATCGGCGGAGCTGGCGCGCTTCGGTGACGATGCCTTTGCGCTGCTGATGGCCGATGCCACACCGCAGCAGCTGGAACCGACGCTCGTCGAGCTGTTGCGCAAGGTCGAAGGGCACCTGTTCGAGATCAACGGTCGTACCGTTCAGACCAGCCTGACTATCGGCCTCGCCGCGCTCGATGAACAAACAGCGAAAGCACGAGACGTAATCGACCGCGCCCACCGCTGCGCCGAAGAGCTCAGCGACGGCAATGCACTGCGCATCTACGATCCTGCTGCCGAACTCGCCGCCGCCGCCAACCGCGGCAACCTGCTGGCGATGCTGCAGCAGGCCCTGGAAAAGAACAGCTTCCGCCTGCTGTTCCAGCCGATCATTAGCCTGCGTGGCGACAGCCACGAGCATTACGAGGTGCTGCTGCGCCTGCTCGACCCGCAAGGCGTCGAAGTGCCGCCCGGCGAGTTTCTCGGCGCCGCAAAGGAGGCTGGGCTGGCTACCCGGATCGACCGTTGGGTACTGCTCAATTCCATCAAGCTGCTCGCCGAGCACCGCAGCAAAGGGCACAGCACGCGACTGTTCGTGCATATCTCGAGCGCCAGCGTGCAGGATCCCGCGCTGCTTAACTGGCTCGGCGTCGCACTCAAGGCTTCGCGCCTGCCGCCTGACTCGCTGGTTTTCCAGATCGACGAGCAGGACGCCGTCGCCTATCTGAAACAGGCGAAAGCCCTGACTGAAGGGCTGAACGGACTAGGCTGTCGCATCGCCCTGAGCCGCTTCGGCTGCGTGCTGAACCCGTTCAATACGCTCAAACACCTGGGTGCCGATTTCGTCAAGATCGACGGTTCCTATACGCAGGAGCTGAGCCGCCAGGAGAGCCAGGACGCGCTCAAGCAACTGCTCGCCGATCTGCATGAACAGGCCAAACAGACCATCGTGCCCTTCGTCGACAGCGCAACCATCCTTGCGACGCTCTGGCAGGCCGGGGTGGGCTATATCCAGGGCCAATACTTGCAGGGGCCGAGCCAGTCGATGGACTACAACTTCTCGTCGGACGACGAATAGGCAAGAGCTGGAGACTGGGCAGCTAGGCGTCCCCTGCTCAGGTGAAGGGGACCAGCGCTCTTTTCGGCTTTACTCCGTTCCCTCGCGATCGCGGAAACCGAGCAGGTAGAGAATACCGTCCAGGCCCAGCGTCGAAATCGCCTGCTTGGCCGATTGCTTGACCAGCGGCTTGGCCCGGAAAGCCACCCCCAGGCCGGCAAGCCCGAGCATCGGCAGATCGTTCGCCCCGTCGCCAACGGCAATCGTCTGCTCCAGCCGCAAGCCCTCGCGCTCGGCCAGTTCGCGGAGCAGATCGGCCTTGCGCTGGGCATCGACGATCGGCTCCTGTGCGACACCGGTGAGCTTGCCATCGACGATTTCCAGCTCGTTGGCATAGACGTAGTCGATACCCAACCTGGCTTGCAGCTGACGCGCAAAATAGGTGAAGCCGCCCGACAGGATCGCCGTTTTGTAGCCCAGCCGCTTGAGCTCGGCGAACAGCAGTTCCGCCCCTTCGGTCAACCGCAGCCCAGCACCGACTTCGGCCAGCGCGCGCTCTTCCAGCCCTTCGAGCAAAGCCAGGCGCTCCTTGAAGCTGGCGCGGAAATCCAGCTCACCGCGCATCGCGCGCTCGGTAATCTCCGCAACCTGGTCACCGACGCCCGCCACCTTGGCCAGCTCGTCGATGACCTCCGCTTCGATCAGGGTCGAATCCATGTCGAACACCGCCAACCGACGATTGCGGCGGAACACGGAGTCGCGCTGGAAGGCGATATCGACATTGAGTTCCTGCGCCACGCTGAGGAACTCGGCACGTAGCGCAGCGGTATCGGCGGGCTCCCCTCGCACGGAAAACTCGATGCAGCCCTTGCCCAGCTCTTCGGGCACGTCCAACGGCTGACGACCGGACAGGCGATCGATGTGATCGATATTGAGCCCGTACTTGGCGGTGATCGAACTGACCCGCTGCAACTGCTCGGCGGTGACCTTGCGGGTCAGCAGCGTGACGATGTGCCGGGCCTTGCCCTGCCCTGCGACCCACTGCTGATAGTCGTCCTCGGCCACCGGCGTGAAACGCACCTGCTGATCGTGCTTGTAACCAGTGAATAGCACATCCTTGAGCACCGATGAGGCCCGTTCGGTATCAGGAATTTCCACCAGGATGCCGAACGACAAGGTGTCGTGAATCACAGCCTGACCGATATCCAGGATATTCACGCCACCTTGAGCGAGCACGCCGGTGATGGCCGCGGTCAGCCCGGGGCGATCTTCCCCGGTGATATTGATCAGGACGATTTCACGCAAGGCGCAGCTCCTATGCAAAGAAGGCCGGCATTCTACAACAGCCGGCCGCTGGCTGAGCGCTGCCAGCGGCCATGCCCCTCTGGATGTGGTCGTTTCCCACTCGACACCGAGTAATTCGCCAGCTTTTCCCGGGTGACCTTTAGCCCCCTGTGCGCTTTCCGTATACTGCGCGGCACCTTCCTCAAGAGTAGAGCCGCGCTCTGTGAACCGGCCCGCATCCGTCAAGCCCGACAATTTCTTCCTGCTGATCTACCGCGCACTACGCCAGCGGCGCATCCCGTTGGTGTTGCGGGTAGCCAGCCACACCCTGCTGCTGGTGGCCTTGGCCCTGGTGATCTACGCCTGGGTCATGGGCATGCAGTTCAAGCATGCGATGGAACAGCAGGCCGAGGCCCTGGGGCAGAGCTTGATCACCCAGACCGCCGCCTCGGCAACCGATCTGCTGGTGGCCAATGACATCCTCAGCCTCAACGTGCTGCTAAGCAATCTGGTGAAGAACCCGCTGGTCGCCCATGCCGCGATCTACAGCGTCGACAATCGCGTGCTGGCCGAATCCGGCACGCGCCCGCAGCGAAATCTGCTGGGCGACGAAGAAGGGCTGTATTCCACACCCATCAGCTTCCAGGAAGTAATCGCCGGGCATCTGCGCATCAGCCTGGACATGCGGCAGTTCCAGCAGCCCATGACCATCAGCCTGCAAAGCATGGGCCTGCTCGCGCTGATTCTTCTGGCATTGACGCTGATCCTCAGCACCCGCCTGGGCCGGCAGATCTCCCTGCCCCTGATGCAGCTGCGTCTATGGCTTCGCGACCCGGACGATCCGGCACCCGGCGCCGGCCGGCAGGATGAAATCGGCGACCTGGCCAGGCAGCTGCAAGCACGCCTGGTACCTGAGGAACCGGAACCCGACATCGAGCTGGACGACAGCATGCAGGATCTCTATTCGGCACACTTCGACACGCCGGCCGCGGCGCCGAGTGCCGCCTATCAGCACAGCGGGATCGACCGGACCTACCACGTCGATGATGAAGACGAAGACGATCGCTCGATCGGCTCCGCGCTGGCCGAACCAGACGAACCCCTTCAGTTCGACGAAGAGCCGTCCTTCGAAACGCCCACGCCGCAGCCAGCGCCAATCGCTCCTGCCCCCGTGATACCGGCCACCGCCGGCAAGAGCGGCGTGCTGGCGATCCAGCTCGGCGCCCAGGAGCAATTGCGCCGTCTGCCTCGCGACCGTCTCACCGACTTGCTGCAGCGCTACCGCGATTGCCTGGAGCAGGCCGCCACGCTGTATCAGGCCGAACTGCATACGCTCAACGACGGCAGCAGCCTGATGCTGTTCCACAGCCAGGACGACGAGCAGAACTATCTGACCCATGCCCTGTGTTGCGGCGAGTTGATGCGCGCACTCGGACATGCCTTGCAGATCGAAGTCGCCGATAGCGGCCTTACGCTGAACCTGCAACTGGGCCTGACCCAGGGTGAAGGACTCTACGACCTCAGCCAGGGCGACCTGCTGCTCAGCGAACCCGCACAGGCGGCCCTGGCTATGTCGCAGCACAGCCGCAACCTTCTGCTGATCGAACGCGAAATCGGTGAAGACCGCCTGATCATTCAGCGCGCTCGGATTCGCCCCATCGCCAGCCCAGAAGGGGCCTGCTGCGTCGAGCGCCTGCTCGACCCCTACCCGTCCCTGCTCGAGCGCCAACTCGCACGCATGCATGAACTGCGCAACCGCCGCTAAATCGCTGCGACAGCGGGCGGCATAGCACGCCTGCGCCCCGTTAGCGGATAGCGGATAGCGGATAGCGGATAGCGGTGATGATAGAGCTGGATCTCTGCGGCCTAGACACGCCCTTGCAGGCATCAGCCCACACAGCAAAAGGCCCGCCGGAATGGCTTGATCACCATTCGCGCCGGGCCTTGTTGGCTGTAGGCAATCGCCTTGGCGGCGTATTAGAAGCGAAACACTTCCAGATCGGTCCTGATCGGCTCGACCGCAGGAATCGCCGGGGGCGCGGCGGGTTTGCTGGGCGCCTTGACGACATTGCGTTTGACCGGCGTCTTGGCAACCGTCATCGGCTCGATAGCGGCGGCCATCATCTCGCTCAAGCGTTGTAGCAGCACACTCTGCGCCCGCACCTGATCGGCCGTGGTACCTTGATGCTCTTCCTGAAGCCGGACCAGACGGCTGCCCTGACGCTTGCCCTGCTTGTCCAGCAGCCGCCATTGGGCCTCCAGCACCGCGGGGTGCTGCGGACCGGAATCGAGCCGAGTGATTTCCAGTTCGACCTGGACATCGGGGCTGAAGCCCTTGCTACCAGGGCTAAGCTCGAGACTCTGCGTATTCAGGCGCCAGGCCAGCTGCCGCATGAGCAGTTGGTTGATGTCGCCTTGCAGATCACCGGCCCAGCGCGCCTGTTGCCCATCGGCAGCCAGGCTTCCATCCGGCAGCCGCTGCAGCAAGGCGTCGTGCTGCAGATAGTCGGCCAGCTTCACCGGACCCAGCAAGATCGCCACGCCATCCGCTGCCTGCGCAGGTGTTTCTACAGCGCCGTTGTCGAGTCGGTACATCGGCACGGGTTGAGTCACACAGCCAGCCAGGCTGACACAGGCAAATAGCAAAACAGTTGTGAGGCGCTGCACGTTCGTCTCTACCTTGGCACCGGACCCGGGCGACCTGGCAGGCGATGGGCGTCTATCCGCCCAGCTGCACAGTCACCCTCATCGTCGTACCGATCGTCTTTGGCTCTCGATGCGGCTGAGGGGCAGCCGCATCGCGAACGGGTGAAAATTTGAAGGCCGCTATCTTCCGTGAAACCGGCGCTGGAAGCCAGTCTCTAATACCTCTCCTTCTTAGTTCGCGGTTTCCACCTGCAACCCATCCACGCGTTGGAAACCGCGTGGCAGCTTGTTTCCACGCCGTCCGCGCTCGCCCTTGTAGTGTTCCAGGTCATCGGATTTAAGCGACAAGGTACGCTTGCCGGCCTGCAACACCAGCGTTGCCCCTTCGGGCAGCACGGCAAGCCCCGTCAGATATTCCTCACGGCTGGCGACACGATCACCGGGAATGCCGATGATCTTGTTGCCCTTGCCTTTGCCCAGCTGTGGCAAGTCGCGGACCGGGAAGACCAGCAGACGGCCCTCGGTCGTGACGGCGGCCAGCCAGTCCTGATCGCGGTTCGCCAACGGGCGTGGCGCCACCACACGCGCACCTGCCGGCAACGACAGCAGCGCCTTGCCCGCCTTGTTCTTGGCCTGCAGGTCTTCGCCCTTGACCACGAAACCGTAGCCGGCGTCCGAGGCGATCACGTACAACGCCTCGTCATCGGGCAGCAAGACGCACTCGAAGCTGACGCCCGGCGGCGGCGTCAGCCGTCCGGTCAGCGGCTCGCCCTGACCACGCGCCGAAGGCAGCGAATGCGCGGCCAGCGAGTAGCTGCGCCCGCTCGAGTCAATGAACACGGCGTACTGGTTGGAGCGACCGGGAGCGGCAGCCTTGAAGCCATCGCCGGCCTTGTAGGACAGGCCGGTGGCGTCGATATCGTGGCCCTTGGCGCAGCGCGCCCAGCCCTTTTCGGAAATGACGACGGTGACCGGCTCGGAGGGCAGCAACTCGTTTTCCGACAGCGCCCGGGCCTCAGCGCGCGCGACGATAGGCGAGCGGCGTTCGTCGCCATAGGTTTCGGCGTCGGCGAGCAGTTCCTTGCGCACCAGTTTCTTCAGCTTGGTCTCGCTGCCAAGTAGCGCCAGCAGCCTCTCACGTTCCTTGGCCAGTTCGTCCTGCTCACCACGGATTTTCATCTCTTCCAGCCGTGCCAGTTGCCGCAGGCGGGTATCGAGGATGTAGTCGGCCTGCAGCTCGGAGAGTTCGAAACGCGCCATCAGCACCGGTTTGGGCTGGTCCTCGGTGCGGATGATGTGAATCACCTCGTCGAGGTTGAGAAAGGCGACCAGCAAGCCTTCCAACAAGTGCAGGCGTTTTTCGACCTTGTCCAGGCGGAACTGCAGCCGGCGACGCACCGTGCCGATGCGGTAGGTCAGCCATTCGCTGAGCAATACCTTGAGATTCTTCACTTGCGGCCGGCCATCGAGGCCGATCACGTTGGTGTTGACACGATAGCTGGACTCCAGCTCGGTGGTGGCGAACAGGTGCTGCATCAGCTCGTCGGCATCGACGCGATTGGAGCGCGGGATGATGACGATTCGGCAAGGGTTCTCATGATCGGATTCGTCGCGCAGATCGGCCACCATCGGTAGCTTCTTGGCCTGCATCTGTGCGGCGATCTGCTCCAGGACCTTGGAGCCGGATACCTGATGGGGCAACGCGCTGACCACGATATCGCCGTCCTCGACGCGGTACACGGCGCGCATGCGCACCGAGCCGCGACCGCTCTCGTACAGCTTCAACAGATCGGCGCGCGGCGTGACGATTTCCGCTTCGGTCGGATAATCCGGCCCCTGAACGTGCTCGCAGAGCTGCTCGACCGTCGTCTTCGGGTCGTCCAGCAGCCGTACGCAGGCGGCGGCCACTTCACGCAGGTTGTGCGGCGGCACATCGGTGGCCATCCCCACCGCGATGCCGGTGGTGCCATTGAGCAGCAGATTGGGCAAACGCGCCGGCAACGTCGCCGGCTCGTCGAGCGTGCCGTCGAAGTTGGGCACCCAGTCCACCGTACCTTGGCCGAGTTCGGACAGCAGCACCTCGGAATAGCGCGACAGACGCGCCTCGGTGTAGCGCATGGCGGCGAATGACTTCGGATCGTCCGGCGCGCCCCAGTTGCCCTGGCCGTCGACCAGCGTGTAGCGATAGCTGAAGGGCTGCGCCATCAGCACCATGGCTTCGTAACAGGCCGAATCGCCATGCGGATGGAATTTACCCAGCACGTCACCGACCGTACGCGCCGATTTCTTGTGCTTGGAATCGGCGTTCAGCCCCAGCTCGCTCATGGCGTAGATGATGCGCCGCTGCACCGGTTTGAGGCCGTCGCCGATATGCGGCAGGGCGCGATCCATGATCACGTACATCGAATAATTGAGATAAGCCTGCTCGGTGAAGTCGGCAAGGGAGCGGCGCTCGACGCCGTCCAGGCTCAGGTCCAGGGTTTCGCTCATGAGCAGTTTTCTTCACTAGAGGTGGATGTTATCGAGGCGTGTTCGCCGAATTTGATCAGATTGCCGTGGGGGTCGATGACGTACAGCTCCTTCATGCCCCATGGTCGCAACACCGGCGGCTGTAGCGCTAAGCCGTGCCGGCTGAACTCATCGAACAATGCCTGGCAATCGCCGGTGCGCACGTAGCAGGACGTGTTCTCTGCCACATGACGATCCGCGCACAGCCAGAAATGCAGCTCGGCCCCGTCACGCGCCAGCATCAGGTAATCGGCATCCTGTCGCAGCACCCGAAAGCCCAGATGGCTCACGTAGAAATCACGGCTCTCGTCGAGATCCAGCGATGCCAGTACCGGTACGGTCGCCTCTATGGAAGTGGTCATCAAGCCCGCCTTCAGGGAGTTTCCTGGCGCAGCACCAGGGTGCCTGCGCGCTGGGTGAATTCGAGCTGCTTCAAGGCGCTCATGCCGAGCAGCACCTGCTCTGCGCCAAAGCCTGGCGCGATGAGGGCACGCACATCATGCAGCACGATGTCGCCCAACGTGAGGCTGTCGAGCGTGGTGCGATACCCCGTGCTGGGGCCGTTGGCTGTCTGCAGCGCAACGCGAGCGCCACGGGACAAACCTAGACGTTCGGCCTGCTCCGCAGGGATCGCCACATCCGTGGCACCGGTATCCAGCAAGAAGGTTACCGGCAGGCCATTGATCAGCCCGTCCGCCACGAAATGGCCCTGGCCATTGCTGACCAACCGCACCTCGATGTGATTTCCCTGTACCACCGAAACGGGTTCGCGGTTTGGATTGAGGCGACTCTGCTCCCAGTCGGCGAAGAAACGCGTCGCCAGCAGCAGCCCCGCGCCCCATGCCAGTACCAGCATGACGCGGCCGGCACGGCGGCCGGCTGGCTGGGTCACTGCTTGACACCCCAACCGCCCTTGGGCGCGGCGAAGCGCCAGACAACCGGCCGTTTCTCGCCATCGGCACGCGTCATCCCATTGTTATCGATGCCGATCCAGGCGCCCTCCGCGTCTACCCACAAGGCCTCGGCATTGCCGAACGGCGTGTCGTAGCGACGCGCATCGGCCAACGCCGTGGTGGCGTAGGTCCAGCACGCCTCGCTATCGCCGGTGGCCGGCTTGCGTCGGCAGATCTGATGCCGGACAGGCTCGAGGGTGAACAGTTTGTCCTGATGGAAAGCCAGGCCGGAAAACCGTCGTGGCTGGTCGCCTTCATTCATTGCTGCCGGCGGCGACTCGCGGCCCCCTTCGACCAGCAAGACGCAACCGCCGGTGCATTTCCAGGCATTCTGCTTGCGATGCATCACCAGCAGCCCCCGACGACTGTGTTCGGCCGCAAGCCAGAGGCGATCAGCATCCGGGTCGACGGCAACGCCTTCGAACATGGCATTGAACTGGAGCAACATGCCGCTCGCACGGGCCTGACGAACCAGACCATCGGGAAGGCTCAGCCATTGCGCGGTACCCGCCGGATTGACCCGCAGCACCGCCGCGTGCGCTTCGCTGACCAGGTAGCGGTTGCCGAGGCTGTCGCAGCTCAGCCCCTCGAAATCCATCTCACCGCCGCGCAGCATGCCGGTAATGGCGGCCCGTATGCGCACGCCCCATGACAGCCCGGTATTCGGCACGGGCGGCAGCTCGAAGTGCTCGGCTTCGGCGCGCCAGACGGTATCGCTGGCATCGAGTCGGTACAGCACGTTGTCTTCGCGGTCCGACACCGCCCAGAGCGCGTCGCCGCACCAGGCCAGCCCGGAAAGATTTCCCTGCTCGATACCCTCGACAGGATGCTCACTGACCAGCGCCAGCTCCGAAAGGTCTTCGGCAGCCCATGCCGGTGCCACCAACGCCAGCAGCAATAAAAGCCAGCAACGGTTCAAATCAGCACCTCGGCCAGGTTGCCCTTCGACTCGAGCCAATTCTTGCGGTCGCTGGCGCGTTTCTTGGCGAGCAGCATGTCCATGATCTCGCGGGTACCGTCGAAGTCATCGAGGGTCAGCTGCACCAGCCGGCGGGTGTTGGGGTCCATGGTGGTTTCACGCAGTTGCGGCGGGTTCATTTCGCCGAGGCCCTTGAATCGGGTGACCTGCGGTTTGCCACGGCGCTTCTCGGCCAGAAGACGCTCGAGGATGCCGTCGCGCTCGGCCTCATCGAGCGCGTAGAAGATGTCCTTGCCCAGGTCGATGCGGTACAAGGGTGGCATCGCCACGTACACGTGTCCGGCGTCAACCAGCGGCCGGAAGTGACGAACGAACAGCGCGCACAGCAGCGTGGCAATGTGCAGGCCATCCGAGTCGGCATCGGCGAGGATACAGATCTTCCCGTAGCGCAACTGGGACATGTCCGCCGCTCCGGGATCGACGCCGATGGCGACCGCGATGTCATGCACCTCCTGGCTCGCCAGCACCTCGCCGCCATCGACCTCCCAGGTGTTAAGGATCTTGCCACGCAGCGGCATGATCGCCTGGAACTCCTTGTCACGGGCCTGCTTGGCCGACCCGCCGGCCGAATCGCCCTCGACCAGAAACAGCTCGGAGCGCGCCGGATCCTGCCCCGCGCAATCGGCCAGCTTGCCGGGAAGCGCCGGGCCCTGGGTGATGCGCTTGCGTTCGACCTTCTTGCTGGCCTTGAGGCGGCGCCCGGCATTGCTGATCGCCAGTTCGGCGAGCTGCATGCCCAGTTCGGGATGGGCGTTGAGCCAGAGACTGAAGGCATCCTTGACCACACCGGAGACGAATGCCGCCGCCTCGCGCGACGACAGGCGCTCCTTGGTCTGGCCGGAAAACTGTGGCTCCTGCATCTTGGTCGAGAGCACGAAAGCGATCCGCTCCCAGACGTCTTCCGGCGCCAACTTGACGCCGCGTGGCAGCAGGTTGCGGAACTCGCAGAATTCACGCATCGCGTCCAGCAGGCCTTGCCGCAGCCCGTTGACATGGGTGCCGCCCTGCGCGGTCGGGATCAGGTTGACGTAGCTTTCCTGAACGCTGTCGCCCCCTTCCGGCAGCCACAACAACGCCCAGTCGACCGCTTCCTTGCTACCGGACAGGCTGCCGCAGAAGGGTTCGTCGGGAAGCCGCACGAACTCGCTGACCGCGTCGACCAGATACGAACGCAGGCCGTCCTGGTAATGCCATTCGACTTTTTCGCCGGTGCTCTTGTCTTCGAAACTGACGCTCAGCCCCGGACACAACACCGCCTTGGCCTTGAGCACGTGCTTGAGCCGGCTGATGGAAAACTTCGGCGAATCGAAATACTTCGGGTCGGCCCAGAAATGCACGCTGGTGCCGGTGTTGCGCTTGCCAACCGTACCGATGATCTCCAGCTCGCTGGCCTTGAAACCGTCGGTGAAGGCCATGCGGTACTCGTTGCCATCACGCTTGACGGTCACCTCGACCCGGGTCGACAGCGCGTTGACCACCGAGATACCGACGCCGTGCAGGCCACCGGAAAACTGGTAGTTCTTGTTAGAGAACTTGCCGCCGGCATGCAGCTTGGTGAGGATCAGTTCGACGCCCGAAACGCCCTCCTCCGGGTGGATGTCCACCGGCATGCCACGACCATCGTCGATCACTTGCAGCGAGTTGTCCTGGTGCAGGATCACCTGCACGGAGCTGGCGTGACCCGCCAGGGCCTCGTCGACACTGTTGTCGATGACTTCCTGCGCGAGGTGGTTGGGCCGCGAGGTATCGGTGTACATACCCGGACGCTTGCGGACAGGGTCCAGGCCCGACAGGACTTCAATGGCTTCGGCGGTATAAGACATAAGCGTCTCGTGATGTCCTTATGAATCGGAAAAATCGAGTTCTGCGAAGCTGGCCGGATCGAAGCCGGCGAACGCCAGCAAAGCGGGAAGGCGCTCGGCGAAGCCCTGGAAGCCATGGTCGCCACCGGCCTGGATGCGCACCGCACAGCCCTGGTAAAAGCTCGCCGCATGGCGGTAGTCCAGCGTCTCGTCGCCGGTCTGCAGCCAGACCTGATAGCGCTCGGCATCCCGCGGCGGCGGAACTTCCAGCTCGGCGAGAGCCGTGACGTGATCCTCGGTAAGTTCCCAGACCTCGCCTGTATAAAGGTTGGTCTGCGGACCAAGATAGCCGTCGAAGTGGCGATGCGGCGTCACCGCCGGATTGATCAGCAGCGCCTTGAGCCCGTGGCGCTCGGCGAGGTGCGTTGCATAGTATCCGCCGAGGGAGCTGCCGACCAGCACGGGGCGCCCCAGTTCGACAATGGCCGCCTCGAGCTGGGCAATGGCCTGACGAGGGTGATGATGCAGGGCTGGCACTCGCAACCGGTCGATCGAGCCGATACGCTCCATTGCCGCGGTCAGCTGACTGGCCTTTTGCGATAGCGGAGAGCTGTTGAGGCCGTGCATGTAAACAATGGCGGGCTGCGTACGGGTCATGCTGGTTCGCTGAGCTGGCAAAAGACGGGAAAGGCTACTAGGCGAGATACGCAGGCTGCAAGCTGCGCCCGCCGTCCGAGCGGCGATTGGGTATCAAGCGCCCTTCGCGTGACTCGAAAAACGCTGTCCGCAGCCTGACGTAACGTCAGTAGCCCTTGACGTCGTAATTGACCTCGAAATCGACGCCAACCACGCGTGAGACGCCCGTTTCGAGTGCGCCGTCGGCATGCAGCCGCAGCCAGCGATAGCCTGGCGCGCGTGTATCGACCTGGAAGTCCTCGCTGCCAGGGGCGAACTGCACGCCGGTCGACGGCGTCGCCAGCAACCGAACACCGCTGCGCCAGCCGTCGAATTCCTGGTGAATGTGCCCCCAGAGCAAAGCCTTGACGCAACTGAAGCGATCGAGCACCTCGAACAGCGCTTCGCGGTTGTGCAAGCCGATGCTGTCCATCCATCGACTGTCGATGGTGACCGGGTGATGATGCAGGCAAACCAGGTGCGGCCGTTCCGGCGCCTGTGCCAGAGTCCGCTCCAGCAATTCCAGCTGATCGTCACGAAGCAGCCCGAACACCGAGCCCGGCACCAGCGTGTCGAGCATCACCACGCGCCAAGCGCCCATTTCCAGCACAGGCTCCATCAGGTCGCTGTCGAGCGTGGCCTCGCGCATGGCGTCCAGCTCGTCATGATTGCCAGGACACCAGCGCGCCGGCGCATCGATGCGCTCGGAAAGCTGGCGAAACCGCGTGTAGGAGGCAAGGGAGCCGTCCTGCGACAGGTCTCCGGTGGCCAGCACCAGATCCACGCTGGGTTGCTCGTGCAAGACCAGGTCGACGACTCGCTGCAGGCTCGCGGCAGTATCCATGCCCAGCAGTCGCCCGTCCGCCTCGGCAAACAGATGGCTGTCGGTCAGCTGTACGAGCAGCACCGAATCGTTGTTAGCAGTGAGGGGCGCAGCAGCCAAGACCCGTCTCCTTTGGCGAATTCGCAAAAGAATTATGGTGGCTCGCAGCTACAGGGGTAAACCACACGATGCGGGCATGCATCACAGACGAGCGAATCGATGCGGCGGCCGGGTTCCGGAAGCTGAACGCAGACCTCGACCTTTGGGTTGCAGAACCGATCGGCGCGCTTACAGAACCGGCTCGAGTTCGTGGCCACACGCCAGACAATGCCCCAGCCATTCACCGAGAAACAGGTTGAGCTGATTCTTCTCGTCGGGCTGATGCATTTGAGCGTTGGGATAGCTGTAGATGCCGCGGAAACGTCGAGCATTCTCGGCACTGATCACTTCCGCCATGCGCGCATCATGGTAGACCCGCACGTCCATCTGCGGTACTGGAAGCCAGGGCAAGCAGTCCTGCTGGCTGATCTGCACGGTGGTGGTGTAGGGGCAGCTCTCCACGACTTTCAGCACCAGCACGCCGAGCAGTCGATCGCCCTGGCTCATGGCGATTCGGCGAATGTCCGGCTGGTTGCGCATGTCCGGCAACAGGCGCATCAGCCGCAGGTAGTTGGCCTCGCAGGCCGCCTGCAGCTCCAGCAGATCGACACGGTATCGTTCGCGCGTTCGCCTCATGTCCACGCCCCCCTGATCTCGTCGCGATTCAGCGCCAGCCATTGCAGCGCGATGATGCTCGCGGCGTTATCGATGCCGCCGTCGCGTACGGCCTGCAATGCCTGCTGCAACGACCAGACGTGCACGCGAATATCCTCACCCTCTTCGTCCAGGCCGAACACGCCGCCCGCATTGGAGCTGTCGCAACGCCCCACGTAGAGGTGCACGCGCTCGGTGCTACCGCCGGGCGACGGGAAGTAGGTCGTGACCGGCCACAGCTCGCCCACTTCCAACCCGGCTTCCTCGATGGCTTCGCGCCGCGCCACCTCTTCGGGCTGCTCGTCCTTGTCGATCAGGCCGGCGACCAGTTCGATCAGCCAGGGGTTAGCCACCTTGCCGACCGCCCCGACCCGGAATTGCTCGATAAGCACGACCTCGTCGCGGCGAGGATCGTAGGGCAACACGCAAACCGCATCGTGACGGACGAACAATTCGCGCTCGAGCTGCCGGCCCATGGCGCCACTGAACAGGCGATGTCGCAGTTGCAGACGATCCAGGCGATAGAAACCGCTGAAGCATTGCTCTCGCTCGACGATCTCGACATCATCCGGACCGGGTTTGAAGGTATCAGTCATGAATCACTCACATATCGGTTTTGTCCGCGCCCAGGGCGCCGGAAAGGCTGTAACCGTCACGGCGTGAGCGGTTTCTCAGATGTCATCCTAGCGCGCCGTTTATTCAGGCGCAGCCTTTTGCAGACCACTCGTATCGGGAAAGATTGCCGACGCCCGGTTCGAGAACTTCGCATCCGTCAGGCACTCGAAACCGCACCGCAGCCACCACAAGAGCCATGAAATCGTCCATGTCCTTTCGCCAATCCGTCACTCTGATCACGCTCAGCCTGCTCCTCGGCGCCTGTCAGCATTTTCGCGGCGAGCCGCCGGTCGAGGTTCGCCAGGTCATCAGCGAACAGCGCCCCACCGGATGCGCCGAACAGGACGAGCACTGCCCGTTGGTCAACATCGACACCCAGCTGTTCGCCGACGAGCCTGCGCTGAACGCGCTGATCGATGCGCGGCTGCGCAAGATGACCGTGAACAGCCCAGACGCCGAAGTGCCCGCCACGCTCGAAGGCTACCAGCAGGCCTTTCTGCGCAACGCCGAACCCGGGTGGAGCAGCTATCTGCAATCGAAGCTGATCGATCAGCATGGTTCGCTGCTGGTGATCGAGCTGTCCAGTTACCTCTACACCGGCGGCGCGCATGGCATGCCGGGGCGCGGCTTCATCAACTATGACCGAGAGCAGGACCGCGAGCTAGGGCTCGCCGACGTACTGCTGCCCGGCAAGGAGGGCGCCTTCTGGCGCGCGACTGCCAAGGCGCATCAGCGTTGGCTGCTGGCGAACCAGCAGGACGCCGAGTTCTCCCGGCAGTGGCCTTTTGTGCGTACCGCCAACGTCGCACTGCTACGCGACAAGGTGCTGCTCAAATATGACGTCTACAGCATCGCGCCTTATTCGAGCGGCCATCCCGAGCTGGAAATCCCCTACACGGAACTGCGCGCTATTGTGAAACCGGAGTACCTGCCGTAGCGCGACCGAGACGACTCAACAGCAGCAGAAGCCCGCCGGACAAAAGCAGGGCCGGCAGGCTCGCACCGATTTCCGGCCAGGCGCTGGCCAGCACGTGGTAGGCGATCACGCCACAACCCCAGGCGAGCAGCGTATCCCAGCGCAAGGCCATGACCGCGACCTGCGACTGGCCCCGCTGGCGAAGCAGGTAATGGTCGACCAGCACCACCCCGAACAGCGGCGCGAACACCGAGCCGATCAGCAGCAGGAAGTTCTGGTATTCGGCCAACGGCGCGAGCCAGGCGATGAAGGTGCAGAGCACACCGATGGCGAGCGCCAGACACTCGACACCGACAGGCAGCAATACACCAACCGAAACCGCCGCAGAATGGATATCGGCGAAGGCGTTTTCCGTTTCGTCGAGCAGAATCAACAACAGCGGGATACCCAAGCCGGCCCCAGCCAACGCCAGCAACAGCGCATTGACCTCGCCGCTGTCGGCGAATGCCAGGGTGTAGGCAACGCCCAGGCCCATCAGCCAGACGTTGCCGATGAAAAAGCCCAGCACCGTGCCGCCGAAGACCCGCCGCGCCGCCTTGCCGTAACGCGAATAGTCGGCGATCAGCGGCAGCCACGACAGCGGCATGGCGATGGCGATATCGAAGCCCAGTGCAAAGGGTAGCGAACCATCGCCCTGACGCGCCCAGAGGGCCGCGAGATCGGCCTTGGCAAAAAGATTCCAGGTCAGCCAGAGGCAGGCACCCAGAAGCAACCAGATGCCCCATCTGCGCAGGATCCGGCGGACGAAGGTCAGCGGACCGGCAATCGCCAGCAGGGTGGCCAGCGCACCGAAGACCAGCGTCCAGAGCACCGGACTGACCAGCCCGCTATGCTCGCCGAACGCCCGTGTCGCCAGCAGACTCGCGGCGTCGCGCATGACGATGATTTCGAACGCGCCCCAGCCGACCAGCTGCGCCAGGTTGAGCAGCGCCGGCACGATTGCGCCGCGCTGACCAAGCGTGCGCTTCAGATTGGCCATAGATGACAGTCCGGTATCACTGCCGATCACCGCGACGGCCCCGAGCAGCAGGACACCGACCGCAGTGCCGCTGACGATGGCGAGCAACGCGCCGCTCATACCCAGCCCCGGCGCCAGCAAGGCACCGAGCTGCAGCACCATCAGGCCCACGCCAAGGGAAAACCACAGGGAAAACAGATCGCGCCCGCCGAACACACGGTGTTCAGAGGGGATGCGCTGATGCGGAGAGTAGCGGCCTGGAATGTTCACGTTTTGTCTCAAAGAATTGTTGTGGAAAACCGGCCCAGCCGGGTGTGTTTTGCTGCGTAGGCGGATCGCGCTTTATCGAACCACCGAACAGCGGCGTCACGCGGTGGATGTAAAAAGCGACATCCACGCTACGAAACTGCAGATACCACTGGAGCGTCGAGGAGCTCGCGGTCGAGACCGCTCCCACACTGCGGGGCTGGGTGGATCACGTTCATCGATCCACCGATCAGCTGCGTCGCCCAGTGGATGTGAAAAGCGACATCCACCCTACGAAACTGCAGACGCCCCTGGGGCGTCGAGAAGCTCGCGGTCGAGACCGCTCCCACACTGCGGGGCTGGGTGGATCACGTTCATCGATCCACCGATCAGCGGCGTCGCCCGGTGGATATGAAAAGCGACATCCACCCTACGAAACTGCAGATACCACTGGAGCGTCGAGAAGCTCGCGGTCGAGACCGCTCCTACACTTCGGGATTGGGTGGATCACGTTTCATCAATCCACCGAACAGCGGCGTCGCCCGGTGGATATGAAAAGCGACATCCACGCTACGAAACTGCAGATGCCCCTGGCGTCGAGAAGCTCGCGGTCGAGACCGCTCCTACATCAGGGGCTGGCGACGTGATCCCGCAGTATCCGGATCACGGAGCTCGTCCAGCCTCCCGCCTCCAGCGCATTTATCGTCAAACCTGCTTGTAGATCACGGAGCCTTCATCCTTGAAGCGCGAGGACTGTTCCTTGAAGCCGGCCTCGATGGCCTTTTGCTCGTCGGTCAGGCCGTTTTCGGCGGCGTATTCACGGACTTCCTGGGTGATCTTCATCGAGCAGAATTTCGGCCCGCACATGGAGCAGAAATGCGCGACTTTGGCCGAGTCCTTCGGCAAGGTTTCGTCATGGAAGGCGCGGGCGGTGTCCGGATCGAGGCCGAGGTTGAACTGGTCCTCCCAGCGGAATTCGAAACGTGCCTTGGACAACGCGTTATCACGGATCTGCGCCCCCGGGTGGCCCTTGGCGAGGTCGGCGGCGTGGGCCGCGATCTTATAGGTGATGATCCCGGTCTTGACGTCGTCCTTGTTCGGCAGGCCCAGGTGCTCCTTCGGCGTGACGTAGCAGAGCATGGCGCAGCCGAACCAGCCGATCATCGCCGCACCGATACCGCTGGTGATGTGGTCGTAACCCGGCGCGATGTCGGTGGTCAGCGGGCCGAGGGTGTAGAACGGCGCCTCGTCGCAGCATTCGAGCTGCTTGTCCATGTTCTCCTTGATCATCTGCATCGGCACGTGGCCCGGACCTTCGATCATGCACTGGACATCATGCTTCCAGGCGATCTTGGTCAGCTCGCCGAGGGTTTCCAGCTCGCCGAACTGCGCGGCGTCGTTGGCGTCGGCGATCGAGCCCGGACGCAGGCCGTCGCCCAGCGAGAAGCTGACGTCGTAGGCCTTCATGATTTCGCAGATTTCTTCGAAATGGGTGTAGAGAAAGTTCTCTTTATGGTGCGCCAGGCACCACTTGGCCATGATCGAACCCCCGCGGCTGACGATGCCGGTGACGCGCTTGGCGGTCAGCGGCACGTAGCGCAGCAGCACGCCGGCGTGGATGGTGAAGTAGTCGACGCCCTGCTCCGCCTGCTCGATCAGCGTGTCGCGGAACAGCTCCCAGGTCAGGTCCTCGGCCACACCGTTGACCTTCTCCAGCGCCTGGTAGATCGGCACGGTGCCGATCGGTACCGGCGAGTTGCGGATGATCCACTCGCGGGTCTCGTGGATGTGCTTGCCGGTGGACAGGTCCATCACGGTATCCGAGCCCCAGCGGATGCCCCAGGTCAGCTTGGCCACTTCTTCCTCGATCGAGGAACCCAGCGCGGAGTTGCCGATGTTGCCGTTGATCTTCACCAGGAAGTTGCGGCCGATGATCATCGGCTCGAGCTCGGTGTGATTGATGTTGGCGGGGATGATGGCGCGGCCGCGGGCGACTTCGCTGCGGACGAACTCTGGGGTGATTTCCTTCGGAATCGAAGCACCGAAGCTCTGCCCGACGTGCTGCTCGATGAGCAGGCCGGCCGCACGCGCTTCCTGCAGCTTCATGTTTTCGCGGATGGCAACGAATTCCATCTCGGGCGTAATGATGCCCTGACGCGCGTAGTGCATCTGGCTGACGTTCTTGCCCGGCTTGGCGCGGCGTGGATTGCGCACGTGGGCAAAGCGCATCTTGGTCAGCTCGGTATCGGCGAGGCGCTGCTGACCGAACTGCGAGGTCAGGCCATCGAGCAGTTCGGTGTCGCCACGGCCCTCGATCCAGGCCGAGCGCACGTCGGCCAGGCCTTTACGTACATCTATCTGTACGTTCGGGTCGGTGTAGGGGCCGGAGGTGTCGTAGACCAATACCGGCGCGTTGATCTCGCCACCGAAGTCGGTCGGGGTGACGTCGAGACTGATCTCGCGCATCGGCACGCGGATGTCAGGGCGAGAACCCTGCACATAGATTTTCTGCGAACGCGGGAAAGGCTGGATCGACTGCTGATCGACCTGGGCCGATTCACTGAGGTTTTGTTGTTCTGCACGCATCTGGCTGGCTCCTCGATAGTTGTCGGAGCGAACCTGAAAAACACGGCGGGAAAAGGGCATCGGGGTGCGCCGGGACTGGCGCCGAGAGAGCTGGCCGGAACGACTGGCGAGCACATCTTGTTCCCTACGCAGGCCTTAACCTGATCAGGTTCAACGGGATCCGGAACTTTCCGATCTCAGCCTTCGATTCAAGGCACCCCGACAAGAACGGGATCGAGTGTAATCAAGTGTTCGGTGGAAAGCCACGCCGAGCCGGAGACGCGCGACCGTCGGGTCACGTTTGCGATCTGCCACCCGGCCGCTTCAAGGCGCCGCCAAGCACCTTGACCGCTCGCCTGGCGGCGCATAGCCTTGCCCATCACTTCGCTTCAAGGAAAGACGCACATGCTGCGCAGACTCACGCTGGCACTCGCTGTGACGGCCGCCTCGTCGGGGCTGGCATGGGCCGATACCGCACCCTCGCTTTCCAGCCGCACCGACCTGATCAGCGTCTACCGACAGGCAGTGGAAAATAACGCCGATCTCGCAGCCGCCAGGGCCCAGTACCAGGCGACTCAGGAGATCGTGCCCCAGGCGCGCGCCGGATTGCTGCCCAATCTGAGCGCGGGCGCCGAGACCAGCCAAACCCGTACCGATGTCGACACCAGCGCCGGTTCGAGATCGCTGTCGCGTAGCGGCACGGTCTACCAGGCGACGCTGAGCCAACCGATCTTTCGTGCCGATCGCTGGTTCCAGCTGCAGGCGGCCGAAGCCATCAGCGAGCAGGCGGCGCTCGAGTATTCCATCGCCGAGCAGGACCTGATCCGCCAGACGGCACAGGCCTATTTCGCCGTGCTGCGCGCGCAAGACAACCTGGCCGCCGCCAAGGCCGAGGAGTCAGCCTTCAAGCGGCAGCTCGATCAAGCCGATGAACGTTTCGATGTAGGCCTGTCCGATCGCACCGATGTACTTGAGGCTCAAGCCGGTTTCGATACGGCTCGCGCCAACCGCATGATCGCGAAGCGCCAGGTCGATGACGCGTTTCAGGCCCTGTTCACGCTGACCAATCGTGAATATCTGGCCCTGGAAGGTATCGAGCACAGCCTGCCCGTGCTGCCGCCCGTGCCGAACGATGCGAGCGCCTGGGTTAACACCGCAGCGCAGCAGAATCTTAATCTGCAGGCGGTTGACCAGGCAGTCGTCGCCGCCGAGGAAACATTGCGCCAGCGTCGTGCCGGCCACGCGCCGACAGTCGACGCAGTCGCGCGCTACAGCAAGGGCGACAACGACAGCCTGGGCTTTTCCAATACCGGATCCATGGACATCCCGGGGTTCGATCTGCCGCGCTACAACGGCGATGTCGAGCAGAGCAGCATTGGCCTGCAACTGAACATTCCCTTGTATAGCGGCGGGCTGACGACCTCCCAGAGCCGCGAAGCCTTCTACCAGCTGACCCAGACCGAGCAGCAGCGCGAAAGCCTGCGCCGTCAGGTGGTCGAGTCCACCCGCAACCTGCATCGCGCGGTCAATACCGATGTCGAGCAGGTGCAGGCGCGCCGGCAGTCGATTGTGTCCAACCAGAGCGCACTGGAAGCCACCGACATCGGTTACCAAGTGGGCACGCGCAATATCGTCGACGTGCTCGACGCCCAGCGCCGGCTGTTCGCCGCAGTGCGTGACTACAACAACGCGCGCTACGACTACATCCTCGACAACCTGCGTTTGAAGCAAGCCGCTGGCACGCTCAATCCGGGCGACCTCGAAGATCTGCAACGCTTCCTAAAGGCGGACTACGACCCGGACAGCGACTTCCTGCCGCCGGACCTGTCGGAGAATCTTGGCCGACCGGTGCGGGTCGAGTAATCAGGCCAGACACTTGGCCGTTCGCGCAGTCACGCACCTTCAGGTGCGTCATCCGCATCGCTTGACAGTCGCGGCCGCCATCATCGAGCGGCCTGCGTCTCGGGCGGAGAGCTAACGTCGTTCCAGTAGACGTTCCAGCTCCGCCAGCAGGCGTCCCAGCGCGCCCTGATTGTTCTTTAGCACGCGGTAGCCTGCACGCCTCGCCTGCTCCGCCTTGGCAGCGTCGCGCCAAAACTCCATGACGGCCACCGCCAGCTCGGGAGCGCTGTCGAGCTCAACGAGCGCTCCGGCTTCGCGCAGTTGCGCTGCAATATCGAGAAAGTTGAACAGATGCGGGCCGGTCAACACCGGCTTGCCCAGGGCTGCGGGCTCGAGCAGGTTATGTCCCCCGGTCGGCACCAGGCTGCCGCCCACAAATGCCACATCGGCCAGTGCGAAGAGAAACAGCAGTTCGCCCATGGTGTCGCCGAGCACCACTTGCGTCGATGCCTGGGGCGGCTCGCCAAGCGAGCGCCGAACCGTGGAGAAACCTTGCTTGCGACAGAGTTCGTGAACCGAACCAAAGCGCTCCGGATGACGCGGCACCAGGATCAGCAGGGCGTCAGGTCGCTCCGCCAGCAACTGGCGATGCGCAGCCAGCAGGATTTCGTCTTCGCCGGTGTGGGTGCTCGCGCCGATCCATATCGGCCGCTCCGTTGCACCCCATTGTTGACGAAGCTGTTCGGCACGCCCGAGCAGCGAGGGGTCGACGTTCAGATCGAATTTGATCGAACCGGTTACCCTGACTGCACTGTCGCGCGCGCCAAGTTGCCGGAAACGCTCGGCTTCGGCTTCGGTTTGTGCGGCGATCAGACTCAACTCGGTCAGCATCGGTGCGGTCAGCCGGGAGAAGCGCGCATAGCCGCGCGCCGATCGCTCGGACAGCCGCGCATTGGCCAGTGCCACCGGAATGCCACGACGCGCACATTGATGGATGTGGTTGGGCCAGAGCTCGGTTTCCATCACCACGGCCAGCTTCGGCTGCAGTCGATCAAGAAAACGTGCCGCCGCGCATGGCAGATCGTAGGGCAGATAGCAGTGCTGCACGCTGTCGCCGAACAAGGCCCTAATACGTTCGGAGCCGGTTGGCGTCATGCAGGTGATGGTAATCGGCAACTGCGGGTAACGTGCCTGCAACGCACGCACCATCGGCGCGGCAGCAATGCTCTCGCCGACCGAGACCGCATGAACCCAGATACCGCCGGGTTGAAATACCGGCATGCCAACGGCAAAACGTTCACCGATGCGTTTTGCATAGGCCGGTGCTCGACGGGCACGCCAGAACAGTCGAATCACCACGAGGGGCAAGGCGAGATGGAACAGCACAGTGTAAAGGGTACGATTCATGGGCGCGGAGCTTAGCAAAGGCCTCGATGAAACGGCCACCACGAGGCCCTCACCGAAAACGCACCAGCAAGCCGAACTTGCGTGCACAGGCGCAGCCGAATGAAGCGCAGCGCGAATCGATCGCCCTGCTTGTACCGGAGGGCGTATGACTGGCTATCTGTATCTCGCTATCGCAATTACGGCCGAGGTGATCGCAACGACCTCGATGAAAGCCCTCGACGGTTTCAGTCGGCCATTACCGCTGTTACTGGTCGTCGCTGGCTACAGCCTGTCCTTCTGGATGCTCAGCCTGGTGGTCAAAACCATCCCGGTGGGCATCGCCTATGCCATCTGGGCAGGCCTCGGCATCGTGCTTGTGAGCGTCGCGGCCGCGGCGATCTATCAGCAGAAGCTCGACCTGCCGGCCGTTCTCGGCATGGTCCTGATCGTCGCGGGCGTGGTGGTGATCCAGCTGTTTTCTAGCAGCACGGGCCACTGAGGCTGCCACCGGGCGTCAATTAAAGCCGACGGGCAAGCGGTTATACTGCTCGCCTGATTTCACAGCGAGGCCGACCATGTCCGATTCCCTGAGCACCGACATCCTGATCGTAGGCGGTGGCGTCGCCGGCCTGTGGCTGAACGCGCGCCTGCGTCAGGAAGGCTATTCGACCCTGGTGGTGGACAAGGGCGCGCTGGGTGGCGGGCAGAGCGTCAAGTCGCAGGGCATCATCCACGGCGGCACCAAATACGCCCTGGGCGGCGCATTGACCGGCGCCTCCGAAGCCATCGCCGACATGCCACGGCGCTGGCGCGAAGCGCTGCAAGGCCACGGCGAACTGGACCTTTCCGGGGTGCATTTGCTCTCCGATGCGCACTATCTCTGGTCGCCCGGCACGTTGACCGGCAACCTCACCAGCTTTTTCGCCAGCAAGGCGGTGCGCTCCCGAGTCGATCAGGTCAAGGGCAACGAGTTGCCGCCGGCGCTGCAGCATCCGAGATTCAAGGGCAAGGTCTATCGCCTCAGCGAGCTGGTGCTGGATGTGCCCAGCCTGATTCGACGGCTGGCGGAGCTGGCCGGCCCGGGCCTGCTGAAAGCCGAACGGATCGAGCCGCTCAGAGAGCACAACGAGCTGACCGGACTGCTCGTCGACGGTCGCGCTATCCGCGCCCAACGCATTGTTCTTACCGCCGGTGCCGGCAACGCCGGGCTGCTGGACGCGCTGGGGCTGGCGCAGCCGGCGATGCAAAAACGCCCGCTGCACATGGTGCTGGTCAAAGCCGCCGCGCTGAAGCCGCTTTACGCACACTGCCTGGGCGGTGGCTCGAAGCCGCGGATTACCGTGACCAGCCATCCGACCGCCGATGGTCAATGGCTCTGGTACCTGGGTGGAGACCTGGCCGAGGCCGAGGGGGTCGCACGCGACGAAGCGGCGCAGATCGCCGCGGCAAAGAAGGAGCTGGCCGAACTGGTGCCCTGGATCGACCTGACCTCGGCCCAATGGGCCACGCTGCGCATCGATCGCGCCGAGCCGGCCCAGTCAGCGCTGGCCAGGCCAGACAACGCCTTCCTCGCAGACCAGGGCCGGCTGCTGGTTGGCTGGCCGACCAAGCTGGCGCTGTCGCCCGATTTCGCTGACCGCGTGCAGGCCGCGCTGGTCCGCGATGGCATTCGCCCTCAGCCGCACCCCGCACTGCCGGAACTACCGCACCCAGCCATTAGTGGGCCTTTCTGGCAGGGGCTGTTGGCATGAACGATACCCTGCACGACTTTCACAGGCCGCTGGGCGGCACCGGGCTCACCGTATCGCCGTTGGGGCTGGGTACCGTCAAGCTGGGTCGTGATCAGGGCGTGAAGTACCCCAACGGTTTCCGCATCCCTGACGATGCGCAGGCCCGCCAACTGCTCTGCCTGGCGCGCGACCTGGGCATCAACCTGATCGACACGGCGCCCGCTTATGGCATCAGTGAACAGCGCCTGGGACCTTTGCTTCAAGGCCAGCGGGAGCACTGGGTGGTCGTCAGCAAGGTCGGCGAGGAGTTCGTCGACGGCCAATCGCATTTCGATTTCTCGCCGGCGCACACGCGCCTCTCGGTGGAGCGCAGCCTCCGGCGCCTGCAGACGGACAGAATCGAACTGGTGCTGGTGCACTCGGATGGGCGTGACGTGGAAATACTGCGCAACAGCGGCGTCTACGAGACGCTTGCCGAGCTCAAGCACGAGGGCAAGATCCTTGGCTACGGGCTGTCCGGCAAGACGGTCGAAGGCGGCCTGCTTGCGCTCGAGCAGGGCGACTGCGCCATGGTGACCTACAACCTCAGTGAGCAAGCCGAACGTCCTGTGCTCGACTACGCTGCAAGCCACGCGAAGGGCATCCTGATTAAAAAGGCGCTGGCCAGCGGTCATGCCTGCCTGACACCAGGCGCAGACCCGGTACGGGCCAGCTTCGAGCTGTTGTTCGCGCATCCCGGGGTCGGCGCGGCCATTGTCGGCACCATCAACCCGCAACATCTGTCAGATAACGTGCATACCGCTGCAGCCGTTTTGTCCCAACAACAATAACGACGGCCCTACGGCCGACCGACCCAGGAGGAGCCGAATGCCGCGCGTATTGATCCGCAAGAATCCCACCGCGTTCAAGACCCTGCCAGTGCTCGTCGAGGCCAGCGCGGAGGGTTTGCGTTATCAGAGCCTGGGCCGTCCGCTGAATTTCGCCGAGGTGCTCGAACGTCGACGCCCTGTGGATGTAGACGATCCTTCGTGCTTCCGCCTCGAACTCGCCAATCTCGGTGTCTCGGTGCGCCTGACGCTCAGCTGGCAGGGCCAGGAATACTGGGTGCTGGTGCGTCAGCAGCGTCTGGATCGAGGCGACGTCGTGTTGAAGCTGATCTCCGGCTATGTACCGGCGCACGAACTCAGCCTGCCGCTGCTGACAGCCATTCAGGAGGTCGCCGAAGAATGCCTGCTGGAAACCCCGGAGGGCTGGCTCGCGGGGCGCTTCGGCGACATCTGGCTACCGGTACCCTATCAGGGCAGCCTGCGCTACCGCGAAACGGTGCATTTCAACCTGGCGTCGCTGTCCGGCTCGGCCCGACCGGTCCAGTATGGGCAAATGACCCTCATGGAGCGGCCCAGGGCTTATGTGCACCTGCCTACCGCATCGCTGCAACTGGTCTACGACATGCGCCTGGAACTGCCGAAAGAGACCCGTGAACTGAGCCTGTTCCATGTCGACGAGCGCCTCGAGGACGGCAAGCTGGTGGCCCAACTGGACCGCAGCCGTCCCGACCTTTACCTGATACCGTTGCAGCACGGGCGACCTACCGCCTCGCTACTGACCCTGCGCAAGGGCCTGCCGGTGCCGGCCAGTACCCGCGGGCTGTGGCTGTCGGAGAGTTTTGCACCGCAGCACGAGTGGGTGGTGCGCGACGAGCGCATACGCTGGCGCGACTGGATCGGCACGACCAGCGCTGCCGCGGGCCGCTAGCGGCCGACCCGAGCCGGCCTGGAGTGGCCGGGCTCAGCGGCTGCGGATCTTCTCGACGATGGCGGTGGTGGAGCTGTTCTCCACCAACCCCAGCACCTTCACGATGCCACCGTAGGCCGTCACCAGATCGGCGCCCACGACCTGATCGACACCATAATCGCCACCCTTGACCAGGATGTCCGGCTTGACCTGCGCCAGCAGATTTTCCGGCGTGTCCTCGGGGAAGCAAACGACCCAGTCCACCGCACCGAGGCCGGCCAGCACGGCCATGCGCCGATCCACCGAATTGATCGGCCGACCAGGCCCCTTCAAACGGCTCACCGAAGCGTCGTCGTTGACCGCGACGATCAGACGATCACCCTGCGCGCGGGCCTGCTCCAGATAGGTCACGTGACCGGCATGGAGGATGTCGAAACAACCATTGGTGAAAACGATTCTCTCGCCCTCGGCGCGTGCATCCTCGACTGCCGTCAGCAACTGCTCGACCGTCATCACGCCGCGCTCGGAGCCCTCCTCGCGCTGCACGGCGCGACGCAACTCGGGCGCGCTGATGCACGCGGTGCCCAGCTTGCCGACGACAATGCCGGCAGCGAGATTGGCCAATGCCACCGCCTGTGGCAGCTCTTCACCTGCCGCCATAGCCGCGGCGAGGGTCGAGATGACCGTATCGCCGGCACCGGTGACATCGAAGACCTCGCGCGCCCGCGCTGGCAAGTGCAGCGGCGAATGGTCCGGACGCAGCAACGTCATGCCATGCTCCCCACGGGTGACCAGCAACGCCCCGAGTTCGAGGCTGCGCATCAGCTCGGCCCCCTTGGTCACCAGCTCGGCTTCGTCAGCGCAATGGCCAACGATGGCCTCGAATTCGCCGAGGTTCGGCGTAATCAACGACGCGCCTCGATAAATCTCGAAATCCTTGCCCTTGGGGTCGGCCAGGACCGGGATGCCGCGCTGGCGTGCGGCCCGAATCAGCGCCTGATGGTTGCGCAGCGCCCCCTTGCCGTAGTCCGAGAGGATCAGCACCTTGATGCCGTCCAGCAGCTCTTCGACCTGCGCCAGCAGCGCTGCGGGATCGGTTTCGAAGGGTTCCTCGAAATCCATCCGCAGCAGCTGCTGATGACGGCTCATGACCCGCAATTTGATGATCGTCGGCTGATGTTCGATGGACTGGAAATACGCCCCAACCCCCGCGGCCGCCAGGCTATCGGTCAGGCTTTGCCGCGCTTCGTCGACGCCCGTTACGCCTACCAGCATCGCTGGCGCACCCAATGCCGCGATGTTCAGCGCTACGTTGGCCGCGCCACCCGGCCGGTCTTCGACCTGATCGACCCGGACCACCGGCACCGGCGCCTCCGGCGAAATCCGCGAGGTACCGCCATGCCAGTAACGATCGAGCATGACATCGCCAACCACCAGTACGGAGGCTTGGTCGAAACGGGGCATGGACAGCTTCATGGCGGCTCCGGTGAAGAAGAAAAACGGCGGCGATCATACCATGCATGCCTCTCCCGCCGGCCTCGGCCAGCGGGGCGGCCTCATAGCTTGCGCACCCAGAACAACTCGTGGCGGCGCACCGCCTTGCGGAAAAACTCATCATCGCCGGTGGCCGGCCAGCGACGGCCAGCCAATACCGTCTGAATCAACCGACGCAGTCGCTTCTTGAGCGGCAAACGCCCTTGCAGATCGTGCTGCATGCCCAGCGCCATCGCCTTGTTGAGGCGTGTCTCGGCATCCAGCACCGGGCTCCACAAAGGCTCGGCCGGCAGCGGCTCGATCGCCGGCGGCAACGCCACGCCGCCGTCAGCCGGGCCCATGGGCCAGCGATCGTTGTCGTGCAGGTGGTTGGCGTAGAGCAGCAGCGTTTCCGGCAGCCAATCCCCCTCCTTCATCGCCTGACACAACGCGCGCGTCGCCGCGACATGATCGGCATGCGGATCGAGTTCCGGGTGTGGAGTGACCACCACCTCGGGCCTGAAATGCGTGAGCAGCGCGCGCAGATCCGCCTGCAGGTTCTGCCAGCTGGGCTGGCCATCGTCGTCGCCGGGCAACCGCAGCGGATTGTTGCCGCGCACGCTGCGGATGTCCGCATCGCCCGATTCGCGAGAACCGAACGGCCGCTCGGGCTCCGCGGCCATCGCAGGCAACTGCAGGCAGTAGTACCCCAGCTGCACGCAACGTTGTGGCGGCACGCCGCCCCACAGCGGCACGGCGAGACTGTCCCAGCTACGCAGGCGTCCCTTGAGTCGCGCCGCAGCGCCAGCGTCGAGTCCCAGCCGGCGGTAGCTGTCCGCCTCGATCTCACCCTGAGTGAGGGTGACGATGGCCACCTCACTGGCGCGACTGTACAGCCCGAAGGCCGCCAGCTCGGCGTCGTCGGCATGCGGCGCGATGATCAGCAGCCGACGTTCGGCATAGTCCGGACAGGCCATCGCATGCAGGGTGGCGTCCGCCTCGATCCGGCAGTGCCGCCCGAGGATCGTCAGCGTGCCAGCACGCAACGCCTCCTGCTGCCCGGAAAGATTCAGATAACGTAGCCCATCGACGCCTCGCTCGAAGTCCTGCCGGTCGTCGCCAATATGCACCTGCGGGTCGAGAAAGCGGCCGAGCCAGTTCGCCTTGACCCGGACCTCGAGTATCAGCGTGTCGCCGTCCGTCCAGTCGGCAGCCGTTCGCAGCCGCCCGTGCTCGAGCCGAACCGCCAACTGTCGGGCATCCGGCGGGAAGTCGTAGCGGTAATCATCTTGCGGGCGATAGAACAGGTGATCGGCGAACCAGGCTTCATGGGCCACCCACCCCAGCAGGATCAATGGCAGCACCAACCACCAGCTAAGCAGCGCACCGATCAGCAACAGCAGCACCAGCGCCACCAGCAGCGCGATACGTTTGTGCTTGCGGTGACGTTTAAGCAGTTGCTGTTTGCGTGCGCTCATGGATCACACCTGGAAGACCGGAACTCGATGGCACCAGCGGTCCTTGTACTCGCGGTCCGCACGGCCGAAGGAATAGCGCAGCGGCTTGCCCAGCGCGCGGGCTTCGGCCCAGGCCGTCTGGGTATTGACGAAGCTGAGTACGCTGCCCGGGCTGAAATCGCGCTGCTGCGGATCGACGCCACCGTTGATGTATTCAATGGACACCCACTTCGGCGCTTCGACCCGGTAGAGCACCTGAATGGCGATGGGCTGCTCATCGAGCAACACCACCGAGCCGGTCATGAAATCGCGCAGTAACGCGAAGACCTCTTGCAGATGGCCCTTGCCAGGCGCCTCGAAACCCCAGCGACGCTGGAACAGATCGGCATACATCGAAGCCTGCTCGGCCGGCGAGAAATCCAGTATCGGCCGCAACACCCCGCCCGCCTCCTCCAGCAGTCGCTGCTCACGACGCTGGTTGTAGCGAAACTTCTTCGAATAGTCTTCCGGCTCGCGTGCGAGTGCCAACCCCTCGGGCTGATCACGCAGCGCGCTGATGCGGCCGGCGTTCAGCTCGGAGACATAACGCATACGCTGCCGTACCGGCACACAGGCCTGCTCGGCGATCGGCAGAATCACTTCGGCATTGCCCAGATCGAACAGACCGCGCTTGCCGGTCTTCTTCAGCACGTCCTTGGACAGCGCCAGATAGCGCCCCCAGCAAGGGATCGCCGCCATTACCTCGCCCGCCTGCTCCCAGCCGAGGTAACGCACCGGGATATCGGCGAGGCCGGCCAGCCGCTCGATCACTTCCGGATGCGTGGCCACGCTGCCGCCGTAACGGTGCCAGACCTTTTCATACGTCGAGGCATCGATAACCTGCCAGCCGCGCTCACGCCAGCTCTGTAGGAACTGCAGCATCAGGAGGCCTGCTCGTCCGGCGTTTCGTCCTTGAACTGCGTGGCGTGGAGCCTGGCGTAAGCGCCATTGGCAATCAGCAACTCGGCGTGCGTTCCGCGTTCGACGATACGTCCCTGCTCCATCACCAGAATCAGATCGGCTTTCTCGATGGTACTCAGCCGATGGGCGATGACCAGCGTGGTGCGGCCCTTCATGACATGGTCCAAAGCGCCCTGGATATGCCGTTCGGACTCGGTGTCGAGCGCCGAGGTTGCCTCATCGAGGATGAGCACTGGCGCGTTTTTCAGTAGCGCTCGGGCAATCGCCAGACGCTGACGTTGGCCGCCGGACAGCAGCACGCCGTTCTCGCCCACCAACGTCTGGTAGCCGTCAGGCATCTGCTCGATGAACTCGTCGGCGTAGGCATCACGGGCCGCCTGCCGTATATCTTCCAGCGGCGCGCCGGCCAGATCGCCGTAGGCGATGTTGTTGGCCACCGTATCGTTGAAAAGGGTCACTTGCTGGGTAACCAGTGCGATGTGTCGGCGCAGATTGCGAAGCGTGTAGGACTCGACATCTACCCCATCGAGCAGGATCTGGCCTGCCTCATGGTGGTAGAACCGTGGGATCAGATTGGCCAGTGTTGACTTGCCACTGCCAGAGCGCCCAACCAGCGCCACCATCTGGCCGGGCTCGACGGCGAAGTTGATGTCATGCAGCACGCGTTTATCGGTACCTGGATAGACGAAGTCGAGGTTACGCACCTGAAGATGGCCGCTGACGGCTTCGCGCTCGAGCGTGCCCCGATCGACTTCCGGCTCCTCGTCGAGCTGCTCGAAGATGCTCTCGGCGCCAGCTACACCTTTCTGGATGGTCGAGCTGACTTCCGATAGCTGGCGAATCGGCTTTGGCAGCAACCCGGCCAGCGTAATGTAGGCAACCAGGTCGCCGGCAGACGCGCCTCCACGCAGCAACAGCACCAGAAACATAAGTACCGCCATGGCGCTATAGATAACGAGCTGCAGGCTCGGTGTGTAAACCGCGTTCGTCTTGACCATACGTAACTGTTTGGCGGTGTTTTCGGTGCTCGCCGACAGAAATCGATTCTGCTCATAGGTTTCGCCACCGAAACTACGGACCACCCGATAGCCCTGGATCGTCTCGGAAGCCACATGCGTAACATCGCCCATCGCGGCCTGGATTTTCTTGCTTTGCTTGCGAAATTTCTTGCTAGCGCTCGATACCATCAGACCGATCACGGGCAGTATCGCCAGCATCACCAACGTAAGCTTCCAGTTCATCCACAGCAGCGTTGCGAACAGAAACATCACTGTCATGCCTTCACGCACCACGACCTTGATCGCATCGGTCGCAGCCCCCGTAACCATAGTGACGTTATAGGTAATACGAGATATCAGATGGCCAGAATTGTGGCTGTCGAAATAGCGGTTCGGCAGCGTCAGGATGTTGTTGAACAGTGCGACCCGCAGATCATGCACGAGACCGAGCGAAACCTTCGCGAGAAAGAAATTGCCCAGGAAAGATCCTATCCCCTGCATCAGGGCGATCAGGATGATGAGCAATGGTACGGCTTGCAACAGCTTGAGCTGAGCCAGCCATGGGACCTCGTTGAGATGCGGAACCTGGGCGAACAGGCTGGCATCGGGATTGCTCAAACCGTCCACAAAAAATTTAAGGATATAGCCCAGCATCGGCTGGGTAGAGGCGAATATCAGGAAGCCGAGAAGACTGATCGCGAACAGCCCCCAGTAGGGGAATACGTAGCGCAGCAGCCGCAGGTACACCTTTACGCTGGATTGCTGGGTAGAATTGGCCATTCGGCAAGCCCCATACGACTGGCTAGAGGAACAAGATGCGGATTGTAACAGCGCAGCAGTTAGAAAACTGGGTGACAGAAGGCACGGTGCTGGAAAGGGATGCGCGCGGTCCTAAAGTTTTGGCTCTGGCCGATGGAACCTTTCTAAAAGTTTTTTACACTCGTCGGCGCCCTTTTCTGGCTCGCCTGTTTCCTTATGCAGAACGGTTCGCCAAGAACCTTGCCATGCTGCGTGACTCGGGCTTCAGCGCTCCAGAGCTCATAGAAACCTTCTGGCTTGATAAGAGCCGTGGCCTGAGCGGCTGTCTATACCGGCCCCTACCTGGTGTTTCGATAGAGTCTATTTTCCGCGCCGACCCGAGCCTGGTCCGGCAGCACCTATGTGAGTTAGCTAAATTTATAAAAAGGCTGCACAAAGAAGGTATCTATTTCCGATCTTTGCACATCGGCAACATCATCCTGCTTCCGAACGGTTCGTTCGGTCTTATTGATGTTTTGGACCTACAGAAGAGGCCCCGCCCTCTTAGCCAAAACCTGATCAACCGAAACTTCGATCATCTACGAAATCATTTAAAAAGGAAGAATCTTGAGCAATTCCCCACAAAAGACCTTATCGAGCTGTACACAGCAACACCCTGATTAACTGGATGATTGAGCTTCACTGCCGCAGCCGAACCCGTCCAGCACCCGTTTATTGACATAGATCCCAGCGCTCGAAATATCCTTGTTCACCAAGGTCATCGCTCCGATTACGACATTATCTGCGATGGAGATAGCGTCACCGATAATACAAGAATTTACGCAGAGGCTGACGTTATCCCCTATGAATATAAACTTTTCTCCGTCACCGCCTTTTATACCGATAGTACAGCCCTGCCAGATCTTGAAATTCTTACCTATCTTGGAATAAGCGCTAATCACAATACCTGAGGGGTGGGCAATCCATAAACCTTCGCCCACCGTCGCGCCAAGCATGATTTCGACGTTGTATTTTCGGCTTATTCGCTCGTTCAGCATCTTGGCTCGTCGCTTCCAGAAGCGACCGCCTTCAGCGTGAAGCACGTAGGCAATACGAAACCAGAACAAATAAGCATAGCGATTGCTTCTTTTGCACTTTTGCCTGAGTCGACGCCACGAAAATTCTTTCGGGCTGCCACCTAGGATTTCTAGGCACCAGTACCGCTTCATGCTTTTCAACATTGGCATCATCGAACCTCCGGCTTCCCGCCCCCCGCACCCTCGTACAAAAGTATCGAGACCGGTAGCCAAAAAACGATCCAAAACACACTTGGCCGCAGGAAAATTACATAATAATTGGCAATAGAGACAACAACTACAAACACCATAAGTGCCAGCCCCAGAGGAGCGTAGCTTTGTTCCGAGCGATAACGCCACCCGCCCAGCAAAAGAGCCGCGATCAATAGGAGCAGGAGCAGCAAGCCGGGAAGCCCATATTCAAAGAAGAACTGCAAGTAAAGGCTGTGTGCCTGATTGAAACAGCGCCGAATGCCCTCGATACAAATATTCGGATCAGCTCCCGCTCCTGCTCCCCATAACCAGAACGTCCCTATTTTCGACGACCATTGCAAGAAGATCTCGTCTCGATAACTTGCGTCTATTCCGCCTACGCTTGCAAGAAAAAGGAACCCGGCTATACATAAAGGAGTAAACCCCCACAGCAACATGCGGAACTGTCGAGCTGTGAGCGAAACCGCCAGATAAGCCACTATCGCAGCTAAGAGGCCGACCCAGACCCCTCGCGAGTAGGTGAAATAGCAATACGCCGAGGCCCCAAGGAACGCAGTCAGGGACAATAACCTGAGCCCACCTTTCTCGCGCAGCGACAGGCAAAGTGCCATTATTGCTACGACACCAAAATACAAAGCGGATACGATCGGATTCGCAAAATCTGCTAGTTTGTGGCCTGCCCATGAATCCAGCCTGAACGCTCTAAAAGCGAAGCCTCGGTCGTCGACCAAGAGGGCTTGAAACAGGCTGAGCCATGCAAAGAGCGCCGCAGTACAGACGACCACCAAAAGCAGCACTCGCCAGAGCGCCTTGCTCTGCATGACCAAGCCAATGGCTAACGCATAGAGACCTACATAAAGGACCAACCGCAGCCATTTCCAGGGCGCGCCAGCGCTCCCCTCGTTAAACACGGCAACGAAGGCTACCCACACGCATAGCGCTATCAGCACGCTAAACGCCGTCTTATTCAAGGACGGCCATGATTGCCTAAAAAAAACGAGCGCGACCAATGCGGGCGCAAACAGCGTTAGGTTCGTAATGGTGGCATAACGACTACCGTCAGGTATAAAGCAAATCCCTGCAAGTTGCAGATACAGTCCAATCGAGAGCATCACCCGCAGAGAGACAGGAAGCGACCGGTGCAGAGTCATGCTGCCAACGCCTCGATTCTCCTAGCTACCGTCAAATAGTGTTCCGCATCGGCGTCTTGCCAACGGCCCGGCAAGCAGTATTCATCTCGAAGATAACTAATGAATGCCTGTCGCAACTCCTCGCTTAGGCCCCAGGCTGGCAGCTTTTCCAGCAAAGCAAGCGCCTCCTCTGCACTTTGCGCACGTGCCGCCACGCCTTCGACCGCATAGAAAGCCTCACCCAAAACCAGCACGGGTTTCGCCAACAGAATGCTCTCTAAGCCAACTGTGGAATTGACCGTAACGACGCAATCAGCGTTTTCAATTAATTCCTGCGTCGAGTTGCCGTTGGCGAAAATGACTTTGCTTGAGGCACGTTTAACTAGATCCGGATATTTCACCCGGCTTGATGGATGCTCCTTCAAAACCACGACCGTCCCGCTGCGCTGTGCAACCAGTTCGGCAAAGGCGAAAAGCTCGCGCATGTTACGGATCCACGGCGAGAACAACCGAATCTGCGTGTCCCAATCATCCTGAAACGGGATGAAGATATAGCTGCTAGGTAGCTCAACGGACTTACTTTGGCGCTTTGCGTCTCTAGGAACTAGCGCCACCGATCGAACACAGTTGAGTCGCTCAGGATATCGCTCTGCATAGCTTCGATAGAACTCAAGATCCCTGGGAACGGAGTTACGATAATTCACTCCTTGGGAGTCCAGGGTGGTAGTGCCGGGAAGCAGACCATTCTCGAAATACAACCTCAGCACGCGCTCCTCGCACATGCTTGCGAGGAGCGCGCAATAGCGATGACCGCCGTTCCACATGGCAACCGCGTCGGGCCGCTCCCTACGCATCAACCGACCGAAACGGAGCGCCACTACCAGTAGCTCCGCTCTAAGCAAGAGTCGGTATAAAACACCGTGATATCGCCCTTTCGTCGCCCGCTCGGTGCACTTCTCTCTTACTAAACGTTTCCACTCCACCCGACGTAGTACTTGTCGCAGCCCGGTGACAGACGGACATGGCAAAGCAGCCGGCGTGACAACGGTGCCGGTTAACTCGGAGTTTTCAAGAAGAGCGTTGAAATACGTTATTTGGTGCTTAGCCAAGCCGAGAAACACTACTTTCATAAATATACTATTGACATTTTAGGGTCGGAGCAGAGAGACGAATGCCTGCAGGCTCCAAGTCGTTCGCCACCAGTCGCACACTGTCCACTAGGGACTCAAGCGGTTTGTCTGCGTGACACATGTGATAGTGCAGGAACTCGGACAAGCGCTCCTTCGTCTTTTCCGGATCGGAAAGAACCTCTTCGACACGGGTCGCCAACTGCGATTCGGCAACGCTTCTTGGAAGTCCGAATCGAGCAACCGAAAAATAATCTTCGCCCTGCCCAAGCAGCACGAAAGGAGCACCGGCACGGGCCACGTCTAAGACAGCGTTGGTATAGCCACACAGCACAAGATCGAAGTCCCCGGCACACTGCTCGAGCGTCTCACCTGCAGGCAAGAGAGCGACTCGCTCAGAACTCGCCGCATAGTCCAGCCAGGGACAACCTTGCCCGCGAGGATGGAGCTTCACAGAAAGCGTTGCATCCTGATGCTGCTCGAGCCACGTCATGACCCACCTGCAATAGTGCTTATAAGACTCGGTATGCTCGTAATCCGGCCCCGAGCCGAGAAAAAGCAAACGTGGCGCCCGCTGACTGTCTGTCTCGACCCACACGGTTTTTTTTGGATCTGTCAGATAATACGGTCCCGCATACACTGCACAGCATTCGCCAAAAGCCTCACCAAGCGAAGAAAGATAGTCATAGGAGCTTCTGCCAAACATCAGGTAGTAATCGTAATCAAAATAGTCATAGCGACTGGATTGACCCGACGGCACCGAATGCGCCAAATGCATCACCCGCATGCGGTCAGTGCGTAACGCCTTGATGAAGCTTGGAACTATCCACCCGTTTCGCTCGGTCAACACCACTTTGGCCTTATAACGTCGCAACAGGAACGCTGCGTGCGCTGCATACCAGTACAGGAGTAACGGGACCGGCTTGACGGGTCTGACGAACTGCCGAGTGCGACTCAGCACACTATCTGACTCTTCGATAAACTCCTCAACGTGAAGACCGCTGGCCCTCAGCGCCTGCACAAATGCGCCTTTTCGGCCTTGCTCGTATGATTTGCGCGAGGGATGAATTAACAGGACGTCGCAAGACGTTGTTGGGATATGACGGCGTTCTGCAAACAAGTAAGCCAACAGACTCTTACCTGCCAGCCGGCAGCGCAAACGCCAGGCAGCCAGCCGCCCCTTGCCACGGCGCACGGGCGCGTCGACTACGAAGTCAAGCAGCTGGCGCAACGCCGCGTCCATGGGCCTCCCCACGCTCAGCTTTTTCCGCCCAGCCAGAGCCGCAGCGCTTTGCGGGTGTAAGACGTCTTGAATATCACCCGCCAATCAGTAGCGATCGCCTGACGGTACATCCCACGCGCCTCGGCAAACTGCCCTGCGCTCAAAAGCCCACGAAACAGCGAAAGGCAGCGCTGAGCTTTGAATGGTTTGCGTAATGACGCCATGGCAGCAGGCACTCGCCCGTTGTCGAATATTTCATCGACGACGGCCAGCCCAACCGCACAGTCCTGCTTGATGTCATGCCGCATACTGTCATCGTGCTTGTAGATCAATGCCATGGGCTCAGCGAGAATCGTGCAGTCGAAGTTTGCGAGCGCTTGGCTGAAGACTGGAATATCCTCGGCGTTGCGGAAGCTTTCAGGGTAATTCCCCAGTTGAAAAACGTCGCAATGAATAGCGGACGCGCCGTTGGCAAGGCTGATAGTCTTGTTTAGCAAATATCCGCGTAATCGCTCCAGCCGATCCTCCGGAAGCGCCGCAGGCAAATGCTTGCGATGCTTACCATCGGGCCATACCGCCCAATGCCCGCCAATTACCATGCGTGTTTGTGGATATTGCTCAAGATGCTCACTCAACAACCTCAGGGCATCCGGCGCCAACTCGTCATCGGCATCCAGAAATACCAGATAGGCTCCTTTAGCTTCTGCAATACCGCGATTACGCACTGAAGAGAGCCCGCCGTTAGGCTTATGAATCACGCGAAACCGTGCTGGATGTCTGGCTTGCAACTCGGCAAGCACAGCAGGAGTTTCGTCGGTAGAGCCGTCATCTATTACCAACAGCTCACTATGCTCGCTCAGCTGGGTGACGACGGACTGGACTGCACGCGGGAGTGTTTTCGCGTAGTTATATGCCGGTATGACGACGGTAACCTGCAAACTAGACATGCTCATACCAATCCTTGCCGTCCTTGACCACGAGGATGTCCTCCATGATCAGGTATTGCAGGTCGGAGCCATAGAACATGTTCAGCGCATCGGTTGGCGAGCAGATCATCGGTTCGCCGCGACGGTTCAGCGAGGTGTTCAGCGAGACGCCGTTGCCGGTGAGTTTTTCCAGTTCCAGCATCAGGTCATACCAGCGCGGGTTGTGGCGGCGTTCGAGGACCTGAGCGCGGGAGGTGCCGTCCTCGTGGACCACTTCGCCGACGCGCTCCTTCCAGCCTTCGTTGACTTCGAAAGTGAAGGTCATGAACGGGCTCGGGTGATCGACCTTGAGCATCTGCGGGGCGACGGTGTCGAGCATCGACGGGCAGAAGGGCCTCCAGCGCTCGCGGAACTTGATCTGCTCGTTGATGCGATCGGCCACGCCCGGCACGCTCGGGCAGCCGATGATCGAGCGACCACCGAGGGCCCGCGGACCGAACTCCATGCGCCCCTGGAACCAGGCCACCGGATTGCCGTCCACCATGATTCTCGCGATGCGCTCGGTGGTGTTGGGGATCTGTTTGAACACGGGCTTGTTCGGGTGCCGCGCGCAGGCGGCGATCACGTCTTCGTTGGAGTACGACGGGCCGAGGTAGACGTGCTCCATCTTCTCGACCGGCACGCCGCGTTGTACCGACACGTATGCCGCCGCGCCCACCGCGGTCCCGGCATCACCCGAGGCGGGCTGGACGAACAGCTCCTTGACCTCATCGCGCGCGATGATCTTCTGGTTGAGCTTGACGTTCAGCGCGCAGCCGCCGGCGAAGGCGATCTTGCCGGTTTCGCGAATGATGTCACCCAGGTAGTAATCCATCATCTGCAGCGCGAGCTTTTCGAAAAGCGCCTGCATCGCGGCCGCATAATGGATGTAGGGGTCGTCGGCGATGTCGCCTTCGCGCTTGGGCCCGAGCCACTCGATCAGCTTCGGCGAGAAGTAATAGCCCTTGCCCTTCTCCTTGTAGCGGCGGAAACCGATGACGTTGGCGTACTCGGTGTTGATGGTCAGCTCACCGTTCTCGAAGGTGGCCAGACGGGAGAAATCGTATTTGGCAGCATCGCCATAGGGCGCCATGCCCATGACCTTGAATTCGCCGTCGAGCATCTCGAAGCCGAGAAATTCGGTGATCGCGCCATAGAGGCCGCCGAGCGAATCCGGGTCGTAGAATTCCTTGATCTTGTGAATCTTGCCGTTCTCGCCCCAACCGAAGAAGGTGGTGGCGTATTCGCCCTTGCCATCGATGCCGAGGATGGCAGTCTTCTCGGTAAAGCCGGAGCAGTGATAGGCGCTGGAGGCGTGCGCCAGGTGATGCTCGACGGGCTGCAGCTTGACCTTCTTCAGGTCGAAGCCCAGTTGCTGCAGGCACCACTCGATACGCTTCTTGTAGCGGTAGTAGCGGCGGTTACCGGTGAAAATGGCATCCAGCGCACGATCCGGTGCGTACCAGTAGCGCTTGGCATAGTGCCAGCGCGCCTTCTCGAAGATGCTGATCGGCGCGAAGGGAATCGCCACCACATCGACGTCCGCTGGCTTGATGCCGGCCTGCTCCAGACAGAACTTGGCCGACTCGTAGGGCATGCGGTTCTTGGCGTGCTTGTCGCGCACGAAACGCTCTTCTTCGACGGCGGCGATCAGCTTGCCGTCGATGTACAGGGCGGCGGAAGGATCATGACTCAGAGCGCCGGATAGACCGAGAATCGTCAATGCCACGGGTAATGCCTCTTCAATGCAGTTGGCAGCTCGAAGCCGAAAGCTCGAAGCGCCAGCGATATGTCTAGTTCAACCCCGTGGGGCGTTCTTCCAGCTTCAAGCGTTCGGCCTCAAGCTGTCCCTCGGCAACCGTTCGTCCAGCAATCGATGGAGCGCTGAATCGGTCGGCCAGTTGCGCAGAAAACGCGCGCGGTCCTTGGCGTAGGCGCGGGCGAAGCTGGCATCACTCGAATGCTGCTGCACGGCATCGAGGTCGATGAGCGCCCAGCGGCCCTGCTCCCAGAACAGGTTATGACCTTTCAGATCACCGTGACTGATGCGTTCGCGTATCAGCGCGGCAAACAAGCGATCCAGCGCAGCCAGCTCGTCCTCCGGCGGCGCCTCGTTCAGGTACGGCTGAAAACGCGCGATTATATCTTCTCCGCCAAGCAATTCGGTAATCAGCCACGCCGGCCCGCGCAGCCACAGCCAGCGGCGCTCGATGACCGACAGCAGGCGAGGTGTGGCGATACCGAGAAAATCGAGGCGATTCCCCTCGACCCAGCTATGCCAGGCGCGACTGGGACGCCAGAAGCGCTTGCACCAGTGCAACGGGCTCTTGATGTTGTAGCGCTTGATCAGTAGCGGCTGGCCATCCACTTCGATGCGCGCCACCGTGGCGGCGCCACCGGTCTTGTATAAATGGCCCCACGCAATGAACCCGTCTGGGTCGTCCAGTACATTCTGCAGTCGCGCTTGCGCGTCGCGTCGCACCACCCGTGCGCCGAATGCACCGATACGTGCGCTGAACAGGCTGCAATCACGAGCGACTTTCTTCAGGAAATCGTTCAGGCGCCAGGCGCGAACCTTACGCACCTCCTTGAGCAGCGCCTCCAGGGGTAGCGCGTGCTCGCTGTTGGCGAGCAGGTAGTGCACCAGCAATTCCTCGATGAACGGCTCGACCGTCGGCGGCAACTGAGCGAAGAACACGCCCAGGTTGGCCAGGACGCGCTCGCGAGACAATGGTTGCCCGGGCGTCTCGGCCCTGACGCCGCCACCATCGACCACGTGCAGCACACCGGTCTGTAGCAGCAGGTTGTCGAGATGCAGATCCTCCTGCCAGAGCCCTCGACTGTGCATCTGCGCGATGAGCCCCAGCGCAGCGCCCAGCAGCTCGGTCTGGCCTTCGGTCAACGGCGCTGCATGCTCGCATTCGCGCCAGACATCCCACAGGCTGCGGGCGTCATCGAGAAACTCGAACAGCAACCAGCCACCCTCGCCCGCACGCCAGCCTTCGGCCAGTACGCCGGGGGTCGCCAAGCCTTGCGCGATCAACAAGGCCGCGCCGTCCCGCTCGCGCAGGTAGTGCCGGTGCCCGTTGCCACCGACCATCAGTTTCGCCAGCACGGTTCTGCCTTGCCACCGCGCCCGCCCCACATAGCGCTGCCCCGGCAGCACACGAAGCCATTGCTCGACGACCAGATCGCCCGCCTCGCCGACATCGACGGTCAGCGGTAGCGACGGTTGCCGCCCGCAGGTTGCCAGCTCCGATAGCCTCATGCGCGCGCCGCCTTGTGACGCCGGCGGCGGTTCAGCCGATGCATCCAGTCGTCGATGTCTTTGTCGTCTTGTAGATAGGTGTCGAGCAGACAACGAATCTCCTCGTCGCTCCAACAACTGGCACGTCGCAACAGCGGTTCCAGATCCTTGACCCGGTCGGCGCGCCCGAGCAGCAGCGGGCGGGTTTTCTCCAGATCGATCAGGCGAGCCTGCCAACCCTCCGGCTGCTCACGGAGAAAGATGTGCTTGGGGTAGAAGCAGCCATGCATCTGCCCCGCCGCATGCAACTGGCGGGCAAGCACGCCGGTCGCCCGGACAATGCCGGTGCGCCGCGCGGCGCTCAGCTCGGGCCATTGCATCAACCAGCCGTCCAGATCCTGCCAGCCATCCAGGGCGCGGGTGAGCAGCACGGCGCGCTGCTCGCCGCCGACCCGTCGACAGCCGAAATAGCTTGCCTGCAAGGCGGGGATACCAAGGCTCTGGAACTGCCGGATGGCGCGAAATTCGCGGGCAAACGTAGGCTCGCCGAGTGGACGCGTCAGGCTGCGAGTCAGATGGTTGCTCTGGCGTTTCAGATAGAACGCGACACCCTCCAGCTCCAGTCGGAACACGCTGCTCCAGCCGCCGCGCTCGACGTTCGGCTCGTCCACGGCAGTCAGCCGCAGCGTCCAGAGTGCGTCGAAATCAGCCATCCCGTGACGCATGAGCAGGTCGCGATCCGCCTCCGCGATGAAGTCCTTCATTCACGTCCCTCGAAATAGTCCAGCACCTGGCGAAGCCGCGCCTTGTCCTGAGCCGTCAGGCGGTCGCGCTCGGCATACCGCAGATAGAAGCGCAACCGCTGGGTCCGGCTCAGGTGGTACTTGGCTACCTTGTCCAGGCAGGCGAGATCCTTGACGATTCGCCGCTCGAGGAACGGGCCCCACCAGAACGCACCCGTAGGGCAGTCGATCAGGTAAAGATTGAGCTGCGGATCGACCAGCAAGTTTCGCCATTTCAGGTCGTTGTGCGCGAACCGTTTCGCATGCATCTGCCGCGTCGCCGCGGCCAGTTGCAGGCTTACCCGACGCACCCACTCGCCATCACGGAGGCAGGGGTCGTTGCGCGAGGCGAGGGCCGCCAGATCCTCGGTGCGCTCCAACTCACGGGTGATCAGCGCACCACGACTAAAGCTGCCGTGCTGGCGCTCCAGTCCGTAGGCGACGATGGGCGCGGTGGGGATACCCCAGCGCCTGAACAGCTTGAGGTTCTGCCACTCGGCCTTGACCCGGGGCCGACCGAGGTAACGCCGCAAGCCCTTGCCGGAGCCGGTGTAGCGCTTGACGTAGTAGATGACGCCGCAGCGCTCTACACGAATGACCTCCGACATCGCGTCCTTGGTGACGCGCTCGCCCGCCAGGTCGAATACGGCCTCCAGGCTGCCAAAATCAGACGACAGCGCGGCATATCCGGGGTCCAGTGTCCAACCGGCCATCAGAGTGCGTCCCCGTAGCGCTGCTTGCGGGCCATGAGCCTCCCCGCCTTGCGCTGCAGCGCCTGCAGCAAAACGGCCTCGTCACGCAGGATCTCACGCAGCGGTCGCTGAAAATAACCGACGAGAAACCGCAGCTCGTCACGCCGGGTCAGGCCGATGCCCAGCGCCGAGAAATACAGGCCTGCCAGATCCTTGTCGCGCCAACGGCGAGGCGTCTGGCGGCGAACCTGGGCGCGATGTAGGTCGATCAGCGACAGGCGAAAATCGCCCGCCGTCACCGGTTTATCGGTGTGCAGCAGAAAATGGCAGATGTAACAGTCGCGATGATTCACGCCGGCGCGGTGCATGGTGCCGGTCATGCGCGCGACCTCGGCGATCAGCGCACGCTTGAGCACTGGGTCGGGCGGATTCTGCAGCCAGTCGAGGCTGTAGTCTTCGAGGCTGATCGTCGGCGCCAATTCCTCGGTGATGATGAACGAATGCTGGGCCGCGGGATTGCTGCCGCGCGCACCGTAGGCCACCGCCGTCATCGTCGGCACGCCCACCTGGTGCAGGCGCTGGATGGCGCGCCACTCCTGCCCGGCACCGAGCACCGGCAGCTTAGCGGTCGCAAGATTCTTGACGATTTCGCCCCAGCCAATGCCACGGTGGATCTTGACGAAGTACCCACGCCCCTGGACTTCGGTACGCAATGTGCGCCGGCCGTCGAGTTCGCGATAGACCTGGCCCTGAAGCTGCTCGACCGCATCGAATGGGTCGCGGCCCGCCCAGAGCGTCTGGAAGGGCTCGCCAAGGATCAAGCTCATGGTCGCTCCGCCAGAATCACATCAGCTGCCCGCTGGGGCATGCTGTAGAGGTCCGCGCTATCGGCGTAGGCCAGCGCATTGTGTGCCCAGCGACTGCGCTGCACGTCGTCAGCCAGCATTTCGGCCAGCGTGCGGTCGAGCCGGCTTTGCTCGAAGGGGCTGGGAATCACGCGTCCGCAATCGGCCTCGGCAATGTAATGGGCATAACCGCAGACATTCGTCACCACCACCGGCAGGCCGGCGACCAGTGCTTCCAGCAGGACGGTACCGGTGTTCTCGTTGTAGGCCGGATGAATCAGCAGGTCCGCCCCGAGCAGGAAGCGCGGGATGTCGCTGCGCCCCTTGAGAAACTCGACCTGACCGGAGATGCCCAGCGTCTTGGCCTGCAGCTGGAAGGGTTTCGGATCGTCCTGGCCGATGACGAACAACCGTGTGCGTCGTTTCAGCTCACGCGGGAGCGACGCCAGCGCCTTGAGACTGCGGTCGAGTCCCTTGGTCTTGAAACCCGAACCGATCTGTACCAGCAGCAGCTCATCGCTTCCCAGATCGAATTCATCGCGAAAGGCCTGGCGGATCTCTGCCGCGTCATCCGGCGCGCGGCGATCCAGAGCGATGCCCGGTGGTAGCAGATGGAAGCGCTCGGCCGGGGTCGCGTAATGCTTGATGAACAGCGGCTGCTGGACCTCGGAAATCATCAGGATCTCGGTCCGGGAGCGCGGGTCGAAAACCGCCCGCTCGTATTCGGCAAAATGCTTGTAGCGTCCCCAGCGGCGGTAAATCGGGTTGCGCAGCGTCTGCGCCTTGTCCTCGAAGCAGGGATCGGCCGCGTAATAGACGTCGAGCCCGGGCATCTTGTTGAAGCCGACCACTCGCGCCACGGGCCGCTTGGCCAGGTCGGCCTCGACCCACGCGGTGAAGCGTTCGTTGCGTGTGTGGTTGAACAGGGCTTTGACCGGCGCGATCAGCACCTCGAAACCCTCGGGCACCTTGCCCTCCCAGATCATCGTATAGACCCGGATGGCATGGCCGCGCTGCTGACACTCCAGGGCGATGCGCATGAAGTCGCGCTGCAGCCCACCGAAGGGGAAATACTTGTAGAGGATGAACGCCAGCTGCATCAGGATGACGCCTCCGCGGACCGCAACAGGGCCTTGAGTTCGTTGGCGACGCGCTCGGGCAGCAGATCGTCGAAACAGGGCTTGTGGCGATCCCCCTTCCCGGCGTTCGGCCCACTCGCGCACAGGTGTACCTGGGAGCGACCATAAGCCCCCACCAGGCCTGGCGAAGTGGGGCCATACAGCGAAATACTGGGGACATCCAGCGCAGCAGCCAGATGGCCGAGGCCGGTATCCACTGCGACACAGGCGCGCGCCCCGGCAACGACCTTGGCGATCCCACCGAGATTCAACCGGGGCAGTACCGATACGCTGTCCAGCCCCTGCGCGATACGCTCGGCGCGCGCCTTCTCGTCGGCATTGCCCCACGGCAGGCGGATCGCCCAGCCGAACGCGCTCATCCGCTCGGCCAGTGCTCGCCAATAGGCTTCGGGCCAATGTTTGCTCGGCCAGGTGGTGCCGTGCAGAAACAGCAGATAGGGCTGCTCGCCTGGCGCCGCCAGCTGGTTCCTGTCCAGACCATAGTCCGCGACCGTCTCGGGTAACAGATAGCCCAGCGCCTGGGCGAACAACTGACGCACCCGCTCCAGTGCGTGCTGCTCGCGCGGAACCGCATAGGGCCGGTCGTAAAAGCGCGAGGCCAGTGGTTCGCGCGCCGATTCCCGGTCGAGCCCGGCGACCGGTGCTTTGACGTAGCGTGTCAACCAGGCGCTTTTCAGCAAGCCCTGGGCATCGATCACCAGGTCATAGCGCGTTTCGCCGAGCCGCGCCTTGAAGCGCTTCCACTCGCCGGATCGAAGTGTCTGCATCGGGTGCTTGCGCCAACGGCGAATCGCCACGGGAATGACCTGGGCCACCGCGGGGTGCCAGGCCGGTATCTCGGCGAAGCCCTCTTCCACCACCCAATCGAACTGAATGCCAGGTATCGCGCGCTGCGCATCGGTCAGCGCCGGCAGCGTATGCACCACGTCGCCCAGCGAGGAGGTCTTGATCAGCAACACCCTCACTCAGCGCACCTCGACTGGCTGCGGGAGCAGGCGGTCCAGCGCTTCGATGACCAGCCGCGGCTCGAGCTCGCGCATGCAGTTGTTGTGGCCGAAACGGCAGGTGCGCTCGAAGCATGGACTGCAATCGAGGCCCAGACGGACGACTTCGACCTGTTCCGACAACGGTGGGGTAAAGGCCGGCGATGTGGATCCGTAGACCGAGATCAGCGGACGGTCGAGCGCGGCGGCTACGTGCATCAAACCCGAATCGTTCGACACCACCGCATCGGCGCAGGAGAGCAGATCGATCGCCTCGGCCAGGCTGGTCTCGCCGGCCAGGTTCACCGCTTCCTCACGCAAGCCAGGAATAAGCTGCTGGATGATCTCTTCGCCGACGCCGTGATCGTTCTTCGAGCCGAACAGCCAGACCTGCCAGCCTTCACGAACCTTTCTCTCGGCGACCCTGGCGAAATGCTCGGCCGGCCAGCGCTTGGATTCGCCGAACTCCGCGCCCGGACAAAGCGCCAATACCGGACGGTCAAGCGTCAGCCCGAAGCGCGCCAATGCGGCATCGCGGGTTTGCTCGACAATACGCAGCGACGGCTTCGGGTAGGGCTTGGGCAGCTCGACACCCGGCTCGTAGGCCAGCGCCATGAAGCGCTCGATCATCAGCGGGTAGCGCTGCTTGTCCAGCTTGCGCATGTCGTTGAGCAGGCCGAAGCGCATCTCGCCACGCCAGCCGGTGCGCTTGGGAATCCCGGCGAAAAACGGCACCAGCGCCGACTTCAACGAGTTCGGCAGCAGGATCGCCTGCTGATATTGACCGCGCAGGCTCTGCGCGATGCTGCGCCGAGTCGCCATATCGAGCACGCCATGCCCTACCGGGAAGCTCAGGGCCTGGCGCACCTCGGGCATGCGCTCGAGAATCGGCCGACTCCACTCGGGTGCGAGCACGTCGATCTGGCAATCGGGATGGCGCTGTTTCAGGCAGACGAACAACGTCTGCGCCATCACCATGTCGCCGACCCAGCTGGGACCCACAATCAGAATATTCATAACAAAAGCCGCCGGAGGCTGGAGGGAGGAAGGCTAAACGAAGAAGCACTTCGTCCAGCCTAGAGCCTTTAGCCTACGAGGGTCCGCCATTCGGTGTGAGCATCGGTCTTGCCGGAGACCAGATCGAAGTAAGCGGTCTGGATGCGTTCGGTGACCGGCCCGCGGCGACCGATGCCGATGTTGCGGCCGTCGACTTCGCGGATCGGCGTAACTTCGGCGGCGGTGCCGGTGAAGAAGGCTTCGTCGGCGATGTAGACCTCGTCGCGAGTGATGCGCTTCTCCACTACCTTGATGCCCAGCTCGGCGGCCAGCGTCAGCACGGTACTGCGGGTGATGCCATTGAGGCAGGCGGTGACTTCCGGGGTGTAGATCACGCCGTCCTTGATGATGAAGATGTTTTCGCCCGAACCCTCGGCGACATAACCTTCCGGGTCCAGCATCAGCGCTTCGTCGGCGCCGCCGGAGATGGCTTCCTGCAGGGCCAGCATCGAGTTGATGTAGGCGCCGTTGGACTTGGCGCGAGTCATGCTGATGTTGACATGATGGCGGGTGAAGGAGCTGGTGCGAACCTTGATGCCCTTCTCCAGCGCTTCGTCGCCCATGTAGGCGCCCCAATGCCAGGCGGCGACGATTACATGCACTTTCAGGCCGCTGGCGCGCAGGCCCATGCCTTCAGATCCGTAGAAGACCATCGGGCGGATGTAGGCGCTTTCCAGATTGTTCTCACGAACGGCGGCGCGGGTCGCCTCGTTAATTTCTTCCTTCGAATACGGCATCTTCATGTTCATGATGTGTGCCGAATCGAACAGGCGATCGGTGTGCGCCTGCAGGCGGAAGATCGCGGTGCCGGCCGGCGTGTCGTAGGCACGCACGCCTTCGAAAACGCCCATGCCGTAGTGCAGGGTGTGAGTCAGCACATGGGTGGTCGCGTCGCGCCACTGAACCATCTCACCGTCATACCAGATCACGCCATCACGATCGGCCATCGACATTGTTGCCACCTCAAGTTCGATAAATGCTGTTTGCAGACGAGATCAGCTGAGTCCCAGCTCGCGCCAGATGCGCATCACCGCGCGACGCTCGTCATGAAATTGATCCCCACTCACCACGCCGGGCAGTTTCTGCAGTGATTGCCGGTGGGCCGCGGCGCGGTATGCCTTGTAGGCATCCTGCAGCAGCCGAACCTCATCGCCGGTCATCAACCCGGCCTGCTCCAACCCATCGAGAATGCGGATGTTGTCGGTATAGCGCAGCAGTTGCGGATGCTGGTGCGACCACGCCAAAGCCGCGTATTGCACCATAAATTCGATATCCACGATACCACCGGCATCCTGCTTGAGATTGAACTCGCCCTCCGCCTCGAACGCCTTCTCGGCCAGGCCCGCCTGCGTTGTACGGGTGCCGAGGTTGTCGCGCATCTTGCCGCGCATCTCGCTGACCTCGCGGCGCAACTGCTCCAGATCGCGCGGACGCCCGAGCACTGCCGCACGAACCTTCTCGAAGTCCGCCGCCAGCTGCGGGCAGCCGACCAGCACGCGAGCCCGCACCAGCGCCTGATGCTCCCAGGTCCAGGCCTCGCCGCTCTGGTAGCGCTCGAAGGCACTCAACGAGCTGACCAGCAGCCCGGACGCGCCCGACGGTCGCAGCCGCATGTCGACCTCGTAGAGCTGGCCGGAGGTGGTCTGGGTGGTCAGCAGGTGGATGATGCGCTGGCCCAGGCGGGTGAAGAACTGGGCACCGTCGATGGGTTTGGCGCCATCGGTTTCGGCGTTGGGATCGCCGTCGTGGATGAATACCAGATCGAGATCCGAGCCATGGCCGAGCTCGATGCCGCCGACCTTGCCGTAGCCGACAATGACGAACGCCGGATCGCACAGCGAACCATCCGTGCGCCTCGGCTGACCGTGACGGGCCACCGTATGACGCCAGGCCAGTGCCAGCACCTGTTCGAGAATCGCCTCGGCCAGCCAGGTCAGGTAGTCGCTGACCTTCATCAGCGGTAAGGTTCCGGCAATTTCCGAGGCTGCCACGCGCAGCCGATGCGCCAGCTTGAAATGCCGCAGCGCCTCCATTTGCTGTTCGAGATCGTCTTCGGGAATGCGCGCCAGCCTCTCACGCAGCTCGGCCGCCAGCTCCGGCGCCTGTGGCGGGCTGAACAGCCGTCCGGCGTTGAGCAGCTCGTCGAGCAGCAACGGGAATCGCGCGATCTGTTCGGCAATCCAGGGGCTGCCGGCGCAGAGCTCGAGGAGCCGCTGCAAGGCCCCGGGGTTTTCCGTGAGCAACACCAGATAGGCAGAACGCCGGGCGACGGCCTCGACCAACGGCAGCACCCGCTCGAGCACCAAGTCCGGATCATCCTGCTCGACCACCTGCGCCAGTAACCGCGGAATGAAGGCGTCCAGCCGCTCACGGCCCAGCCGCTGCATGGTCCGCACCTGATTGCCGCTGCGCAGCGCGGCGAGGCGTTGACAAGCGGCCGGCCCGTCGCGAAAACCGGCGTCGCTCAACTGCCGACAGGCGAACTCTTCGTCCCAGTCCTGCTCCCACAGTGGCAACCACTCACCGCCGACCAAGGCCTCGCCCTCGGTTTCGTCTTCGTCCGGGTCGGCGATGACCTGATTGAAATGCCATTCGACACGACCGCGCCAGTGCAATAGCTGGCGGTGGAACGCCTCCCAGTCGTCGAACCCCAGCATGAAGGCGACCCGGTCGCAGTCGGCCTGGTTGTCCGGCAGCATCTGCGTCTGACGGTCATCGATGGCCTGCAGCGCGTGTTCCGTGTAGCGCAGAAACTCATAGGCCTCACGCAGCTCGTCGACCGCCGCCGCCGGTAGATAGCCCTGCCCGGCAAGGGTCGCCAGCACCTTCAACAGGGGGCGCTGCTGCAAGCTGAGATCGCGCCCGCCATGGATCAGCTGGAACGCCTGGGCGATGAATTCCACTTCGCGAATGCCGCCGGCGCCCAGCTTGATGTTGGCCGCCATGCCCTTGCGCCGCACTTCCTGCTGGATCAGCTGTTTCAGGGTGCGCAGCGCGTCGATCGCGGAAAAGTCCAGATAGCGCCGATAGACGAAGGGTCGCAGCATTTCCAGCAGCTCCTTGCCGGCCACCTGATCGCCACCCACCACGCGCGCCTTGATCATGGCGTAGCGCTCCCAGTCACGTCCCTGATCCTGGTAGTACTGCTCCAGCGCATTGAAACTCAGCACCAGCGCCCCCGACGAGCCGTAGGGTCGCAAACGCATGTCGACACGGAACACGAAGCCATCGAGAGTCGGCGCATCGAGCGCCTTGATCAGTCGCTGGCCGAGGCGGACGAAGAACTCCTGATTGTCCAGCGAGCGTCTGGTACCGACGGTTTCACCGCCCTCTGGATAACCGAAGATCAGATCGATATCGGAGGACAGATTGAGCTCGCGCGCACCGAGCTTGCCCATGCCGAGGATGACCATATGCTGCGCATCACCGCTGCGCCGGCCGGTCGGCACACCGAACTGCTCGCAGTGGCGGCCGTACAACCAGTGATAGGCCAGGTCGATACAGGCGTCCGCCAGGTCGGACAGATCGCCGCAGGTCTCGGCCAGATCCGCCTGCCTTGTCAGGTCACGCCAGATCAATCGCACCTGCTGGCGGTTGCGAAAGCGCCGCAGCCGGCGCGCCAGCCCGTCTTCATCGGTGCAATCCTCGAGCGAGTCGGCGAGCGTGGCACGCATCTCGGCTTCTCGCAGCGGCCGCTCCAACAGCTCTGACTCTGCCAACTGGAGCAACATTTCCGGATCTCGGCTAACCTGTTCGCTGACGAAGTCACTGGCGGCGCACACTCGATCGAACGCTTCGCGACGCTCCACCGGCCACGCCGCGAATCGTTCCCGCACCTGTAGCGCCGGGTCGTGCTCCGCGCCGAGGAACGTCTCGTGCGCACGGAGGACCAAAGGTTGGAGTGATTTCGGCAATGCAACCAGCGATGGCAAACTCATAAGGTTCCTTAGCGCAAAAAATGGCTACGGGGACAACGGGAGCGCCCGAGCTAGAGGCGGTGGCGGGTATATCAAGGCACCAGAGCGAGCCGCCGCGATTGTAGTTTTACTACGAAAGAATGTTGCAGGGGGCTGAATCAGCCGTTGTTTTGTAGTAAAACTACAGAGCCCGGCTCTACCCCCGGCCAAAACATCCAAGAACATAAACGCACCGGCTCACAAAGCCGACCGCGAAGCAGGCAACCGATTCTGGAAGCCTTTCCGCCCTGGAGCAAGCCATGCAAGATCTCGATCCCGTCGAAACCCAGGAATGGCTGGACGCCCTCGAGTCAGTACTCGACCGCGAAGGTGAAGACCGCGCCCACTATCTGATGACCCGGATGGGGGAACTGGCCACCCGCAGCGGCACGCCACTTCCTTACGGCATCACCACGCCGTACCGCAACACCATCCCCGTCACCCGTGAAGCCAAGATGCCCGGCGACCTGTTCATGGAGCGCCGTATTCGCTCCCTGGTCCGCTGGAATGCCCTGGCCATGGTGATGCGCGCGAACCTGAAGGACCCGGACCTGGGTGGGCATATCTCCACCTTCGCCTCCAGCGCGACGCTCTACGACATCGGCTTCAACTATTTCTTCCAGGCTCCCACCGAAGAGCACGGCGGCGACCTGATCTACTATCAGGGTCACGCCTCCCCCGGCATCTACGCCCGCGCCTTCCTCGAAGGCCGCCTGAGCGAAGACCAGATGCTCAACTTCCGCCAGGAAGTCGATGGCAAGGGCCTGTCGAGCTACCCGCACCCGCACCTGATGCCGGACTTCTGGCAGTTCCCGACCGTGTCCATGGGCCTTGGCCCGATTACCGCGATCTACCAGGCACGCTTCATGAAGTACCTGGAAAACCGCGGCTTCATCCCGAAGGGCAAGCAGCGCGTCTGGTGCTTCATCGGCGACGGCGAGTGCGACGAGCCGGAAACCCTCGGCGCCATCTCGCTGGCCGGCCGTGAGAACCTCGACAACCTGGTGTTCGTCATCAACTGCAACCTGCAGCGCCTCGACGGCCCGGTTCGCGGTAACGGCAAAATCATCCAGGAACTGGAAGGCGCGTTCAAAGGCGCCAACTGGAACGTCAACAAGGTCGTCTGGGGCCGCCTGTGGGATCCGCTGTTCGCTGCCGACGAAGACGGCCGCATGCAGCGCCGCATGGACGCAGCGATCGATGGTGAATACCAGAACTACAAGGCCAAAGACGGCGCCTACGTGCGCAAGCACTTCTTCGGCGCCGACCCGGAGCTGCTCAAGCGCGTCGAGAGCATGTCCGACGAGGAAGTCTGGAAGCTCAACCGCGGCGGCCACGACCCGTACAAGGTCTACGCGGCCTACCACCAGGCGGTCAACCACAAGGGCCAGCCGACCGTCATCCTGGCCAAGACCATCAAGGGTTACGGCACCGGTGCCGGTGAGGCGAAGAACATCGCCCACAACACCAAAAAGGTCGATATCGACAGCCTGAAGAAATTCCGCGACCGCTTCGACATTCCGGTCAACGATTCGCAGCTCGAAGAACTGCCGTTCTACCGCCCAGCCGAAGACAGCGCGGAGATGAAGTACCTGCGCAAGTGTCGTGAAAAGCTCGGCGGCTCGCTGCCGCAGCGCCGACCGAAGAGCTTCAGCATTCCGACGCCGCCGCTGGAAACCCTGAAAGCTGTGCTCGACGGCTCTGGCGAGCGTGAAATCTCCACCACCATGGCCTTCGGCCGGATCCTGTCGCAGCTGGTCAAGGACAAGGATCTGGGCAAGCGCATCGTGCCGATCCTCGCCGACGAGGCGCGCACCTTCGGCATGGAAGGCATGTTCCGCCAGCTGGGCATCTACTCGCCAGTGGGGCAGCTGTACGAGCCGGTCGACCGCGACCAGGTGATGTACTACCGCGAAGAGCGTGACGGCCAGATCCTGCAGGAAGGCCTCAACGAGGCCGGCGCCTTCTCGTCCTTCATGGCGGCCGGTACCGCCTACAGCAACTACAACCAGCCAATGCTGCCGGTCTACATCTTCTATTCGATGTTCGGTTTCCAGCGCATCGGCGACCTGGCCTGGGCGGCGGGCGATGCGCAGACCCGTGGCTTCCTGCTGGGCGGCACCTCCGGGCGCACCACGCTCAACGGCGAAGGCCTGCAGCACGAGGACGGTCACAGCCATATCCTGGCCAGCACCATCCCCAACTGCCGCAGCTACGACCCCACCTACGGCTACGAGCTGGCGGTGATCATGCATCACGGCATGCACGAGATGATGGAGCTGCAGAAGAGCGTCTACTACTACATCACCGTGATGAACGAGAACTACCAGCAGCCGGCTATGCCCCAGGGTGTCGAGGACGGCATCATCAAGGGCATGTACCTGCTCGAAGAAGCCAAGGGCGACTTCAAGCATCGCGTGCAGCTGCTGGGCTCGGGCACCATCCTGCGCGAAGTACGTGCGGCGGTGGACATCCTCGCCAAAATGGGCGTCGGCGCCGACGTCTGGAGCGTCACCAGCTTCAATGAACTGCGCCGCGACGGTCTGGCGGTGGATCGCTGGAACCGCCTGCATCCGACCGAGGAACCGCGCAAGAGCTACGTCGAGCAGTGCCTGGAAGGCCGCGAAGGGCCGGTAGTGGCCTCGACCGACTACATGAAGCTGTTCGCCGATCAGATCCGTCAGTGGGTACCGTCACGCGAATACCAGGTGCTGGGCACCGACGGCTTCGGCCGCAGCGACTCGCGCGCCAAGCTGCGCGACTTCTTCGAAGTCGATCGCCGCTGGGTCGCCGTCGCCGCACTGCAGGCACTCGCCGATCGCGGCGCCATCGAACGCAAGGTCGTGGCCGAGGCCATCACCGAGTTCGGTATCGACCCCGAGAAGCGCAATCCGCTGGATTGCTGATGCTGCGTGCGCACAGGAGAACCTATTGTGAGTGAAACCATACGCGTACCCGACATCGGCAGCGGTGAGGGTGAAGTTATCGAGTTGTTCGTCAAGGTCGGCGACCGTATCGAGGCCGACCAGAGCATCCTGACGCTCGAGTCGGACAAGGCCAGCATGGAAATCCCGGCGCCCAAGGCGGGCGTCGTGAAAGCATTGAAGGTCAAGCTCGGTGATCGTCTGAAGGAAGGTGACGAGCTGCTTGAGCTGGAAAGCGAAGACGGCCAGAGCACCGAGGCCCCGGCGCAAGCCGCTGCCGAACCTGCCGGCGCAGCAGCCGGCGGCCCTGCCGACGAAGCCGAAGCACCGACCCCTCCTGGCGATGACAATCCATCGGCCTCTGCCGAAGAAGGCGAGTCGCAGGAGATCAAGGTTCCGGACATCGGCTCTTCCGGCAAAGCCAGCGTGATCGAGATTTCGATCAATGTCGGCGATACCATCGAGGCCGAACAGCCGCTGATCACCCTCGAATCCGACAAGGCGAGCATGGAGATCCCCTCTCCTGCCGCCGGCGTGGTCGAGAGCATTTCGGTCAAGGTAGGCGACGAAGTCGGTACTGGCGACCTGATCCTAGTTCTCAAGGGCGCGGCCGCAAGCAAGCCGGCAACGGCAGATAGCGCGCCGCAAAGCCAGCCAAAGGAACAGCTCACCGAGCAAGCTGCCGAGGAACCCACCGAAGCGACGGGCGACTCCGTCGAAGAGGTGCGTATCCCGGACATCGGCTCCAGCGGCAGCGCCAACGTCATTGAAGTCATGGTCAAGGCCGGCGACAGCGTCGAAGCGGATCAGTCGCTGATCACGCTCGAATCCGACAAGGCCAGCATGGAGATTCCGGCGCCGAAAGCTGGCATTGTGGAATCCCTGTCGATCAAGGTCGGCGACGAGGCCAAGACAGGTGATCTGATCCTGACCCTGAACGTCAAAGGCGCAGCGCCGGCGAAAAAGGCCGCGCCCAAGCCGCAGGAAGCCGCTCCGCAGCAGCAGGCGGTCGCACCGAACAAGCAGGGCGTGCCCGAAGCCAAAGTGGCCGCCACGCCAGCTCCTGCGGTAAGCGGGCCAAGTAAGGCCGGCAGCAAGGTACACGCGGGTCCCGCGGTACGCATGACTGCACGCGAGTTCGGTGTCGAGCTGGCCGACGTCCAGGGCACGGGACCAAAGGGACGCATCCTCAAGGAAGACGTCCAGGCCTACGTCAAGAACATGATGCAGAAAGCCAAGCAGGCGCCAGCTTCAGGCGCGGCGGGCGGTGCGGGCATCCCAGCGGTTCCGGAAGTCGATTTCAGCAAGTTCGGCGAAATCGAAGAAGTGCCGATGACGCGACTGATGCAGGTGGGCGCTGCCAACTTGCATCGCAGCTGGCTGAACGTGCCGCATGTAACCCAGTTCGAGTCGTCAGACATTACCGAACTGGAAGCCTTCCGCGTTTCGCAGAAGGCCGTGGCAGAGAAGGCCGGCGTCAAGCTGACCGTGCTGCCGCTGCTGCTCAAGGCCTGTGCGCATCTGCTCAAGGAACTGCCGGAATTCAATGCCTCGCTGGCGCCTAGCGGCAAGGCGGTCATCCGCAAGAAGTACGTGCACATCGGCTTCGCCGTGGATACACCAGACGGCTTGCTGGTTCCGGTAATCAAGAACGTCGACCAGAAGAGCCTGCTGCAATTGGCAGCCGAGGCCGCGGAGCTCGCCGAGAAGGCACGGACGAAGAAGCTGTCGCCCGATGCCATGCAAGGCGCCTGCTTCACGATCTCCAGCCTCGGCCACATTGGCGGTACCGGCTTCACGCCGATCGTCAACGCGCCGGAAGTGGCGATCCTGGGCGTTTCCAAGGCGACCATGCAGCCGGTGTGGGACGGCAAGGCCTTCCAGCCTCGCCTGATGCTGCCGTTGTCGCTGTCCTATGACCATCGCGTCATCAACGGTGCGGCGGCTGCACGCTTCACCAAGCGGCTTTCCGAGCTGCTGGCAGATATCCGCACGATGCTGCTGTGATCGGATGAGCCTAAAAAAACCCGCCAATCGGCGGGTTTTTTCATTTCATGGGCATGGCGGCGAATCGCGCCGGCGTTTCAGCCCTTCTGCAAATCACGCAGGAGGAACGACAAGGCTTTGGCCAGCGCCTCCGCCCCGTCAGGGTCACGCAGGATAGTCAGCCATGGGTCGCCACCCGCCGGATCATCGAAAAGGCACACGATGCCCTGTGGCGGGCACTGATAACGAACATAAGGGTCCATACCGAACACCGAAAAGCTGCGGTTGCGCACCGCGATGTTGCCAGACGCGTCACGCCGCTCCTCACGAATGCGCAACTCGCCGGGCACGCCCACGCTCAAGCGATAACTCACGTCCTGTGGATTGGCCTGACCGACCTGGTAGGCGGCCTTCAGCGCATGACTTTCAAGCAGCGCATTACTATGCGCGAGCAGGGCTTCGCGCTCGTTCGAGGTAAGATACAGGTCCTTTAGCCGAGCCAGGTATTGGGCCGGCTCGGCCGAGGTCAGACCGGCTGTTTCAGCGGCCTTCAACGATACACTGACACCCAGGAACAACGAGATCAGCAGTAACTTCGAAACCAGGCTTGTCAGTCCCTGTCGCATGATGCACCCTTGCCGTAGCCTAATATTATTTAGCCATCGTTTCGCCGGTGAAAACGCTGCATTTTTATGGCTAGCGAGACGACTCCCCGCAGCATACTGGAAGCTAACCGCTCGATGAAAATACATACCGATGCCGCCAGCCGTTTGGCGACCGAGGTTGTGACGCAGTTGCCAGTGCCTTCCAGGCTGGGAATGCTGCGTTTCGAGCGTTTGAACGAGCCCAGTTGGGCGCTGCTTTACCTGGACCCCGCTTGCGAGGGGCATTTCGGTCTGCCCGCTCACCAGTTGTGCTCCCTGGTTGATTCGCCCTATGCCAGCCTGATGGAACCCGCCGTGCGGCTGCGAATGCACGACACCGTCCAGGCACAGCTGGCGACCCAGGGCCACTATTCCATACGCTATCGCCTGCATGCCGCCAGCGGCTTGCTGAACCTGCTGGAAATTGGCGAGCTGAGCCAGCAGTACGGTCGCGATCTGCTGCGCGGCTACCTCGTAGTCGAGCCGGGCTCAATGGAGGCCGTGCCGCCGCTGGAACTGCCGGCTGCCACGCTCGACCTGACCGAGAATGACCAGCAGACCTTCTCCGATGTGCACCTCGAACACCTCATCCGTTCACGCGCGCAACAGAACCTAATCGTTCGCCTGGCACGACACCGCTACGGCTCTACCAATCCCCAGCTCGAAGCGGCGCAACTGATTACCCAGGCCGCCAGCGAGGCTTATGACATCGCGCGCGCGGCCATCTGGCACCTGAACGGGGACCGACTCGAAGCGATCGCCGCGTACCGGCGCGACAACGACAGCGCCGAGTATCCATCCGCGCTGGACCTCTCGGCGCTCCCTCGCTACATGGAAGCCGTACACAGCGGGCGCGCCATCGACGTCTCCAATGTGCTGGAGGACCCTCGCACCCAGGAGCTGGTGGAGCACTACTTCAAGCCGCGGAACATCACCGCCATTCTCGATGCGACCATTCGAGTCGGTGGCGAAGTCATCGGCGTGCTTTGCCTGGAACATTCAGGAAGCCGGCGCACCTGGCATGCCGATGAGGTCGCCTTCGCCGGCGAACTGGCGGATCAGTACGCGCAGGTGCTGGCCAACCAGCAACGACTTAATGCCACGCATACCCTGCACCTGTTCCAGCGTGCCGTGGAGCAGAGCGCAAGCGCCTTCATCCTCGTCGACAAGAATGGCATCGTCGATTACGTCAACCCCAGCTTTACCGCCATTACGCAGTTTTCGGCCGATGAAGTCCGTGGCCGTCGTCTTACCGAGCTGACCGCTCTGGAAAACCTCAGCGAGCTGCTGTTCGACACCTCTTCCAGCCTGGCGCAGCACAACAGCTGGCAGGGCGAATTCCGCAGTCGCCGCAAGAACCTCGAACCCTACTGGGGTCAGCTATCGATCTCCAAGGTATACGGCGAGAACGGAGAGCTGACGCACTACATCGGCATCTACGAAGACGTCACCCAGAGCAAGGTGGCGCAGCAACATATCGAGCGCCTGGCCTATACCGACAACCTGACCGGCCTGGGCAACCGTCCGTTTTTCATCCGTAGCATCGAAGAGCGCTTCGCCAACGGTAAAGCGCCACGTCTGTGCCTGTTGTTGGTGGATATCGACAACTTCAAGCGCATCAATGACAGCCTGGGCCATCAGACTGGCGACAAGCTCCTGACCAGCCTCGCGCGGCGCCTGCGCAACAGTCTGAACCGGGACAGCGTGCTGGCACGATTCGCCAGCAACGAGTTCGCCCTCCTGCTCGACGACATGGACCTGGAAGAAGCCCAGCACCTGGCCAACAAGGTACTGCGCATTCTGGACAAGCCACTGTTCGTCGACAAACAGCTGATCAGTGTCAGCGGCTCGCTGGGGCTGGCTTGCGCGCCGCTACATGGCGACGACCCGGAAACGCTGATGAAGCATGCCGGCCAAGCCCTACATAAAGCCAAGGCCAACGGCAAGAATCAGGTACAGGTGTTTACCGAAGCCCTGCACGCCGAAGCCAACTACAAACTGTTCGTGGAGAACAACCTGCGCCGCGCACTGGTGCAGAACGAACTCGAAGTCTTCTATCAACCCAAGCTCTGCCTGCGCAGCGGACGTCTACAGGGTCTGGAGGCGCTGCTTCGATGGAACCACCCGGAAAAAGGCATGATCCGGCCCGATCAGTTCATCGGCGTTGCGGAAGAAACCGGGGTGATCATCCCCATCGGCAAATGGGTGGCTCGCGAGGCCTGCCGGATGGGCTTGCAGCTCGCATCCATGGGGTTGGGCACACCACAGGTCGCGATCAACCTCTCGCCGAAACAGTTTTCCGATCCTGAACTCGTCGCCTCGATCGCGGCCATCCTCACCGAAGAGCGTTTACCGCCGAGCAGCCTCGAGCTGGAGCTAACCGAAAGCCTGCTGCTCGAAGCCACCGAGGAGACGCGCCAACAGCTGATCGGTCTGAAGGCGCTCGGCGTCACGCTGGCGATGGATGATTTCGGCACCGGCTATTCTTCGCTGAGCTACCTGAAGAAGTTTCCCATCGACGTGATCAAGATCGATCGAAGCTTCATCAAGGACATCCCCGACAGCCAGGACGACATCGAGATCACCGCCGCGGTGATCGCCATGGCTCGAAATCTCCATTTGAAGGTGGTTGCAGAGGGCATCGAAACGGCCGAACAGCTAGCCTTCCTGCGGCATCAGCGCTGCGATATCGGTCAAGGCTACCTGTTCGACAAGCCTATTCCCGGTAGCCAACTGATCAACTCCCTGCGTCGTTACCCGCACTGGCTTTAAGCCTTTCATCAGGTGTAACGTTTGGCCGACGGTGCTTTGGTCGTGCCGTTTGGTAGCCTAGGCAACCAAGGCCATCCGACTTTCAGGCTCGAGGACCACCATGACCCTGCGTTCGCAAATTCTCGTCCACAAACAGGCTTTGCCCGATGCCGGCCAGGCACTCCCTGGGCGCGCCACGCCCGTTCCGGTTCCGGCCGCCCATTTCGTCAATGGCAACCCACTGCAACCTCCATTTCCGGCTCACCTGCGCCAGGCCATCTTTGCCATGGGTTGTTTCTGGGGAGCTGAGCGGCGCTTCTGGGAGCAACCAGGCGTATGGACCACGGCCGTGGGCTACGCTGGCGGTCACACGCCGAATCCGAGCTACGAAGAAGTTTGCTCCGGCCTCACCGGGCATACCGAAGCGGTGCTGGTAGTCTTCGATCCGCAGCAAATCTCCTACCAGGACCTGCTAAGGCTGTTCTGGGAAGCGCACAACCCGACTCAGGGCATGCGACAAGGCAATGACATCGGTACCCAGTATCGCTCGGCCATCTACTGCTCCGACACGGCCCAACTGGAAGCGGCACGCGACAGCGCTCTCCGTTTCCAGGCCGAACTGGGCAAGCATGGGCTTGGCAGCATCACCACGGAAATCGCCGAAGCCCCGGCCTTCTACTACGCGGAGGCCTACCATCAGCAATACCTGGCGAAGAATCCGGGAGGTTACTGCGGGCTCGGCGGTACGGGCGTCTGCATGCCCGCGTGACGCTGGCGCCACCTAGCCTGGCCGTGATGCGCCCTGCCTAACTACAAAAACGCGTTGTAGGCCGAAAAAAGAAAACCCCGCCGAAGCGGGGCCTTTGCAGACTGAATCCTGACATCCGTGACTTGCGCCTTCCTGGCGTCGTTCCGCTACGCTTCCTGTTTTTTCTGATGCGCTTCCATACGCAGCGTCCAAGCACAAAGACTACCGCCGGGCCGACAAGACCTGTAGTGGCAGTTTTGCACTACGATTTGTAAGCAATGACTTACATGGATGCCGATCCCTGGCTTCGCTTGTAAGCCATTGACTACATGGCGCGGGTTTATGACTGGCGTAGTGGCCCATTGTTCCCGGACATGGCGAATTAATTTCATTATGCCGCTACAGATTAATCCCGCTTAGAACTGCTCCGCTTTCAGCAGATACAACGAATCGCTGCCAGCCTTGACGGTGGCGCTCAGCGAATGGATGCGTGGCAGCAGTCGAGCGAAATAGAAGCGCGCCGTGCCCAGCTTGCTGGCGTAGAAGTCGTCCTGCTCCTCCTTGCCCAGCGCGACCGCGGCCATCCGCGCCCACATGTAGGCGTAGGCGGTATAACCGAACACATGCAGGTATTCGACCGAAGCCGCACCGATCTCGTTGGGATTGCGCTTGGCGCTGTCGAGCACGAAGGCGGTAAGCTCGTCGAGGTTATCCAGCGCTGCGCGCAGCGGGGCGATGAACTCAGCCTGCTCGGCACCCGCTGCGCTGCAAAAGCTGCGAATCTCGTCGGCGAACGCCCGATACAGCTCACCACCGCTGCCAACCACCTTGCGACCCAGCAGGTCGAGGGCCTGGATGCCGTTGGTGCCTTCGTATATTTGGGTGATGCGGCAGTCGCGCACTAGTTGCTCCTGGCCCCACTCGCGGATAAAGCCATGGCCGCCGAATATCTGCTGGCCATGGACGGTGGTTTCCAGGCCCATGTCGGTGAGGAAGGCTTTGGCGACCGGCGTCAGCAATGCGACCTGGGCTTCGGCTCGCTGACGGGCTTCTGCATCATCGCTGAACTTGGCGATATCCAGCTGCAGCGCGACGTAGCTGGAGAAGGCGCGACCGCCTTCGTTGAGCGCTTTCATCGTCAGCAACATCCGGCGTACATCGGGATGCACGATGATCGGATCAGCGGCTTTTTCCTGGGCGACCGGGCCGGTCGGGGCGCGGCTCTGGATACGTTCGCGGGCGTATTCGATGGCGCTCTGGTAGGAGCGCTCGCCGGTGGAAAGCCCTTGGATGCCGACCCCCAGGCGCTCGTAATTCATCATGGTGAACATCGCCGCCAGTCCCTTGTTCGGCTCACCGACCATCCAGCCGGTGGCGCCGTCGAAGTTCATCACGCAGGTGGCCGAGGCCTGGATGCCCATCTTGTGCTCGATCGAGCCGCAGCTCAGGCTGTTGCGCTCGCCCAGGCTGCCGTCCTCGTTGACCATGATCTTGGGCACCAGAAACAGCGAGATACCGCGCGAGCCGGCGGGCGCATCGGGCAGCTTGGCCAACACCAGGTGGATAATGTTGTCTGTGAGATCGTGCTCGCCGCCGGTGATGAAAATCTTGGTCCCGCTGACCTTGTAGGAGCCATCGGCTTGTGGCTCGGCCTTGGTGCGAATGATGCCCAGGTCGGTGCCGGCATGGGGCTCGGTCAGGCACATGGAGCCGGACCAGACACCCGCGTACATGTTCGGCAGGTACTTCTGCTTCAGCTCTTCGTTGGCGTGCGCATAGATCGACAGGCAAGCGCCGGACGTCAGCATCGGGTACAGACCGAAGGCCAGGCTGGCGGAGTTCATCATCTCCTCGACCTGCGCGGAAATGACCTTGGGCATGCCCATACCGCCGTAGGCCGGGTCACCACCGACGCCCACCCAGCCGCCCTCGGCATAAAGGCGATAGGCCTCGGGGTAGCCGGCCGGTGTGCTGACCGCGCCATCGACCCAATGGCAACCTTCCTCATCACCAGTGCGGTTGAGCGGGGCAATGGTATTGGCGGTGATCTTGCCCGCCTCCTCAAGAATCGCCTCTGCGGTTTCCGCGTCGACGACTTCCGCCAGCGCTGGCAAGGTCTGCCAGAGCGTCGGGGCATCGAAAACTTCGTTCAGAACGAAACGCATATCGCGCAGCGGTGCTTTGTAGTCAGCCATGGAGAAAGACCTCGCAGAAACATGTCACCCGGCCGATTGGCCGCAGCAGTTTCGCGAGTCTAACTGAAGACGGATCGGCGCCCGAAGCGTCTTAAAATGACCGACCGGTTCTCATCCAGACTTCACATCCAGACGAGTGAGTCAGCTTTGCGCGACGAACGGACAGTACCGGAAAGTCGCCGCCTGCAGATAAAAAAGCCCGCGCAGGCGCGGGCTAAGTTGTCCTGTCTGTCGGACGAATTAGAACGCGAACTGATCGGCCGCCAACTTCATCAGGCTCGCGCTTCCCGCCTCGATCGCCGCGCGGTGAGCCGCGGTACGGGGCAGCAGACGCGTGAAGTAGAACTCGGCGGTGGCCAGCTTCGACTGATAGAAGGCCGCATCATGGCCGGCCTGCTCGAGACGGCTCTGGGCCACCACAGCCATGCGCAACCAGAAATAGCCCAGCACCAGATAGCCGCAATACATCAGGTAATCGACCGACGCCGCGCCCACCTCGTCCGGGTTCTTCATCGCCGCCATGCCGATGCACTTGGTGATCTCGCCCAGATCGCGGTTGAGCCCCGCCACCTGCTCCACGTAACGCTGCAGCTGCGGGTGGCCGGCGTTGGCTTCGCAGAACTTGTGCACCCGCTTGGTGAAGCCGAGCATCAGTTTGCCCTGGCTGCCGAGCACCTTGCGCCCCAACAGGTCGAGCGCCTGGATGCCGTTGGTGCCCTCGTAGATCGGGGCGATGCGGCAGTCGCGCACCAGTTGCTCCATCCCCCATTCGCGGATATAGCCGTGGCCGCCGAAGACCTGCATGCCGAGGTTGGTGACTTCCAGTCCCGTGTCGGTCATGAAGGCCTTGCAAATCGGCGTGAGGAAGGCGAGCTGATCTTCGGCCTCCTTGCGCTTGTCCGCGTCCGGGCTATGGATCTGATCGAGCAGCTGCGCGGTGAAATATGCCAAGGCGCGATTGCCTTCGTTGAACGCCTTCATCGTCAACAGCATGCGCCGCACGTCAGGGTGAACGATGATCGGGTCGGCCGGCTTGTCGGGAAACTTCGCGCCAGTCAGGGCGCGCATCTGCAAGCGCTCGTTGGCGTACTGGATCGCGCCCTGAAAGCTCGCCTCGCCATTGCATAGCCCCTGCATCCCCGTACCCAGGCGGGCATGGTTCATCATGGTGAACATGCAGTTGAGGCCCTTGTTCGGCTCGCCGATGAGAAATCCGGTTGCCGCATCGAAGTTGATCACACAGGTCGCCGAAGCCTTGATCCCCATCTTGTGCTCGATGGAGCCGCAGGCGACGCCATTGCGCTCACCCGCCTCGCCGGTCGCATCGGGCAGGAACTTGGGCACGATGAACAGCGAGATGCCCTTGGTACCCGCAGGTGCGTCGGGCAACTTGGCCAGTACCAGGTGCACGATGTTCTCGCTCAGGTCGTGCTCGCCGGCCGAGATGAAGATCTTCGTGCCGCTGATCGCGTAGCTGCCATCGGCCTGCGGGACCGCTCGGGTCTTGATGATGCCCAGGTCGGTGCCACAATGCGGCTCGGTCAGGCACATGGTGCCGGTCCAGCGCCCTTCGGTCATGCGGGTCAGATAGGCCTGCTTCTGCGCCTCGGTGCCGTGGGCGCCGATTGCCGCCATAGCGCCGTGGGTCAGCCCCGGGTACATGCCGAACGAGGTGTTGGCCGAGCCAACCATTTCGCCGATCACCAGGCCCAGCGAGTGCGGCAGGCCCTGGCCACCGTAGGTCGGGTCCGAAGCCAGCCCCATCCAGCCACCCGCGGCATACTGCGCGAAGGCTTCCTTGAAGCCCTTGGGTGTGGTCACCACGCCATTGTCGAAGTGACAGCCCTCCTCGTCACCGCTGCGGTTCAGGGGAGCGAGTACCTGTTCGCAGAACTTGGCGCCTTCCTCCAGGATGGCGCTGACCATGTCCGGCGTCGCATCCTCGGCACCGTTGGCGGCGTAGCTGCCATGAAAATCGAAAACTTCGTCGATCAGGAAGCGCATGTCGCGCAGGGGAGCCTTGTAAGCGGGCATATCGTTCTCCAGGACGGCACCAGCGATGTGTGCCGGGCACGCTACTGGCTGTTCGTCCTGCGAGCCATCACATTGCAGGCGCTGAATGCGGCGCCATAACTGTCACACGTCGGCCGCGCTGCGCTTCGCCGTGCGCACCGCACCGCGGCGGTTGTCGCCGTGCGAGCGAATGCAGTTGCGCCCCGCACTCTTGGCGCTGTAGAGCGCCTGGTCGGCCTGTTTGATGACTTCCTCCGGACTGCGCTGGCTCAGTGTTCGCTCAGCCACCCCGATGCTGATGGTCACCGAAACCTCCGCCGTCGCGCTGGCACCGCGACGCTGTCGCCCCTGCGCAGCATCCCTGGGTCGGTTGGTCTTGTCGCGCAACTGCAGCGGATAGGTCTCCACGGCCTGTCGAACGGCTTCCAGATGCGGCAGGCAATGCTCCAGATCGCTCCCGGGAAACACCAGCGCGAACTCCTCTCCGCCGTAACGATAGGCGCGCCCTCCTCCGCCCACCTTTCGCAGACGGCTGGCGACCAGGCGCAGTACCTCGTCGCCGACATCGTGCCCGTGGGTGTCGTTGAACGCCTTGAAACGATCGACATCGGCCATCGCGATCACGTACTGCCGGCCCAGGCGTTGCAAGCGCTCGTTCAGCGCGCGGCGCCCAGGCAAGCCGGTCAGCTCGTCGCGAAAGGCCATCTGGTAGGCCTCCTGCGCAACCGCAACGACCAGCGCCAGCATCACCAGACTGCTCAAGACGTTGAGCGCCCCCGGACGGCTGAACACCTGGGGCAGCATCAACAGCAGGCCTACCAGCGCCACGAGCTGAGCCGCGTGCACTGGTCGCGGCCGCCGCAGGTACTGGAACAGCAGGCCCAGCAGCGCTAGCAGGAAAACCGGATAGGCCAGCTGGATCAATTGCAGCCAGTCCGCCTGTAACGACGGCCAGCGAACCTCGGCCAGCCAGTTGAGCATTGCATCGGGAAACCGCCGCGCCAACGCGCATGCCGGCACCACCACGGCGAACATCACTGCCACGCGCGCCACACCGTCCTGCAGCAGGTGGGCACGCTCGTTCCACAGTGCAAACAGCCCATACAGCGCCGGTAGCAGCAAGCTGCACAGGTGAAAGGTCAGCGCGGCGTCCGGTAGCAGCGCGCCGGTAAAACGGTAGTGATCGACCTGAGTGTCCAGCAGGAAATAGCTCAGGTAGATGACTGCCAACAGGCAGGTCTCGCGAATCCGCGCATAGGCGATGCAGAACGCCCCGCCGAGCAGCAGCAGGACCGTCGGCAATACGTTGAACAGCGAGGTGAAGAACTCGTTCAGGCTCGGTTGACGAGCAGCCGCCAATCCACCGGCGAGCAGCGCCAGAGGGGCGTAGAAGTGGCTGAAGCGTGCAGGGCTCAAACGAGGCAAGGCGGCTCCGGTGTTCGAGCGCTTGAGGATTAAGGCATTTTGCCTGCATTTGCCGGCTTATTTCACCCTGCGTGAACAAAAACCGATCAACGCCCCTCAGCCGGGGCAAAAAAAAACCGCTGCCGAGGCAGCGGTCTTCTCGTTGCACTGAGCCTTAGTAGGCCAGTTCGAAGTGCGCCTCGTCCATGTCCATCAGGTTGTCAGCACCGGACAGCATGGCTTCGACGTGAGTACGGGTACGCGGCAGAATGCGCTGGAAGTAGAAGCGCGCCGTCTGCACCTTGGCGGTGTAGAAACCATCGGCGTCTTCGCCAGCTGCGATCTTTTCCGCAGCCAGACGTGCCATGTCGGCCCAGAAGTAGGCCAGGCAGGCGTAACCGCAGTACATCAGGTAGTCCACCGACGCGGCGCCGACTTCTTCGCGGTTCTTCATCGCGGCCATGCCGACCTTCATGGTCAGGTCGCCCCACTCCTTGTTCAGCTTGGCCAGCGGCTCGACGAACTGCTTGACCGCCTCGTTGCCTTCGTTGGCCTGGCAGAACTTGTGCACGACCTTGGTGAAGCCCTTCAGCGCTTCGCCCTGGGTCATCAGCACCTTGCGGCCCAGCAGGTCGAGTGCCTGGATGCCGGTGGTGCCTTCGTACAGGCAGGAGATGCGGCTGTCACGGACGTTCTGCTCCATGCCCCACTCGGCGATAAAGCCGTGACCACCGTAGATCTGCACGCCGTGGTTGGCCGCTTCGAAGCCGACTTCGGTCATGAACGCCTTGGCGATCGGAGTGAGGAAAGCCAGCATCGCGTCGGCGGCCTTGCGCTGCGCTTCGTCCTGGCTGCGCTGGACGATATCGACCTGCTTGGCGGCGAAGTACAGCATTGCGCGGTTGCCTTCGGCGAAGGCCTTCATGGTCAGCAGCATCCGGCGCACATCCGGATGCACGATGATCGGGTCAGCGGCTTTCTCGGGCGCCTTCGGACCGGTCAGCGAACGCATCTGCAGGCGCTCACGCGCATACTTGATGCCGCCCTGGAAGCCGATCTCGGCGTGGGCCAGGCCCTGCAGAGCGGTACCCAGACGCGCAGTGTTCATGAAGGTGAACATGCAGTTCAGGCCTTTGTTCGGCGGGCCGATCAGGAAGCCGGTGGCGCCGTCGAAGTTCATCACGCAGGTGGCGTTGCCGTGGATGCCCATCTTGTGCTCGAGCGAGCCACAGGACACACCGTTACGCTCGCCCACGCCGCCTTCGGCGTTCGGCAGGAACTTGGGCACGATGAACAGGGAAATACCCTTGGTGCCTTGCGGCGCGTCGGGCAGGCGGGCCAGAACGATATGGACGATGTTGTCGGCCATGTCGTGCTCGCCAGCGGAAATGAAGATCTTGGTGCCGGACACCTTGTAGCTGCCGTCTGCCTGAGGCTCGGCCTTGGTGCGCAGCATGCCCAGGTCGGTGCCGCAATGCGGCTCGGTCAGGCACATGGTGCCGGTCCACTCGCCGGAAACCAGCTTGGTCAGATACGTCTGCTGCTGCTCGGGCGTGCCGTGCTCATGCAGGGTATTCATCGCGCCGTGGGACAGACCGGGATACATGCCCCAGGACCAGTTGGCTTCGCCGACCATCTCGCTGATGGCCATGCCCAGCGATTCCGGCAGCCCCTGGCCGCCGTGCTCGACGTCATGGGCCAGGCTCGGCCAGCCGCCTTCGACGAACTGTTGATAAGCCTCTTTGAAGCCGGTCGGCGTCTTCACGCCGCTTTCGCTCCAGGTGCAACCTTCGATGTCGCCCACGCGGTTGAGGGGGGCAATTACCTGCTCACAGAACTTGGCGCCTTCGTCGAGAATGGCATTGACCATATCCGGGGTGGCGTCTTCACAACCCGGAAGGCTTTGGTAGTGCGCTTCGTAGCCGAGCAGTTCGTCACGTACAAAGCGAATATCGCGCAAGGGGGCCTTGTAGTCAGGCATAGCGTAAACCTCAGCGGTGGGTTCTTGGTTCAGGTGACTGGCAGATCAGCCACGCTTGATTTCGATTGGACCCTCCGGCGTCGCTCCGGCAGGTCAAACAGGCGTTTGAAACATACGTTTAGGCCTGAACGATGTCAAGCAGCGGCCATGACGCCATTCGTCGGCATCGGATATTCACAGGCAGGATTGGCTCGCGCGAATTCGGGCGAGACAGCCGGCCACAGAGGCCGGCCGGAGTAAGTCAGGCTTTGGTGTTGATCAGCGTGCCGAGGACTTCGTCGGCAGACTGCAGGAGCCGGGCACCCGCGTTGGCTTGATGCTCGCCGACTTTCATTTCTATGAGCTGCTCGGTCAGCTCGACGGTATCGGCCACCGCCTGGGAGGTTTCAGCAGCCGGCAGGGTGAAATCCGCTATGGCAGCACTGGCCTGGTCAACACGCTGCTGTCCGGCTTGATACGCCCCGAGGCCGGCAGCCAGAAGGTTGTTGATCTGCATGGTTCAATTCCCACCGAAGACACTTGGCCATCATTGAAGCAGAGCCGTTTCGCTGGCGCCAGTCGCATGTCGCTATAAACAATCGCTCTTTCATTCCTGGCGTGAAATCACGTTCATCGGAGGGACTGCGGGCGCTGGAACGGTGGCGAAGAGAAGGCAGTCAGCTATTCGATAGCCTTCAATTTGGGAGACAACCATGAACCCGTCGCACTCGCCGCTAATCTCCACCCGCAATGCCCCTGGTCGAACTGGCGATCCCAATCTCCACGGTGTCGAACGCTTGGTGTCCGGCCTGCTGGGCGGCTGGCTGGTGGCGCGCGGGTTGCGCAAAGGAGGCGTCCTGGGCCTGCTGGAACTGGCCGCAGGCGGCATGGCGATCGCCCGCGGCGGTTCAGGCCAGTGCAATGCCAAGCGCGCGTTGTCGCCGACGCCCTATGAAAGCCAACTGGCGGATGAGCATCACTGGGGCCGCGCCCGGGCCTTGTCGAAAAGCATCACGGTGAACCGCCCCCGCGACGAGGTTTACCGCTACTGGCGCGACTTCAGCAACATGCCGACCTTCATGGAGTTCATCGAACGTGTCGAGACCCGCGACGACCACCATGCCCACTGGGTCGCGCGCGTGCCGATGATGGACAAGAGCATCGAGTGGGACACCTATGTCACCGAGGACATTCCCGGCGAGCGGCTGGCGTGGATGTCCGAACCCAACGCGCCCGTCCGCAACCTGGGTTGGGTGACCTTCCGCGAGGCGCCCAATGGCAGCGGTACCGAGATACAGGCGGTGGTTGCACATGAAGTCCCTGGCGGGCAGCTCGGGTATGCGCTGGCCCGTGGCGTCAGCAAGTTCAGCGGATTCAAGGCCGAACAGAATCTACGTCGCTTCAAGCAACTGATGGAGACCGGCGAGATCTCGACCGGCCAGATGAACCGCGAACCGGCCGACAAGCACACCGGCATCGCAGCGACCGGGGAGGCTCGATAATGCGCGCATTGACCTGGCAAGGCCCGAACATGCTGCAAGTCGACACCGTACCGGACCCGCAGATCGTCAACCCGAAAGACGTGATTCTCAAGGTGATCATGTCCTCGGTCTGTGGCTCTGACCTGCATCTGGTCGACGGCTACGTTCCGACGATGCATCCCGGCGACATCCTCGGCCACGAGTTCCTTGGCGAGGTGGTGGAGACGGGTAGCGCCGTGACGCGCTTCAGCAAGGGCGATCGCGTGATTGCGATTTCCATCATCGGCTGCGGTGAGTGCAGCCACTGCAAGGCAAGCAATTTCAACTGCTGCGACAACTCAAACCCCAACAGCCCCGAGACCGAAATCGCATACGGCTACACCTGCTCAGGCATCTTCGGCTACAGCCACGCCTTCGGTGGCTATGCCGGCAGCCACGCCACCTATATCCGTGTGCCCTATGCTGAAGTGAACCTGTTCAAGGTGCCGGAAGGTGTCAGCGATGAGCAGGCCGTGTTCGTATCCGACGCCGCGCCGACCGGGTATTTCGGTGCCGACCAGGCCGACATTCAGCGCGGCGATACCGTAGCCGTGTGGGGCTGCGGCGGCGTCGGCCAGATGGCCATTCGCAGCGCCTACCTGATGGGCGCCGAGCGCGTCATCGCCATCGACCGTTTCGCTGATCGCCTGGCGCTGGCAGAGACAAAAGCCGGCGCCATCACCATCAACTACGAAACCACCGACGTGCACGAAGCGCTGCTGGAACTCACCGGCGGGCGCGGCCCGGATCGCTGCATCGACGCGGTCGGCATGGAGGCGCACGGCACCGGCATCGAACACGCCTATGACAAGGTCAAGCAACAGCTGCGGCTGCACACCGAACGCGGCGTCGCATTGCGCCAGGCCATTCACTCATGCCGCAAAGCCGGTACGGTGTCAGTGCTGGGCGTGTATGGCGGCCTGATGGACAAGTTTCCCATGGGCGCGATCGTCAACAAGGCGCTGACGGTCCGCTCGGGGCAGCAGCCGGGGCAGCGCTACGCCGAGCGCATCTTCCAGCACATCCTCGACGGCGAAATGGATCCTTCCTATCTACTGACGCACCCGATGGATCTGGAGCAGTCACCGGAGGGCTACAAGCTGTTCAAGCACAAGACCGAACAGTGCATGCGGGCGGTCTTCAAGCCCTGAGCGGCGCCAGGTCGAGGTAGCGTGCGACCTCGGCCGGGCTTGCAGGCGACAGGTGTGGCACCCGACCGAGGCAGGGCGCCTCGAGTCGCTCAGCCAAGGTCGCGAGGTTTTCCTGCAAGCGTGCGGTAGCAGGTTCGACGATGTTGGCGACCCAGCCGGCGATCCTCAGCCCGTCGCGCTCGATGGCCTCTGCGCTGAGCAGCGCATGGTTGATGCAGCCGAGGCGCACGCCGACCACGAGGACCACCGGCAGACCGAGCTCAATCGCGAGATCGGACAGCGCTTCGTCTCCGGCCAGCGGCACGCGCCAGCCGCCGGCGCCCTCCACCAGGGAAAACTGCGCCTGCATTGCCAGCACTTGCCGAACCGGTGCAGCCAGCGCCGCCACGGTCAATTCGACACCTGCCTCGCGGGCCGCCAGATGCGGGGCGATTGCCGGCTCGAAAGCCAGCGGATTGACCTGCTCGTAGCGCAGCGGCAGCGTGCACTCGCCAAGCAACGCCAGCGCGTCGCTGTTGCGCAGGCCTTCGGCAGTGATTTCGCAACCGGATGCCACAGGCTTGGCCGCAGCCGTGCTGAGCCCGGCCCGCCGCGCCACATGTAGAAGCCCCGCAGCGATGGTGGTTTTGCCGACTTCGGTGTCGGTACCGGTGACGAAATATGCCGCGTTCATTTCAGCTCCTTGCGCAACACGCCGTACACCACCTGATAGGTCGCGGGGAGCCCGCGCGGCGTACGAAACCGCTCGTAGGCATCAATCAACGCGCGAAAACGTGCGCGCCCGGTAAGCCCGCCCGGACGGCCAGGGTTCAGATTGTGCGCGCCGAGCGCCTTGAGCTCGCCGGTCAGCTGCCGTAGCTCGGCGAAATGCAGCACCTGGGGCTCGACCTCCAACCGCTCCAGCCGCAAACCACTGGCGGCGCAATGCCGTTGATAGGCGCCAATCGGCCGGAAGCGATTCACATGGGCAAAACCGTCCACCGCCTGCCAGCTGTCGCGCAGCTCCCGCAAGGTGCCGCTGCACAGACTGCTAAAGGCGAGCACCCCGCCAGGGCGGAGCACCCGCTTCGCCTCACTCAGCACGGCGGGAAAGTCTTCACACCACTGCAGCGCCAGGCTGGAGAACATCAGCTCCACCGACGCATCACGCAGCGGCAGGCATTCGGCATCGCCAGCAATGAAACGGCTCGCGCCACCCTGCGGCCGGGCATGGCGCAGCATGCCTTCGGCGATGTCCAGTGCGATGCCTTCACCGGCCGGGAAACGACTCGCCAGGAGCCGCGAGAAATAACCCGTACCGCAGCCCAGGTCCAGCCAGCGCGCCGGTACCAATGTCGAGGGCAGACGCTCCAGCAGCGCAGTACCGACCGTACGCTGCAACTCGGCCACGGCATCGTAGCTGGCGGCCGCGCGGGAAAACGATGCCGCAACCTGACGCTTGTCAGGCAGGCTGTGTTCCTCATCAGGCACCACTGCCGTGGCCACTTCGTTCATCAGACTTTGCCTTTTATGAATGCCGCGATCGTTGCCGCCACGTCGTCGGCTCGCTCTAGCGGAAGACCGTGACTGGATCCCGGCACCAGCTCGGCCAGGATGCCAGGCATCCAGCGCTGCAGCGCGGCGCAGGCCGACGCCGGGACCAATGCATCGTTGCCCGCGAACAGATGCAGTTGCGGGCCGAAATAGCCATGCAGCGCGGCGCGCCCATCGAGTTCGGCCAGCAACTGCAGGCCGGCGTCCAGTACGGCGACCGGCAGTTCGGCGTGGCTGACCTGCAACTGCCTCGCCAGCGTTCGCGGATCGTAGGCACCGCGACTGCATAGCGAGCGGAAGCGCTTCAACGTCTCCTGCGGGTCGAGCCTGAACGCCTCATGAAAGGCATCGAAAATATCCGGGGCCATGCCTTCGGGCCACTGTGGTCGGGCACGGAAGCAGGGATTGCTGGCGATGGTGATCAGCCCGCGGCAGCTATCGACACGCCGCGCGGCGAGCTGCGCGGCCAGCATGCCGCCCAGGGACCAACCGGCCAGCCAGCTGTCGCGGGGAATGCGACGGTCCAGCTCGTCGAGCCAGGCGTTGGCCTGGGCCAGTTCGGGCAGGGGTTCGATGACGACGTCGAGTTCCGGCGCGAGCTCTGTAAGCGCCTCGCACAAGGGCTGCAACGCCGCCGGGCCAAACGCCCATCCGGGCAGCAAAATCAGCTGTTCACGCATCCGCTTCAGGCTCCTCGGCCAATCGATTCCAGCATTCGGCCAGGATATCCAGCAGTCGTTCCACCTGGGCTGCGCTATGCGACGCGCTGAAGGTCACCCGTAGCCGTGCGCTGCCGGCCGGCACCGTCGGAGGGCGGATGGCGCCGACCAGCACACCCCGTTCACGCAGCGCCGCAGAGAGTTTCAGGGCACGCTCGCTGCTGCCGACAAGAATCGGCTGAATGGGCGTCGGACTGTCCATAAGCGTCAAACCGATCTCGGCCGCACCCTGGCGGAAACGCGTTATCAGGCTGTTCAGATGATCGCGACGCCAGCTCTCTGCGCGCAGCAGCTCGAGACTTTTGAGGGTGGCGCAGGCGACCGCCGGCGGCTGGCTGGTGGTGTATATGTAGGGCCGGGCGAACTGAATCAGCGTCTCGATCAGTTCCTCGCTGCCGGCGACAAAAGCCCCTGCGGTCCCGAACGCCTTGCCCAGCGTGCCAACCAGCACTGGCACGTCATCGATACCCAGCCCGAAATGCTCGACGATGCCACCACCAGTTTTGCCCAGCGGGCCGAAGCCATGGGCGTCATCGACCATCACCCAGGCGCCTCGGGTTGTCGCGGTGGCACACAGCGCTGGCAGGTCGGCCAGATCGCCGTCCATGCTGAACACCCCGTCGGTGACCACCAGCGTATCGCCGGTGGCCTTGTCGAGACGCTTGGCCAGGCTGTCGGCATCGTTGTGCAGGTAGCGCGAAAAGCGCGCGCCACTGAGCAAACCGGCGTCGAGCAAGGAAGCGTGGTTGATACGGTCTTCCAGTACCGTATCGCCCTGCCCCACCAGCGCCGTAACGGCCGCCAAATTGGCCATGTAACCGGTGGAGAACAGCAACGCGCGCGGCCGGCCGGTGAAGTCAGCCAGGGCTTCTTCGAGCTGGTGATGCGGCGTGCTGTGGCCCATCACCAGATGCGAGGCGCCGCCACCCACACCCCAGCGCTCGGCACCCTGCTGCATGGCGCGGATCACCTCGGGGTGGCTGGCCAGCCCCAGATAATCGTTGGAACAGAACGCCAGCAACTGTTCGCCATCGACCATCACCTCCGGCTGCTGAGGGGTCTCGAGCAACGGACGCTGACGATAGAGGTGCGCGGCGCGGCGCTCGGCGAGGCGGGAAGCGAGATCGAAAGGCATAAAGGCTCGATAAAAGCGGCTGGACGCTAGAGGCTGGACGAAAGAACCCTCTCGTCCAGCCTTCAGCCTCAAGCCTTCAGCGGCTTTATAACGCCGCGTTAACGAACAGCTTCGAATCGCGCTGCTCGACCAGGGCCTGCTCGATGGCGGCCTGGTGCACTTCGTCGTCGTGCTCTTCGCGCGCTTCGGGCTGGATGCCCAGGCGCTTGAACAGCAACATGTCCTTGTCGGCCTGCGGGTTGCCGGTGGTCAGCAACTTCTCGCCGTAGAAGATCGAGTTGGCGCCGGCGAGGAAGGCCAGGGCCTGCATCTGCTCGTTCATCTGCTCACGACCGGCCGACAGGCGCACATGGGACTTCGGCATCATGATCCGCGCCACGGCGAGCATGCGGATGAAGTCGAAAGGGTCGACGTCCTGCTCATCGGCCAGCGGTGTGCCCTTGACCTTGACCAGCATGTTAATCGGCACCGACTCGGGATGCTCCGGCAGGTTGGCCAGCTGGATCAGAAGACCGGCGCGGTCGTCCAGCGACTCGCCCATGCCGAGGATGCCGCCCGAGCAGATCTTCATCCCCGCATCGCGGACGTAGCTCAGCGTTTCCAACCGGTCGGCATAGGTGCGGGTGGTGATGATGTTGCCGTAGAACTCAGGCGAGGTATCCAGGTTGTGGTTGTAGTAGTCCAGGCCCGCGGCCGCCAGCGCCTTCGTCTGCTCCTGGTCGAGCTTGCCGAGGGTCATGCAGGTTTCCAGGCCCAGCGCCTTCACGCCTTCGACCATCTTCAGGACGTAGGGCATGTCCTTGGCGGACGGGTGCTTCCAGGCGGCGCCCATGCAGAAGCGCGTCGAGCCGATGGCCTTGGCTTCGGCGGCGGCATCGAGCACCTTCTGCACTTCCATCAGCTTTTCTTTATCGAGGCCAGTGTTGTAGTGGCCTGATTGTGGGCAGTACTTGCAGTCTTCCGGGCAGGCGCCGGTTTTGATCGACAGCAAGGTCGAAACCTGGACGCGGTTGGCATCGAAATGCTGGCGGTGCACGGCTTGAGCCTGGAAGATCAGGTCGTTGAAGGGTTGTTCGAAGAGCGCCTTGACTTCGGCGAGGCTCCAGTCGTGACGGGTAACGGAAGCGGCAGTGGCGCTCATGGGCATTCCTTGTAATAAATAGCGGCTCGGCGGCCTGGCACGGATGCGAAATGGTTAGCCAAGGCCGAGGCGCTGTCAACCAGGAAAGGAATCATGGTTTACAACTGGCTAAATATTGAACACCACTGTTCGCTCTGCGACGAGCGCTGTGAAACCGGCCAATCGGTTTGTGGGGCCTGCGAAGCAGAACTGCCCTGGCTGCGCGAGCACTGCACCCTGTGCGCCCTGCCGTTACCGGCGTCCGGCCTGATCTGCGGTGAATGCCTGAAGCGCCCACCCGCGTTCGATCGGGTGATCGTACCGTGGCGCTTCGCCTTCCCTGTGGACACGCTCATCAGCCGCTTCAAACACCAAGCACAATGGCCGCTCGGCCGGCTGCTGGCGGAGCACCTCTCGCAGCATTTGCAGCACGCGTTCGATGAAGGTTTGCCACGTCCCGATGCGCTTTTGCCGGTGCCCCTGGCCCGCAAACGGTATCGCCAGCGCGGCTTCAATCAGGCCCAGATGCTTGCCGATTGGCTAAGCGCGGCATTGGCGATCCCGGTCGACAAGAAGCTATTGCAGCGGGTCCAGGACACTCAATCGCAGCAGGAGCTCGACGCCGCCGGTCGGCGGCGGAATCTGCGTCAAGCATTCGCTCTGACGGACGACCAAAAGCTGGCCGGGCGTCATCTGGCGATTGTCGACGACGTGCTCACCACGGGCGCCACCGCCGAGGCCCTGGCGCGCCTGCTCAAGCGAGCTGGCGCCGTACGCGTCGATGTCTATTGCCTGGCGCGTACACCGAAGCCCGGCGACTAGCCAGGACTGCGGTTGTGTAAACACGCCAGTGCAATACACTGGCGGCCCGTCCACGGAGCCGACCATGAGCCACCCCTTCGACACGCTTACGCCTGACCTTGTGCTCGATGCGGTGGAAAGCGCCGGCTTCATCAGCGACGCTCGCGTACTGGCATTGAACAGCTACGAAAACCGCGTCTACCAGGTGGGCATCGAGGACGAGACGCCGATCGTGGCGAAGTTCTATCGCCCCGGCCGCTGGAGTAACGAGGCCATTGTCGAGGAGCATCAGTTCTCCTGGGAGCTGGCAGATCGCGAAATTCCAGTCGTGGCGCCATTTGAGCGCGACGGCAAAACCCTGTTCGAACACGCCGGCTTTCGCTTTGCGCTGTTCCCCCGCCGCGGCGGTCGCGCGCCGGAGCCGGGCAACCTGGATCAGCTCTACCGCCTCGGCCAACTGCTGGGTCGCATGCACGCGGTCAGCGCCAGCCGCCCCTTCGAGCACCGGGAAACACTCAATGCCCAACATTTCGGCCATGAGTCGCTGGCGACGCTGCTCGACGGTGGTTTCGTGCCCAAAAGCCTGCTGCCGGCCTACGAGTCGGTGGCGCGCGACCTATTGAAGCGTGTCGATGACGTTTTCGCCCGCACCGACTTTCAGCCGATCCGCCTGCATGGCGACTGCCACCCCGGCAACATTCTTGCCCGAGATGACGCGTTCCATCTGGTCGATCTGGACGACTGTCGCATGGGCCCGTCCGTGCAGGACATCTGGATGATGCTCGCCGGCGAGCGTCACGAGCGGCTCGGACAGCTATCGGAGCTGGTGGACGGCTACAACGAGTTCCACGACTTCGCCCCGCGGGAACTGCCGCTGATCGAAGCCCTGCGCGCCCTGCGCCTGATGCACTACAGCGCCTGGTTGGCACGCCGCTGGGATGACCCTGCCTTCCCGATGAGCTTTCCCTGGTTCGGCAGCGAACGGTACTGGGGCGACCAAGTGCTCATCCTGCGTGAACAGATGTCGGCACTGCAGGAAGAACCGTTGAAGCTGTTCTAACGGCGGCTGGCGGCTGGACGATTTCGTAGGGTGGATCACACTTCATCGATCCACCGGGTGGCGTTCCACCGGGTTGCGGCCCACCAACCATGCTCGGCGGATGTAAAAACCGACATCCACCCGACGAGCCTCGTCCAGCCTTCCAGCCTCCAGCGCTCTTATTCGGCTTTACGCTCTTCAACCAACCAATCCAGCCGCCAGCCACCTTCGCTCTGGCCGAGCAACTTAGCCAGCCAAGGCAGCAACTCACGCAACTCCTCTTCCAGCCCCCATGGCGGATTACTGATGGCCAAACCGGAGCCATTCAGCCGCAGCGCTTCGTCGGCGGGGTGGACGAACAGCTCGGCGCGCAGCAGTTTCGGCGCGCCGCTACGCGAAAGGTCCTGATAGAAGCGCTTGAGCTGACGTTCATCCTTGATCGGATACCAGATCACGCCGACGGTCTGACGCATGCGTCCGAGCGCCTCGGTCAGCGCCTGCACGCAGCGGCTCAGCTCGTCGGCCTGCTCGAAGGGTGGGTCGATCAACAGCACCACGCGCTTTTCGGCGGTCGGCATCAAGGCGCGCGGCACGTGCCAGCCTTCGCCCAGATGCACCGCCACGCGACGGTCACCGGCCATGTTGTCTTTCAACAGACGGCCGTCTTCGGGGTGCTTCTCGTTGAGCTGCAGGCGATCCTGCTCGCGCGTCAGCTGGCGCGCCAGCTCCGGCGAGCCCGGGTAGTAACGCAGCGTGCCGTCAGGATTGAGTGCACGGATCACATCGAGATATGCCTGCGCCATCGCCGGGACGTTCTCTGCCTGCCACAGGCGTGCGATGCCCTGCAGCCATTCGCCGGTGCGGCTGGCCTGGTCGCCGGCGAGGTCATACAGGCCGACGCCTGCGTGGCTGTCGAGATAGGCGAACGGCGCCTCCTTGCGCGCCAGCATGGCGAACAGACGGGACAAAACCAGGTGTTTGAAGACGTCGGCGTGATTGCCGGCGTGGAAAGCGTGGCGGTAGTTCATCGGGCACTCCTGAAGTGCGCACAGTCTAACTGCGCAACGCGGCGATTCGCAGGGGCTGGGCGAGGCGCACCGCAGTCCGACACGCTGGAATCGATGAGCGGGTGCTAGGCGTTCACTTCGATGCCGCACCGCACGGCTCCGGCAACCAGAATCGGCCCTCCCGCTTGCGTCCGGGGCCTGGCGGGCTACAGTGTCAGCCCGTCCCGCCATTGCTGAGGAGTTTTCGATGGACATCCGCGCGCTGTTTCAGATTGCCCTACCTATCATTCAGGCGCCGATGGCGAACTCGCAGAACCACCAGCTGGCCGCTGCGGTATCCGAGGCGGGCGGGCTGGGCTCGATCCCCGCTGGCTCACTTGACGCCGAGGGGCTGGACGCCGAGCTGAGCGCCATCGCCGCGCTGACGAACAAGCCGTACAACGTCAACTTCTTCTGCCACCAGACCCAGCCCGCCGACACTGAACGGAACACGGGCTGGCTGGCGCTGCTGGCACCCTATCTCGAAGAGATGGGCATCGACCCTGCGCGCATCCCCGCCGCTGCCAGCCGCAAGCCGTTCGACGCCACGATGGCCGACGTGCTGGAGCGGCACCGCCCGCCTGTTGTCAGCTTCCACTTCGGACTGCCTGCAGCGGACCTGCTGCAGCGGGTCAAGGCGACCGGCGCGAAAATCATCTCCAGCGCCACGACGCTGGAAGAAGGCCGCTGGCTGCAGGCGCAAGGCGTCGACGCGGTGATTGGCCAGGGCGTCGAAGCCGGCGGGCATCGCGGCATGTTTCTCAGCGAGGACATCGACACACAGATAGGCACCTTCGCCTTGCTTCCGCAGTTGGTGGCTGAGCTGAATATTCCGGTGATCGCCGCAGGTGGCATTGCCGGCGCTCACTGCGTATCCGCCGCGCAGGCGCTGGGCGCCGCCGGCGTTCAGGCCGGCACCGCGTACCTGCTGTGCGACGAGAGCCGCACCAGCCCGTTGCACCGCAAGGCCTTGCAGAGCGCGGCAGCAGAGAAAACGGTGCTGACCACGTTGTTCTCCGGGCGCCCGGCCCGCAGCATGATCAACCGACTCATTCATGAACTCGGCGCCAGGCCCGATGCGGTGCCGGCATTCCCGCTAGCTGGAAACGCCATCGGCAGCCTTCGCGCTGCAGCCGAGCCACAGGGCATCGACCATTTCTCTCCACTTTGGGCCGGACAGAATGCCAGCGGCTGTTTGGCTGTTCCGGCGGCGCAACTGACGAAAGCGCTCGCGGCCGGCTGGCGCTAACCGGCGCTCGCCGGGCGTCGGCGCCGGGTCGACTGGCGCGGCGCAACGCGTAGACTGATACCTCTGCAAAACCAACGGATCGGACATGACCGTGCTGACCAACACACTGGTATTTCTCGCCACCCTGGCCGGCATGGAGCTGTTCGCTTGGTGGGCTCACAAGTATGTGATGCACGGCTGGGGGTGGGGCTGGCACAAGTCGCACCATGAGCCGCGCAGCGGCTGGTTCGAGAAGAATGATCTGTATGCGGTGGTCTTCGCCGGGGTCGCCATCCTGCTGATCGCCCTGGGCACGGCGGGCTACGGCCCGCTGGAATGGATCGGCGCCGGAATGACAGCCTACGGTTTCCTCTACTTCGTCGCCCATGACGGGCTCGTGCATCACCGCTGGCCGCTACGCTATGTGCCGCGCAACGGCTATCTCAAGCGGCTCTACCAGGCGCATCGGCTGCACCATGCCGTCGAAGGCAAGGAGCGTTGCGTATCCTTCGGTTTCCTCTACGCGCCGCCGCTGCCGGTGCTCAAGCAGCAGCTGCGCGAGCTGCATGATGGCCCGCTGCGCAAGGTGACTGCTAGCGAGGGCGCTTCCAGAGCGAATCAGGACGCGGCCTGACCTGCATCCGCCGCGAAGCCAGCGCCAGCACGGCCCCGCCCAACAAGAACTGCAATTTCTGCCCCTTGCTGGTGGAGATTCGCGAGTCCCAAGCCGCCGCGCCGCGCGCTTTCACCTCAACGCCAATTTGCCGATAGATGCCATGGGCGGTGGCGATCGACCAGGCCGAGCGCAATGGCAGGTCGCGCAAACCCTGCGACGCCGACAGGTAATAAGGCTCGGCCAGATCGACCAGACGGGCCGAGAGCAGCGCCAGCGCCGGCCGCTTGTGCAGCAGGCCGACCCCATCAGCGGGGATGCCCGCTTCCGCGAGCCAGTCGGCCGGTAGATAGACGCGTCCGATCGCTGCATCCTCGACGATATCCCGCGCAATATTGGTCAGCTGGAACGCCAGGCCCAGATCGCAGGCCCGGTCCAGGGTCGCCTCCGCCTCGGCGCCCATCACCCGCGCCATCATCAGGCCCACCACCCCGGCGACGCGGTAGCAGTACAGCAGCGTGTCGTCGAAGGTCTGGTAGTGGTAGCCCTGCACGTCCATGCGAAAGCCCGCCAGATGCTCCAGCGGATACGCTTTGGGTATCTGGTGGCGTTGAATGACCTGCTGAAAGGCCGCAAATGCCGGGTCCTGCATCGGCTCGCCGGCATAGGCGCGCTCGGTCAGATCAACCAGTTCGGCAAGGCGCGCTTCGCCTGTGGAACGATCCCCGTCGACCTGGCCGTGCCCGAGGGTCTGCCCGTCGATCACGTCGTCACAATGACGACACCAGGCGTAGAGCATTACCGCGCTCTGGCGAGTGCGCTCGTCGAACAGTTTCGCCGCCGCCGCAAAGCTCTTGGAGCCGACGTTGATGGCTTGCGTCGAGTGATCGATGACCTGATCGTTCATCCGGCCTGCTCCTCCAGCATGAAATCCTCCAGCATCAGGCCGGCCGTGGCCTTGGCCGAACCGACAACCCCCGGCACACCTGCACCGGGATGCGTGCCGGCACCAACGATGTAGAGGTTGGGAATCACGTCATCACGGTTGTGTGTGCGGAACCAGGCGCTCTGGGTGAGGATCGGCTCCAGCGAAAATGCCGAGCCGAGATGCGCGTTCAGTTCGTCGCGAAAATCGTGCGGCGTGAAGATCCGGTGGGTCACCAAATCCTCGCGCAACCCCGGAATGTAGTGGCGCTCAAGGTATTCGAAAATGCGGTCGCGGTATTTCGGCCCCTCCACCGCCCAGTCGATGTCCGCCGTGCCTAGGTGCGGCACCGGCGCCAACACGTAATGACTGGCACAGCCCTCCGGCGCCAGCGAGGGGTCGGTGACGCAGGGCGCGTGCAGGTAGAGGGAGAAGTCGTCCGCCAGGGTTTCACGCTTGAAGATCTCGTCGATCAGTTCTCGGTAGCGCGGACCGAAGCACACCGTATGGTGCTGCAGGTGCTCGTGGCGACGTTTCAAGCCGAAATGGATGACGAACAATGACATGGAGAAGCGCTTGCCGGAGAGGCGCTTGGCCTCGTCGCGACCGCGCGTCTCATGCCCGAGCAGCTGCTTGTAGGTGTGCACCACATCTGCGTTGGAGGCCACCGCATCGGTGTCGAAGCGACGGCCGTCGCCGGTGATCACCGCACTCGCCTTGCCGCCGGCCAGCTCGATACGCGCCACCTCGGCGTTCAGCGCCAGCGTGCCGCCCAGGTCCTCGAACAGCCTGACCATGCCCTGCACCAGCGCCCCAGTGCCGCCGCGGGGAAACCAGACGCCGCCCTGGCGCTCCAGCGCATGGATCAGCGCGTAGATCGAGGAGGTCTCGAACGGGTTGCCGCCCACCAATAGGGAGTGGAACGACAACGCCTGGCGCAGCCGCTCGTTCTCCACGAACTTCGCCACCATGCTGTACACGTTGCGCCAGGCCTGCAGTTTGGCCAGCTGCGGCGCGACGCCGATCATGCTGCGAAACGACAGGAAGGGCACCGTGCCGAGCTTGACGTAGCCCTCTTCGTACACGGCCCGCGAATAGGCGAGAAAACGCTGGTAGCCGGCCACATCCTTTGGGTTTAGCGCATGGATCTGTCGGTCCAGCTGGGCCTGATCGTTGACGTAGTCGAAGCTGTAGCCGTCTTCCCAGCACAGCCGATAGAAGGGGCTGACCGGCAGCAGCTCGACATAATCGGCCATGCGCTTGCCAGCGCCGGTGAACAGTTCGTCCAGCGCCGGCGAATCGGTGATCACGGTCGGGCCGGCGTCGAAGGTAAAGCCCTGGTCGTGATAGACGTAGGCGCGGCCGCCCGGCTTGTCGCGCTTCTCCAGTACCGTGGTCTGGATGCCGGCGCGTTGCAGCCGAATCGCCAGCGCCAGCCCGCCGAAACCGGCGCCAATCACCACCGCCCGTTTCACACCGCCAGTTGCCTCGTTCATCGATTGTCCTTGTGGTGCAGATTGCCGGCCGCCAGCGCTCGAAGCGCTTCGCCCACCGGCACGGGAGGTTTGCCCGAGACGATGCGCAAGCGGTCCCAGGTGGTCAGATTGGCTGCGTAGAAGCGCTGAATCAGCGGTTCACGTAAGCGGTAGAAGCGCTGCATCACAGCCCAACGGTGATCTGCCGGCCCGGCCATGAACAGCATCCGGTTGAGCAAGCGGAAGAACCCACGCTGGCGCCACTGCAGCAGCGAATAGTCGCGGATTGCCGTGAACAGGCTGTCGGCGTCCCATTGGTTCAGCACAACCAGATGATCGGCCAGGCGCACCGCATCGGGCAGCGAATAGCCGGTGGTGGGATGGAACAGGGCGGCCGAGAGGCCCGTCTGCGGCACGCCGCGGGCCTCGTCCCAAAAGGCCGGCAGGTCGCCGGAGAGCACGATAGGCAACACTCCCTGCTCTTCACGCAGCGTCTCGGCGATAGCCCAACCACGCTCCGAGGCATAACGGCCGATGTTGTCGCGCAACGTATCGAGCGCAACGGCGTCGCCGTCGGCGTAGTAGGTATCCTCGATCAACAGGGTGTCGGCGCTGAGCGGCAACACATAGACGAAGCGGTAGCCGTCCTGCTGGGCGACGCTGGCGTCCATGATGATCGGCTCCTGCAAGCCATGGGGCTTGTGCAGGCGCAACTCCTGACCAAGGAATTTCTGGAAGCCCAACGCCAATCGGTCGGTCCGGCGCACGCCGCGCCCATCGATCACCGCCCCTGCACGCAACACCGCGCCAGAACCCAGCCGTACCAGTCGGGGCTCGACGTGAGTGACCGTCGTGTGCAGGCGCACCCCGTCTGCGAGCTCCGACATCAGCAGCTGATGAAGTCGATTGGAGAAAATGCTGGCGTAGCCACTGCCGAGCCGACGTCGAAGATCCGGAAAAATCACCTCGTAGCCAGGCCAACGATTGCCTACCAGCGGCTCCAACCAGGCCCGCTGCGCGGGCGTCAGGTCATGCTCATGAAAGGACCAGGTATGGTTGCCGCCGAGGGTTTCGCCCTGCTCGATGATCAGCAGTCGCAAATCCGGACGCGCCTGGCGCAAGCACAGGGCCAGCAGCCCGTTGGCCAGACCACCACCGACGAAAATCAGGTCCGCATCAACCATGCTCGGCCCTCCGCAGGATTGGCGACTCAACCTTGAGCGCCGCCTCGATCAACTGCGCCGCTCGCGGCGCGCCACCAGCGGTGCGAACCTCTTCGCCCAGATTCTTCGCACGCTGTGCAAAACCGGGTTCGCGTAGCAGCCGACGCAGCCCCTGCACGATACGGCGACGACTGGCCAGACGCGGATCGAGCTTCAAGCCCACGCCTGCATGCACCACCCGAGCAGCGACGCCGGGCTGATCGAAAGCAATCGGCAGCGCCAGGCTCGGCACCCCGGCTTCCAAAGCATCGAGCACGGTGTTGAGCCCGGCATGGGTGATCAGCGCATCCGCTCGCGCCAGCACCGCGCGCTGCGGCGCGAAATCGGTGACCCAACTGGCGCCGGCGTTGAGCAGTCGTCGTTCCTGCGTTGCCTCGAGACGACCACAATGGGCGATCAGCAGCTGCACATCCAGCTCGCGGCATGCCTCGGCTATCCGCTGGAACAGGCCGAAGCGATCACCCTGAAGCGTGCCCAGCGAGGCGAACACGAAAGGCCTGCCGGTGGCGACCGGGATATCCATCGGCGGCTCGGCAGACAAGGGCGAACGCAGGGGGCCGACGCAGTGGAAATGTTCTGGCAGCGCGGTCCGCGGAAAATCGAAACCAGCGGTCGTCTGACTCAATTGCAGCAGCGGTGACAGGCATTCATCGAGGCGCTGGCGAGGCGGCAGACCAAACGCGGCGGCATACCGCGCGATGACCGAGGCGTGCGCCTGCATGGCCCGGTCATAGACGCCGCTGCTGTGCAGATTCAGCTGCTCGCCCCAGGGCGTCGGCCGATAGCGCCAGGGCATGACAGGCAGCGGCACCTGCGCTTCGCGATTGACCGGCAACGCACAGGCCACCGACACGAATGGCAGCCCGAGATACTCGGCCACAAGCCCACCGGCCGGCTCCATCTGGTCGGCGATGATGCAATCAGCGCCGATGGCGCGAAGCACGGCTGGCGCGTCCCGGCAGAACATCTCGGTCGCCGAGGCCATATCAGCAATCACGCGGCGTATGCCCCATGGCCCGCCGGGCCGTGCGGCACGCTCGATCACCGCCTTGAGCGAGCCAGACGGATGCGAACCCGCGCCGACCTGGGCGAACGCCAGTGCCGGATGCCTTAGTCCTGCGGCGACGTCGGCCTGTTGCACGACGGTCACCCGATGCCCCCGGTCGAGCAATTCGCAGGCGATGGCCTCCATGGCACGCAGGTGACTGAGAAACGGCGGCGAAATCACCGCGAAGTGCCTCATCGAGGCGCGTCCGTCCAATCGGCGGCACCGCGTAGCGATCGCATCAAGGATTGCTCTGATCGAAGGCCGGCAACAGCGGCGCCCGCGCCAGCGCGGCCAGATCAGCCGAACCGGTGCAGAAGCAGGCGATGCGAAGTTGCTGGATCAGCACCTGGAAATGATCGACGACCGCCTGCGGTCCGGTCAGCGCGGCGTCCAGCACGCCGGCGGCCTGCCCCACCAGATCGGCACCGAGGCGGATCGCCTTCGCGGCATCGATGCCATCGCGAATCCCGCCCGAGGCGATCAACCGGGCCCCCGGACAGGCACGACGCACCGAGGCAATCGCCTGGGCGCTGGGTATGCCCCATCCGGCGAAGGCCTGGGCGATGGCGCGCTGGCGCGGGTCGGGCTGGCGCTCGGCTTCGACGGCTGCCCAGCTGGTGCCCCCGGCCCCGGCGACATCGATAACCGCGACCCCAGCCTCGAGCAATCGCTGCGCCACCCTCGGTGAGATCCCCGCGCCGACTTCCTTGGCCACCAGCGGCACCGGCAGGCGCGCCGCCAGCGCTTCGATCGCTTGCAGCACACCGCGCCAATCCCGGTCGCCGCCCAATTGCACGGCCTCCTGCAACGGATTGAAATGAATGATCAGCGCATCGGCCTCGATCATGTCGATCGCCCGTTGCGCCTGCTCCAGGCCGTAACCGGCGACCAACTGCGCGGCGCCGAGATTGGCCAGTAGCGGAATACTCGGCGCCAGTTGGCGCAGCTGCCGGGTAAGCCCCTGGTCTGCGCCTGTTTCCAGTGCAATGCGCTGCGAGCCGACACCAAGCGCGATGCCCAACGCCTCGGCGGCTTCGGCCAGGTTGCGGTTGATTTGCGTGGCCCGTGCCGCGCCGCCGGTCATCGAGCTGATCAGCAGTGGCGCCGCCAGGCGCCGGCCGAAGAGCTCGGCGCGAATGTCGATATCGTCAAGGCGCAACTCCGGCGCGGCGCAATGTTCGAAGGTCAGGGCGGCATAGCCAGCGCTTACCGTGGAGCCCGCACGATTAGGGTCCAGCACGATATCCAGATGGTCATTCTTACGTCCCGCAATCATTTCGTCGTTCATGCAGCGCCTCGCTCGATGACCTTATGTTGACGAATGTGGTCATTAAAAGTGCCGGACCTGTACATGCGCACCCATAATGTACAAGATCTGTCACGATTTTAAGAGTCCGAACCAGGAGGTCACCGTGGCCACTGCCTTGCCGAACATGCAACACGATTTCGACCAGACGGTAAGAGCGTTACGTGCGCAGATCGACGAAAGGCTCGACCAGTGGCTGCCCCAGACGCCGCTACCGGACGTACTCGCGGCCGCCATGCGAGAAGGGACCCTCGCACCCGGCAAGCGGGTTCGCCCGCTGCTCTTGATGCTGGCCTTGAAGGATCTGCAAGACGAGCAGGCCACCGCCGTCGGGCTCGATCTGGCGTGCGCGCTCGAAATGGTCCACGCCGCCTCGCTGTTTCTCGATGACCTGCCGTGCATGGACAACGCCGAGATGCGACGCGGCAGGCCCACGATCCACCGGCAGTACGGCGAGGATGTTGCCGTTCTGGGTTCCGTGGCATTGCTCAGCCAGGCTTTCAACATAGCCGCGTCAACCCAGGGCATCGCTGCGGACATCCGCAACCAGCTGGTGCAACTGCTCGCCCAGGCGACCGGCTCGCAAGGTTTGAGCCGGGGTCAATTCCAAGATCTGCGCGAGGGCAAGCATGCACGGCCGCTCGAGGCCATCGCCCATTCCAATTGCCTGAAGACGTGCCCGCTGTTCACCGCTGCGGTGGGATTCGCCGCGCTACTGGCCGGTGCCAGCGTAGCCTGCCGCCACCATCTCGACGGATTCGCCACTGAATTGGGCCAGGCGTTCCAACTGCTAGACGATCTTGCCGATGGGCTCAGCCCCCAGCAAAGCGGCAAGGACGCCGGCAAGGATAGGGGCAAGAGCACCGTGATCGCCCTGCTTGGTCGAGACGCGGCTCGTCAGCGGATAGAAGCGCACCTGGCGTGCGCCGAGCAGCACCTGATCGGCGCGGGTATCGGTAGCGGTCATCTGGCGCAGTTGCTCGATTATTTCTGTGCAAGGCCACACTGAACGGGGCCGCACAAGCCCCAGAAGGCATCTCTGTGTCGCTTTATCACTCGAATGTATGGTGCTAGGCATCTGTCTCGGCGGCTCCTTAGACTCGCTCGCATAACACCGGAGGAACTGTCATGCCCGAGACTCTGCTTTGCCCACGCAACCTGGCCTTCGAGCTTTACGAAGTGCTCGATGCCGAGGCCCTGACCCAGCGCGAGCGTTTCGCCGAGCACAGCCGCGAAACCTTCAATGCCGCCGTGGACACCGCCCGCAGCATTGCCGAGAATCTCTTCGCACCGCACAACCGCAAGGCCGACGAAAACGAGCCGATCTACAAGGACGGCGAGGCCGTGCTGATTCCCGAGGTCAAGCCGGCGGTCGACGCCTTCATCGAGGCCGGCTTCCACAATGCGTCGCGCAGCTTCGAGGACGGCGGCATGCAACTGCCCAACCTGCTCTCACGGGCATGCTTCGCGCATTTCCAGGCGGCCAATATCGGCACTTCCTCGTATCCGATGCTGACCATGGGCGCCTCGCACCTGATCGAAGTGTTCGGCAGCGACGAGCAGAAGCAACGCTTCCTCCAGCCGATGCTCGAAGGCCGCTTCTTCGGCACCATGGCGCTGACCGAGCCGCATGCCGGCTCTTCCCTGTCCGACCTGCGCACCCGCGCCGAGCCGGCCGGTGACGGCACCTATCGCCTGAAGGGCAACAAGATCTTCATTTCCGGCGGCGACCATCCGCTATCTGAGAACATCGTGCACATGGTCCTGGCCAAGCTGCCGGACGCCCCGCCCGGCGTGAAAGGCATCAGCCTGTTCATCGTGCCCAAGTTCCTGGTCAACGACGATGGCTCGCTGGGTGAGCGCAACGACGTGATCCTTGCCGGGCTGTTCCACAAGATGGGTTGGCGCGGTACGACGTCGACCGCGCTGAACTTCGGCGACAACGGCAACTGTGTCGGTTACCTGGTGGGCGAGCCGCACAAGGGCCTGTCGTACATGTTCCAGATGATGAACGATGCGCGCATCGGTGTCGGCATGGGCGCGATCATGCTTGGTTACGCCGGCTACCTGTACTCGCTCAACTACGCCCGTGAACGTCCGCAAGGCCGCCTGCCGGACGGCAAGAACCCGGCGTCGGCGCAGGTGCCGATCATCCAGCACACCGACATCAAGCGCATGCTGCTGACGCAGAAAGCCTACGTCGAAGGCGCCTTCGATCTCGGCCTCTATGCCGCTCGCATTGTCGACGAAGAGCAGACCGCAGCGACCGAGCAAGAGCGCAAGAACGCCCATGAGCTACTGGACCTGCTGACCCCCATCGTCAAATCCTGGCCGTCGGAGTTCTGCCTCAAGGCCAACGAGATGGCGATCCAGATCCTCGGCGGCCATGGCTATACCCGCGAATACCCGGTCGAACAGTATTACCGCGACAACCGCCTGAATCCGATACACGAAGGCACCCACGGCATCCAGTCGCTCGATCTGCTGGCGCGCAAGCTGACGCAGAACGGAGGCGCCGGGCTGCGCCAGTTGCTCGGCCTGATCCAGGGTACCTGCCAGCGCGCCGGCGAGTTCGGTTCGCTGGATGCGCTGCGTCAGCCATTGGAGCAACTGCTGGCGCGCCTGACCGAGGTCACCCAAGCCCTGCTCGGCGACCTCATGGCCGGCAAGATCAACCAGGCACTGGCCAACTCGGCGCTGTATCTGAAGGTGTTCGGGCACACCGTGATCGGCTGGCGTTGGCTGGAGCAGGCGATTCGCGCGGAACAAGGGCTGGCGAACGGCAACGAAGCGGACGTCGACTTCTATCGCGGCAAGCTGCAAGCGGCGCGCTACTTCCTGACCTGGGAAGTACCCAGCTGCCATCACGAGCTGGACTTGCTGGCCGGTCGTGACGATACCTGCCTGAGCATGCAGGACAGCTGGTTCTAGCCGTTACCAGGCTGGAAGCCGACAAAACGCTCAAGGCCAAGGCCTGAATGTTGGGCGTGTGCAGGTGATCAGCCGTCGCTTACCGATGGACGGGTGATCACCGATCCTACGTTGCCGCTTCCGTAGGATGGGTGCAACCCATCACCCACTTCGGCGCAGGCGCAAACCCTCGAACCGATCGGCATCCGATCGTGGCCACGGCGAGCTCAGCATAACGCCCCCTGTTCGCCGATCGTTTTTTGACAGCACGTCAAATCAGCGGGTTAGAATCGCTGGCATGCGCCCTGCATGTTGTCAGCGGCACTAACCCACGGAGCGCGCGCTTGGATATCGGCCACATCAACCAACTGTTCTTTGTCGGTGCCCTGTTGGTTGCGGCGAGCATTCTGATGAGCTCGCTGTCGACGCGCCTCGGCGTGCCGATCCTGGTGATCTTCCTGGCGGTAGGCATGCTCGCGGGCGTCGATGGCATCGGCGGCATCGTCTTCGACGACTACTCGCTGGCCTTCCTGATCAGCAACCTGGCCCTGGCAATCATTCTGCTCGACGGCGGCATGCGTACCCGCGCCGCTACCTTCCGCGTCGCGCTCTGGCCGGCGTTTTCCCTGGCCACTGCGGGCGTCGTGATCACCTCGGGCCTGACCGGCCTGGCGGCAGCCTGGCTGTTCGACCTGCCGCTGATGCAGGGCCTGCTGATCGGCGCCATCGTCGGCTCGACGGATGCGGCCGTGGTATTCAACCTGCTCAACGGCCGCGGATTGAACGAGCGGGTCGGCTCGACGCTGGAGATCGAGTCGGGCAGCAACGACCCGATGGCCATGTTTCTCACCGTCGCACTGATCGACATGCTCGCCTCCGGCCAGACCGGCTTCGGCTGGGGCTTTTTCGCCAATCTGTTGCAACAGTTCGGCATCGGCACCCTGCTGGGCCTTGCCGGGGGCTGGTTGTTGCTGCAACTGATAAATCGCCTTTCGGTCGCGGACGGCCTCTATCCACTGCTGGCGGTGGCCGGCGGCATCATGATCTACGCGTTGTCCGGTGCCATCGGCGGCAGCGGCATCCTCGCCGTCTATGTCTGCGGCCTGCTGCTGGGCAACCGGCCGATCCGCAACCGCCACGGTATCCTGCACATGTTCGATGGCCTGGCCTGGCTCAGCCAGATCGGCATGTTTCTCGTGCTCGGCCTGCTGCTCACCCCCAGCAACCTGCTGCCCATCGCCTTGCCGGCGCTGGCCCTGTCGTTGTGGATGATTCTCTTCGCCCGTCCGCTGGCGGTCTTCGTCGGCCTGCTGCCGTTTCGCAGCTTTCATCTGCGCGAGCGGCTGTTCATCTCCTGGATCGGGCTGCGCGGCGCGGTACCGGTGATCCTCGCGGTATTCCCGTTGATGGCCGGCCTGGAGAACGCCCAGCTGTTCTTCAACGTGGCGTTCTTCATCGTACTGGTCTCGCTGTTGCTGCAAGGCACGACGCTGACCTGGGCAGCGAAGAAGGCCAAGGTCGAGGTGCCACCTTCACCGTTGCCGATCTCCCGCGCCGGCTTGCAGATCCACACGACCAGCCAGTGGGAAATGTTCATCTATCGGCTGACAGCCAAGAAATGGTGCGTCGGCGCCGCCCTGCGCGAACTGAAGATGCCGGCCGGCACGCGCATCGCCGCGCTGTTTCGCGGCAAGGCGTTGCTGCATCCCTCCGGTAGTACGCGGCTGCAGGTCGATGACATTCTCTGCGTGATCGGCCATGAGGAAGACCTGCCGGCGCTCGGCAAACTGTTCAGCGAGGCACCACAGCGTGGGCGCGACATGCGTTTCTTCGGCGATTTCATCCTCGAAGCCGAAGCCGAAATGAGCGCGCTCGCCGCGCTGTACGGCCTGAAACTCGGCGATGTGGACGGCAACCAACAGATCGGGCAGTTCATGGCCGAGCGTGTCGGCGGCAAGCCAGTGACCGGCGACCAGGTCGAATGGAACGGTCTGATCTGGACGATTGCCGAGATGGAGCATGGCGAGGTCCGCAAGGTCGGCCTGAAGTTCCCCGAAGGCAACAAGCCCGGCCCCAGCCTGCACTTTTAAGAAGCGCCGCCAGGCTACGTGGAGGGCGGCAGCGCGTTCCGATCTGTGGGCTCGCCTCGCCCATCGTCAGCCCTTAGACTCTGCTCTCATTTTTATCTTCGATGCTACCCATGGCCCTCCTGCGCTCCCTGATGCTGGCGACACTGCTGGCCATCGTCCCGTCTTTATCCGGCATTCAAGCCGCACCTTCCGTGCCTGGCCTGGGCGGTACTTCAGCGGCTGAAGCCGAGACACCGAAAGACTCGCAACCCAGTCTCGACGAGCGCGCGCAGCGGCTGGCGGAACAGGCCGAAACGGCGCAACAGCGCCTGGCCGATCTCAAGACCGAACTGGCTGGCGCCCCGAAGGAGATCACCAAGTCACAGGATGAGTTGAACAAACTCAAGGGCAGCGAACTCGGTGATCTGGCGGCGAAGCTGGCCAAACTGCCGGTCGCCGAACTGGAGCAGCGCCTGGCCGAACGTGTCGACGAACTGTCGCGCTGGCAAACCGCGCTGACCGCCGCCAACAGCATGATCATCAGCGCGCAGACCCGCCCCGAACGCGCACAGGCCGATATCAGCAAATTCCAGACGCGCATCGATGAAATCAACAACCTGCTCAAGAGCGGGCGTGAGGGCGGAAAACCGCTTAATGACGAACGCCGAGCGCTGCTCAGCGCCGAGAAGGCCGCGCTGAACGCGCAGATCGAGCTACGCCGCGCCGAGCTGGCGGGCAACAGCCAGCTGCAGGACCTCGGCGTCGCCCGCCGTGACTTGCTGTCCGAGCGGATCGCGCGCGCCGAACAGGAGACCATCGCGCTACAGACAGCCATCAACAACAAGCGCCGCGAAGAGTCCGAGCAGACCGTCGCCAAGTACTCGCTCAAAGCGGAAAAAGCTGGCTCGGACAAACTGCTACCCGCCGAGAGCGCGGAGAACCGGCGGCTTTCGGGCTACCTGCTGCGCGCCACCGAGCGCCTCAACGACCTGACCCAGCAGAATCTGCAGACCCGCCAGCAGCTCGATACGCTGAACCAGGCCGACCAGGCGCTCGAAGAGCAGATTGCCGTGCTCGAGGGCAGCCTGTTGCTGTCGAAGGTCCTCTACCAGCAGCAGCAGGCCCTGCCGAAGCTGAAACTGGACAAGGATCTGGCCGATGAAATCGCCGACATTCGCCTTTACCAGTTCGAACTGAACCAGCGCCGCGAGACAGCCGGCAACCCGGAGGACTACGTCGAGCAGCAGCTGGCGAGCCAACCACCGAGCGAGGTGACGCCGGAATTGCGCAGCGCGCTGCTGGAGCTGGTACGCACCCGTGGTGAGCTGCTAGACCGGCTCAATCACGAGCTCAACGCCCTGCTCAGCGAATCGATCACGCTGCAATTGAACCAGCGCCAGCTGCAAACCAAGGCGCAGGCCATGCGCGAGACGCTGGACGAGCAGATGTTCTGGATTCCCAGCAACAAGCCGCTCGACCTGGACTGGCTCAAAAGTGTTCCGACGCTGCTCGACCGGCAGTTAAGGGCGATGCCATGGGCGTCGGTGTTCGACGCACTGGGCGCAGGCCTGCTGGAACGACCACTGTTCTTCGTACCGTTGCTGTTGATGATCGGCCTGTTGCTCTGGCGCCGGCAGGCGATCAACGCCAAGCTCGATGCCCTGAGTGGCGATATCGGCCACTTTCGCCATGACAGCCAGCTGCACACGCCGCTGGCATTGTTGCTGAATCTGCTGTTGGCGCTGCCGGGCGCATTGTTTCTCGCACTCTGCGGCTACCTGTTGCAGATGGATGGGCGCGGCCAGAACACCAGCCTCGGCGCCGCCTTCTATCAGATGGCCCAGGCCTGGATGGTGTTCTACAGCGCCTATCGAATGCTCGCGCCGAACCGGGTCGCCGAAACGCACTTCGGCTGGTATCGCCCACAGGTGGCGTTCCTGCGCAACGAAATCCGCCGACTCGGGCTGGTGGTCATGGCACTGGTTGCCGTGGTGGCGATCGCTGAGCACCAGCCGGGCAGCCTCGTCGACGATGTGATCGGAATCGTCGTCGTGCTGGTCTGCTTCGCGTTGATGAGCTGGCGCCTGACCCGCCTGCTGCGCAAAGGTCCGTCGAGCCAGAATGCTCCCCCGTTTCGCCGGTTCATCGGCCTGCTGTTCAGTGTGCTGCCGCTGGCGCTGATCGTGGTGGTGGGCTTCGGCTATTACTACACCGCACTGAAGCTGACCGGCAGGCTGATCGATACGCTCTATCTGTTGCTGGCCTGGATCGTCATCGAAGCCACTCTGATCCGCGGCCTTACCGTTGCCGCGCGCCGGCTCGCCTACCAACGCGCACTGGCCAAGCGCGAAGCACAGGTCGACGAAGGCAGCGACACCAGCGAGACCACCGGCGCCACGACGCTGGACATCGAGCAGGTCAATCAGCAGTCGCTGCGGCTGACCCGTCTGGCCATGTTCGGCCTGTTCTTCGTGGTGCTCTACTGGGTCTGGGCCGACCTGATCAGCGTCGTCTCCTACCTGGATAACGTGGTGCTCTACGAGTTCGTCAGCAGCACGGGCGATACGGCCACCACCAATGCGATCACTCTGAACAACTTGCTGGGCGCGCTCTTGATCGTCGCCATCACGTTCGCCGTAGCCCGCAACCTGCCCGGTCTGCTGGAAGTACTGGTGCTGTCCAAGATGCATCTGGCCCAGGGCAGCGCCTATGCCACCACGACCTTGCTGTCCTATCTGCTGGCCGGCATCGGTATCGTCTCGACCCTGTCGACGCTGGGCGTGAGCTGGGACAAGCTGCAGTGGCTGGTCGCCGCGCTCTCGGTAGGCCTGGGTTTCGGCATGCAGGAAATCTTCGCCAACTTCATCTCCGGCCTGATCATCCTGTTCGAGCGCCCGGTGCGCATCGGCGACGTAGTGACCATCGGCAACCTGTCGGGGACGGTCAGCCGTATCCGCATCCGCGCCACCACCATCACCGATTTCGACCGCAAGGACATCATCGTTCCGAACAAGACCTTCATCACCGGCCAGCTGGTGAACTGGTCGCTGAGCGACACCGTCACCCGCGTGACGATCAAGGTCAGGGTGGCCTATGGCTCGGACCTGGATCTGGTGAAGAAGCTGCTCTACAAGGCGGCGCAGGACAACCCGCGGGTGCTCAAGGATCCGGAGCCGCAGGTGTTCTTCCTCAATTTCGGCGAAAGCACGCTGGACCACGAGCTGCGCATCCACGTGCGGGATCTGGGCGACCGCAACCCGGCGAACGACGAGATCAACCGTTTCATCGATCGCGAATTCGCCAAGGCCGGGATCAACATCGCCTTCCGCCAGGTGGACATATTCCTGAAGAACTTCGACGGCAAGCAGCTGCAGATCGGGACCGTGCCCAAGCAGAACGATCAGCAGGACAAACCTGCCGCGCCGCCCGCCGGTAGTCAGGGCTGAGGAACGTCACCGCCACCCTGGCCTCCAAAATTCGAGTGCGCCCGTAATCGGACGCTGTAATGCCCTATTCCGGAGCTGCCGTGAAGACGCTGACCGAGCTGCATTTCGACAACCGCTTCGCCCGGCTAGGCGATGTGTTTTCCACCGAGATCACGCCCCAGCCGCTGGAGCATCCGCGCCTGGTGGTGGCCAGCGAGGCCGCGATGGCGTTGCTCGACCTCGACCCGGCGGTGGCCGGAGACCCGCTGTTCACCGAGCTGTTTTCCGGCCACAAGCTCTGGAGCACAGCAGAGCCCCGCGCCATGGTCTACTCGGGGCACCAGTTCGGCAGCTACAACCCGCAACTGGGCGACGGCCGTGGGCTGTTGCTTGGCCAGGTGATCAACGAGGCGGGCGAGCACTGGGACCTGCACCTCAAGGGCGCCGGGCTGACGCCCTACTCGCGCATGGGTGATGGCCGTGCTGTGCTGCGTTCGTCGATTCGCGAATTTCTCGCCAGCGAGCACCTCCATGCGCTGGGCATTCCTACCTCGCGCGCGCTCTGCGTAACCGGCTCGGATACGCCGGTCTACCGCGAGCGTCAGGAGCGCGGCGCGATGCTGATGCGCCTGGCCCAGAGCCATGTGCGCTTCGGCCATTTCGAATTCTTCTATTACACCAAGCGGCACGACGAACTGAAAAAGCTGCTCGATCACGTGGTCGAGAACCACTTTTCCGAATGCCTAGAGCATCCCGAGCCTTACCAGGCCTTCTTCCGCGAAGTGCTGGAGCGCACCGCCGAGATGGTCGCTCGGTGGCAGGCATACGGCTTCTGCCACGGCGTGATGAACACCGACAACATGTCCATCCTGGGCATCACCTTCGACTTCGGCCCCTACGCCTTTCTCGACGACTTCGATGCGCGCTTCATCTGCAACCACTCCGACCATGCCGGCCGCTATTCCTACGAGAATCAGGTGCCGATCGCTCACTGGAACCTCGCCGCGCTGGCACAGGCCTTGACGCCGTTCATCGCCATCGACCAACTACGCGCGACCATGGATCTGTTCCTGCCGATCTACGAAGCGGCCTGGCTCGACTTGATGCGCAAGCGGCTGGGCCTGCAAACCGCCGAGGAGAGCGACAAGGAACTGATCCAACGCCTGCTGCAACTGATGCAGAGCAGCGCCATCGACTACACGCGCTTCTTCCGCGAGCTCGGCGACAGCCCGACGGAACAGGCGCTGGCTCGGCTGCGCGAGGATTTTCTCGATATCAAAGTCTTCGATGACTGGGCGGCGACCTACCGCCAACGTAGCGAACGGGAAGGCATCGACCACGAGGCGCGCCGGACCCGCATGCACGCCGCCAACCCGAAGTACATCCTGCGCAACTACCTGGCGCAGAAAGCCATCGAGGCGGCCGAAGCCGGCGACTACGGCCCGGTGCGTGAACTGCATCAGGTCCTTAGCCGTCCCTACGACGAACAGCCAGGCATGGAGCACTACGCCGAGCGACCACCGGAATGGGGCAAGCACCTGGAAATCAGCTGTTCGTCCTGAGCCTCGGGCTTGCGCAACATGCTGCGCAGGTCGCAGCTCGACGACCCGCCCCTATCGCCGCGATACGGCCGATAACGGGGCCCGCACAGGGGTGCGCCAGATCTTGCGCAGGTGCCGGCAGGATGTTGCCCAGATAAATGTGAGCAACGGCCCAGCGCGGCTTCGCGCGCCACCCACTCAGCTCACAACCTATTGAAAATAAAGGGTTTATCCAAGATGGCACGCCACTTGTAACTGTTTCGATGCCATTCCGGCATTCAACAAGGCAAGGAGAGCGTTCATGCCAACACCCGCGTATCTGTCACTCGAAGGCACCAAGCAAGGCCTTATCACTGCTGGCACTTTCACCGAGGACTCGGTTGGCAATATCTTCCAGGAAGGACACGAAGACCAGATTCTGGTGCAGGCCTTCCAGCATCAGGTCATCATCCCGCGCGACCCGCAGTCGGGCCAGCCCACCGGCCAGCGCGTACACAAGCCGCTGATGATCACCAAGGTGTTCGACAAGTCGTCGCCGCTGATCTTCAACGCCCTGACCTCCGGCGAGCGCCTGAACAAGTGCCGCCTGGAGTGGTACCGCACCTCCTCCACCGGTACTCAGGAGCACTACTTCACCATCGAACTGGAAGATGCAGTGATCGTCGACGTGCAGTCGCGCATGCCCAACTGCCAGGACCCGAACATGTCGCACTTCACCCATCTGGAAGACGTGTACTTCACCTACCGCAAGATCGTCTGGACCCACGAAGTCTCCGGCACGTCCGGCTCCGACGACTGGCGCACCCCGATCGCCAGCTAAGGCGATAGCGCATCCAGGACTTCGGCCGGGCACGTCCCGGCTGAAGCTTTTTTGCGAAGCAGTAAGAGAATTTGACACCGCGGCGCAGCAATGCGCGACCCAGCGCACCGCAACGCCGTCGATGCGTGGTACATCAGGCCCCCGCATGCGCCCTGGCGCACATCATGGACGGATCCAGGAGGAACAAGGATGTTCGCCCCCGCCAACCAGACGCACTTTTCCCTGCACATCGAAGGCATCGAGCACGACCTTCAAGTACTTGAGTTCAGCGGCCACGAAGCCATCAGCCAGCCCTACCGCTTCGAACTGGAGCTGGTCAGCGAGCATCCACATATCGATCTGGAGAGCCTGCTTCAGCAGTCCGCTTTCCTGGCATTCGCCGGGAGTGGTGCCGGCATTCATGGCCAGATCCATCACGCCGCTCAAGGCGAATCCGGCAAGCGGCTGACGCGCTACCGATTGGTCCTCGTCCCCAGGCTTGCCTATCTGACGCACCGGACCAACCAGCGTATCTTCCAGCACCTCTCGGTGCCGCAGATCATCGCCCGGGTACTCGAAGAGCACGGCATTCTCGCCGGCGACAGCCATCGTTTCGACCTAGGCCCGGTGATCTATCCCGAGCGGGATTACTGCGTTCAATACGACGAAACCGACCTGCACTTCATCCAGCGCCTGTGCGAGGAAGAAGGCATTCACTACCATTTCCGACACAGCGAAACCGGCCATATGCTGGTGTTTGGCGATGACCAGACGGTGTTCCCGACGCTGGCCCCGGTCGCCTACCAGCAGGACAGCGGCCTGGTCGCCGATGAGCCGGTCATCAAGCGCTTCGGCGTGCGCGTCGAAACCCGCACCAGCCGCGTTACCCGCCGCGACTATGACTTCGAGAAACCCCGCCTGACGATGGAAGCGGCGGTTCATAGCAGCATTCAACCCGACCTCGAGGACTACGACTACCCCGGCCGTTTCGTCGACCGCGAGCGCGGCAAGCACCTGTCCCGTCGCGCCCTGGAACGACACCGCCACGATTTCGAGCTAGCCGAAGGCGCTAGCGATCAGCCGCTGTTGGTCAGTGGCCATTTCCTCTCGCTCAGCGAACACCCGCGCGGCGACTGGAATCAGCTATGGCTGCTCACCGAGATTCGCCATGAAGGCAAGCAACCGCAGGTGCTGGAAGAGTCGGTCACCGACTCCGCACCCTACGGAGCGCAAGACCCGGTCGACGACACCGGCTTCATCCAAGGCTATCGCAACCACTTCACCGTCACCCCATGGAGCGTCCCCTTCCGCCCCACGCTCGATCACCCCAAGCCACGCATCCTTGGCAGCCAGAGCGCGGTGGTTACCGGCCCGCCCGGCGAAGAGATCCACTGCGATGAATATGGCCGTGTGAAGGTGCAATTCTTCTGGGACCGCCATGGCCAGGCCGACAACAAAACCAGCTGCTGGCTGCGCGTTTCATCGAGTTGGGCCGGGGATCAATACGGCGGTATCGCCATCCCCCGCGTCGGCATGGAAGTACTGATTACCTTCCTCGAGGGCGATCCCGACCAACCACTGATCACTGGCTGTCTCTACCACAGGGAAAACGCGGTTCCCTACGAACTGCCCGCGAACAAGACCCGTAGCGTCTTCAAGACCCTGAGCTCGCCCGGCGGCGCTGGTTACAACGAAGTTCGCATCGAAGACCGCAAGGGTGCCGAGCAGATCTACGTCCACGCCCAGCGCGACTGGGACCAAAACATCGAGCACGACCAGAAGATCCGCGTCGGCCACGAACGCCACGACACCATCGAAGCCAACAGCTACAGCGAGTTCCGCGCCGAAGAACACCGCACCACACACGCCGATCGCCGCAGCGAAATCAAAGCAAACGACCACCTGACTGTCGGCAACAACCAGCACATCAAGATCGGCACCAGCCAGTTCATCGAAGCCGGCAACGAAATCCATCTATCCAGCGGCCTGAAAGTCGTTCTCGAAGCCGGCAGCGAACTGACCTTCAAGGCCGCGGGCAGCTTTATCAAGCTGGATGCAGGCGGCATCACCATGGTCGGGCCGGTGGTCAGAGTCAACTCTGGCGGCAGTCCGGGTAAGGGGTCGGGAGCAGCGCCGGTCCAGCCGGGCGTGGTGAAATCGGCGGACGCGGATAAGGCAGGCGAGCTCCTAGTGCCTGCGCAGCGCCAAGCTTTACTACGAGCCTCTCCACGCTGTGAGATCTGCGAGCGAGCCAACCAGGAGGCCGGGGCATGAGCCGAGACTTCTTGCTCGTAGATGGTGTGCTCCGCCAGGACGCTCTGCAATGGCTTTATACAGCAGGCGAGCATATCGAGGTCATTCCACTTTACAACGGCACCCGCTGGGACGGCGTCAAAGAAATCGGTCCGATTCTGGTAGGGCTAGATACGCATTCATCATTGCTCAATGAATGGCAACACAACCCTCTTCTTCAGCGTCAGGCCAGCAAGCTACAGAGTTCGGCACCGCTGAACGATGTCGCCGATCACCTGAGCCAGTACATCACCGTCACGGACGACTTTGGTAGCTACAGCCTCTTCCGTTTCGCTGACCCACTGGTGGCCTCTTACTGGTTGAACAGCTATCCCTCGTCCGCTTATCAAAGCCTGTTGGGCCCCATCGGTGAATGGCTCGTTCCACTATCCCCCCCAAGGTGGGCGCCCTCGGTAGCAGTCGAATGGCATTTCTATCGTCCGCAACCACACAGCCCGACGTTAGAGGGCAAACTCAACCACCTCGCCGATGATCAGGTTCAGGCCCTAGAACAGGCCTATCGGCGAAGCTTCAAGGAACGCCTCTACGACTGGTTGAACGAAGACTACCCACAAACCTTATCGATCCTTGCCGAACAAGAGCGAGATCCATGGTTGGAACAGCGCCTGCTAGATGCCGAAGCCTGGGGGCTGGTCAATGAACAGAGCATTGCTATCTGGATCGAGCGCTGCGTCTGCTGGGGAGACGACTTCACCACACGCCTCGATAGCCCCTACCAAGCTTGGCTAGCCAAGGTGCCAGACGCCCAGAAACTGCCTCCAGAGCGACGTATTCAAGCTCTGGATGAAGATTGCCTTGCCGGCTAAAGGAACGGATTTCCATGAGCACGACAACTTCTGACAAAGCGCTGCAACAAGCCAAACGCAATCAGGCCTTCGAGAACAAGCCCGCCAATGCAAACGGCCAGTGCCCGTTGAAGGCGGGTGAAATTGCAATCCATCCCGTTCGCTATGCGATAGATGAGTCACCGGCACGCGGCAGTGCTAAAGGTCCAAACCCGCTGCCAAAAGGCTGGTCCAGCAGCCACCTGCCGAAGCTAAAGACGCGTAGTTATACCCTGCGTCAGCTCCGTGACGGCTGGCTTTATGTTTGGAATGAAACTGATCGCACCCTTCACGAATATCAAGTAAATGGCCACCAATTCATCCGCCATCAATGGGGTAGTGCACAACTGGGCAAGGATGAGCGAAACAACCCCGGTGACAGCAAACCCTATCTGCTTTACCCAAAGCGCAGCCACCTGCTCATTGCCTACGCGCCTGTTCAGTGGACCTGGCGCCTGTGCGAAAAAATGCGCATCAACCCCCAAGAGCAGAAGCGATGGATGCGCGCACTGAACCTGCCACAGTACTGTAGCCAGATGCAGGCGACACACGCCGCGCCAATCCGTGAACTCGGTAGCGCTGTCGCCGATATCCTGGCAGGAGGAGAAGCCCCAACCTTCGAAAGCTGTCTTGTAGCATCGAACAAAGAAGACACCACCCGACCCTGCAAGAAACCTATCGACCAAGCGCTGATCCTGGGCAGCGTGCCCGACCAGGACAGTGCCCTCTTTGTCGCTCTGGACGACCCCATGGCCATCGTTGATGACCTGGCCATGAATCTGCAGGGGCGCTGGCTGGAACTGGCAGCGGCTGATACGCAGCATGCCAACAAGATCAACAGCGCCACCCTTATCCAGGGGCTTTGCGGCGTCAAACTAGACCCCTTCATGCCCAAATCGGTATCGACTAACCCAAGCCGCAAGCAAGCTTTCATCAGAGACGCTCACAGCCTGCTCGATAGCGAAGCACAGCTACTTAATCACAGTGGCAGTGACGCGACCCTGACACTCAAATCATTGAAAGTGCAGCAGGCCCAACAGCAGTTCCGTACAAACTGGGGAACCTCACCCTCGGGGAAAGACTGGCGCGGACTGGTAGACGAATGGCAACAGAAAAAGACCTGGCGCGAGGACGTTCGCTTCGAAGAGGCCTGGACTTACCTACAGGAGCGCTCCGATGAAATGGAGCGCCTCAACGCGCATATACAACGCAGCGAAAGCGATCTGCTCGCCTGGTTGAAAAATCTCAGCCCCAAGGCGGAGGAGGTTTTTTATGACCCCTGCCACCAGCAGCAATCAACTGAACTACTGGAAACCATGGCTAACCTCTATGAGCAATTGGGCGCGAGCGATACGGGTAAGACATGGCTATGTGAGCAGTACGGCAAACCCACCACGTTGGCGGGCCTTGCGTTATTTAATTTCAGCGCCGAGCTTTCCGCACTGATCGACAAGATTTCCGTCAACTTCACCACTCACGGCACCATCGACAACCAGGGCCAGCAGGGCGACGGCAGCGGCCAAGCTCACGGCGGCCTCTCCGACATCACCAGTGAAGCCAGCCGGGCCAGCGAGGTGAAATCGGTACTCGATCTGCCGAGCGTACAAGGTAGCAACCTGTACAAGAGTCTTTCCGAACCCGGCAAGCGTGCCTTCGAGACCTTGCGCACTGTGGTGGGGCAAAAAGCCAAAGACAGCTGGAACCTGATGGCTTTCGTCCTGCTGCCGGCCTTGAGCACGAAACTCGCTCCCGAGGTTCGCATTTTTGCTTTCAGCGTGACCCAGGTGCTGGTTTCAACCGAAATATCCATGCAAACCCAACTGATCCGCGATCCTGCATTTGCTAAGAAGAATCGTAAATGGCTGATGCAATATGCCCAACTGAACAAAAACATAAAGGGCCTGCAACGCAGCCTCGCACTCCCAGGAAAAGGGACGGACAAGCGCTCGGCACGTATCCAGCTACAAGATCTTGAGCAAAAACTCCACACACTCAATCTGCAAAGACCGAACGAGGTTGTGGGAGCAATTGCCAAAGAAACACGCATCAAAACCACACAAACCCGCCAAGTGAAGGCATGGCTGTCCACACTAGGCCAATCGGAGCTACTTGAACAGCTACAGCTCAAGGCAAAGAATGCCGCTGGCTATGCGGCCCGCAGCCGCCTTTGGGTCAATCAGGAACTCGGTGGCAGCCTGCCCGTTCTGGTCGCAGGTCTGAATGTTTGGAACTTCATCAACAGCCTGGATAAGGCGCGCAATGACGGCATTTTCAGTGAGGATGAGCTACGAACGGTCGGGGCTAACGCTGCCTATACCGCCAACGCATTGATGGCGCTCTGGACAGTACCGGCGTGGAATAAATGGGCCAAGCTTGAAAAAGCAATTGGTCGGAATACCGCTCAACTTGCAAGGGCGGGCGTAGGGGCTTGGCTTAAAACTGGCGAAGTTGAAGCCTCATTGTTGGCTCGGCAGCTCGTCTTACGCACCATGGGCATGGCTGCATTCGGCGCTATCGCTGCGGGAGTGGAAGCCTGGCAGGTTTCAAAGGATGTGGATAAGGCGACTGGTAAAGCCGAAGAAGCGGCATTGAACGTAAAAATGTATACCTTGATGGCAATGACGACAGTTGCCGGCGGCCAACTCATAGGCAGTGCCTTGGGCTTCTGGTTCGGCTTCGCCTGGGTCATGTCCAACCCGGTGACCATCATCATCGCGCTGCTCGGCGTGATCTACCTTATTTCCAGCATGATAGCCAACCAGTACAAGCGCGAAGGCCTGCGGCTCTGGCTATATCGCAGCAGTTGGGGCAAATCTCCCACCTGGACGCACAGCGAAGAGGATCACAAAGACGAACTGCGCACCCTGAAGGAAATCAGCATGCGCCCCAGCCTGGCGGCTCGCGCCTCCACCCTACCTTACTATGGGCGTGGCCCGCGCATCTATACCGGCTTCTGGCTACAGCTCCTGCTACCGTCCGAACTGGCGGGAAGAGCCGTGAAACTGCAACCGGCCATGGTCGACAGCGGCTGGTTTTCCGATAGCCTGATGCAAGGCATGGCAGACAAGTTCTACGACCAGTTCCTCGAAGGGCACTGGGCGCCCATCGAGCAATTTGGCCAGCCGCCTGCACAGCGCCCCAACGGGCCGCTGTCCGGCGACACCTTTTACCCCAAGGATACGCAACACCGCCTATGGCAAACCTGGATCGCCTACCAGCGCCCCCCCGTGCTGGAGCTGGAAGTTCGCTACCCGGAGCAGATACTGGAAAGCGCCAACGGCCAGGGTTACATATTCCGCGTGGATATAGGCGCCTCGTCCTCCGAGGCGGATCTGAAAAGCGATGCTTTCGGCAAGGAACCCAATACCGATATGGTTCTCTCTTCACAAAGCACCCGATTACTCCCCCTGCAGGTGCCACATACGAGTGAATGATTGCTTATGAGTAGTACCTTGAACAAAGTCCTGCAGGCTCTTCCCTGGAATCAGCCTATCGAACTTCCAGACCACCATAAGTGGAAGCACGCGAGCCAATCTGGCTTGTTGGAGTGGAAGATCAAGGCGCGCCACTACAATACGAAAATCGCAAATGCCATGTTTCTCTTCCTTTTCCTATTTGCAACTATATTCTTTGGATGGATGGGTGAGATATTTAACCAGAACTCCTCAAAATCTATAGCAATAGGCATACCGCTTTATATATTAACCATGACCGCCATATATGGCACAACTCATCAAAAGACAAAATTCGCTTATCGCCTGACCGAAACAGGCATAGAGGTCTGCGAATGGAAAGCCCCTGGCAAAGGCTGGATGATCGCCTTGAAATGGCTGACAATTATCGCGGCTATCGCCATACTATTTGTCATTGCACTTGACCCATCGGCATTTTGGATAGCACTCGCCGGCCCCGGCGGAATGGGTCTACTTTATCTAGGACTGGCAAACTCAAAGCAGTTCCAAGAAATGCATAGCCTCTACAGGCACAATGTATTTACGTGGGATGAAATAAAGCACATTTACATAGACAGATCGCGCCACCTAATAAGTCTGGAATACGAATGGCTCAACGAAAGCATCAACAAGACGCTACCATGGTGGACATACGTCTTCTGCCATAAAAAAGATTTTGAAACCGCTGTCAAAACCATAATTTCAAAAAATACAAACACTCCTCACACACGCGAAAAAGTAGAAGTCTTACAGTTTTAGAAACCACCGACGGCAAGCCCAACACTGTTCTATTTAAAGACCCGGTCGTTTCCCCAATTGCCCATACCCGAATGAATGATTAGTCAGAATATTATCTCCTCCCACCACTCTGTTAGCCGAATGGTCCAAGCTCTGCCGAATGCACAGAGGACCAAACGCTCACCCGGGCAGGAACGAGCCATCGCTGAGCGAAGCAAACTGGCGGTGCAGGCCAAACCCGCCCTAACGGCCGGCCTCTACTCCGGCACCTCAACACACACATGAATCGCATCATGCCGCCAGTACTCCACGTCGCAATCGATCAACCGGTCATGCTGGTCGCGGTTGAGGCGGGTGATGCGCAGGGCTGGGCTGCCGGGGGCGGTGCGCAGGGTTGTGGCGGCTTCGGGGTGCAGGGCGGTGGGGACCATGTCGAAGCGTACGCGGCCGTAGTGGATGCCATATTCGCTGGCATATAGCTCGGTCAGCGAGCGGGTCAGGTCGTGGTCGAGAATGCCTGGAAAATAGCTGGGGTTCAGATAATGCTCGACGTACAGCACGAGCCGCCCGTCGATGCGGCGGGCGCGGCGGATCTGGATCACACTCGATAGCGCTGGCAGCTCCAGGCGCGCGCAGATGTCTGCCGTCGCGGGTTGCAATCTGGCCGATAGGACCTCGGTCGCGGGTGACCGACCCTGTTCCCCCACCATGGCGTGGAAATGGCTGCGCACCAGCGGGTTGTACAGCACCCGGGGTGGCGATACGAACCAGCCGCGACGGTCTTCGCGGTAGATCAAGCCAAGGGATTCGAGCTGACCGAGCGCTTCACGCAGCGTGATGCGGGTGGTATCGAACAGCTCGCTGAGCTTGCGCTCTGACGGCAATTGCCCGCTGGGCGGCAGCAGACCGTGGCCGATCTGCTCCTGCAATGCGCGACAGATCGCGGTCACTGTTCGCGGTGCCTCATCACGCATCAGCGTCTCCCCTGCTGGACTAGTCCAGCACCAGAACAGCACATTTCGCGCTCCCTATCCTCTCTTTATTCGCCGGCCAGCCTAGGCCGGCCAAATGAAGAGTTCATGACAGACGCGGATACCGAAAGCGGTGCACGGGCGTAACCGATCGACCTGCACCACACTATTAAAAAAGCCGCAACGCCGGCAGGGCAAGGCCTTCAGCCTGAGCTAGGCTTGCTACGGCACTCCTGTCGCGGTGTCGCTCTTACGGGCGGCGGCGGAGGCAACGACATCAAATTGTCATTTGCGCCCCCTAGATTGGCTCCAGTCTTGCTGATCTAGACCAACGACCTGCGAAAGGAGCTTCTGATGAAACGACTGCTGCTGGCTTCACTGCTGGGATCAGCGATCGCCCTGGCGACATCGGCGAACGCTGCACAAACGGACCTGAAGAGCCTCGAAGAGGCGGCGCGCGCGGAAGGTGAGGTCAATAGCGTCGGCATGCCGGACAGCTGGGCCAACTGGAAGGACACCTGGCAGGACCTGGAGAAGCAATACGGTCTCAAGCACATGGACACCGACATGAGTTCGGCCCAGGAGATCGCCAAGTTCGCCGCCGAGAAAGACAACGCCACGGCCGACATCGGCGACGTCGGTGCCGCGTTCGGGCCGATCGCCGTGCAGCAGGGCGTGACGCAAGCCTACAAGCCGAGCACCTGGGACCAGGTCCCGGACTGGGCGAAGGACAAGGACGGCCACTGGCTGCTGGCCTACACCGGCTCGATCGCCTTCATCATCAACAAGCAGCTGGTCGACAAGGCGCCGACGTCCTGGGCCGAGCTCAAGGATGGCAAATACAAGGTCGCCATCGGTGACGTCAGCGCCGCCGCGCAGGCCGTGAACGGCGTGCTGGCTGCGGCCATCGCCAACGGCGGCGACGAGACGAATATTCAGCCGGGCCTGGACTACTTTGCCGAGATCGCCAAGCAGGGCCGCCTGTCTCTGTCGAACCCGACGATCCAGACGCTGGAACGCGGTGAAGTGGAAGTCGGCGTGGTCTGGGATTTCAACGGCCTGTCCTACCGCGACCAGATCGACCCGAGTCGCTTCGAAGTGCTGATCCCTTCCGATGGTTCGGTGATTTCCGGCTACACGACGATCATCAACAAATGGGCCAAGCACCCCAACGCCGCCAAGCTGGCGCGCGAATACATCCTCTCCGACGCAGGGCAGATCAACCTCGCCAAGGGCAACGCGCGGCCGATTCGCGCCGAGCACCTGACGCTGCCGGCCGAGGTGCAGGCCAAGCTGCTGCCGAACGAGCAGTACGCCAAAGTCAAACCCATCAAGAATGCCGAAGCCTGGGAAGCGACCTCCAAGGCGCTGCCGCAGCAATGGCAGGAAAACGTGATCATCGAGATGGAGTGACGGCTGGACCCCGTAGGGTGGGCTAATACCACCGGAACCGCCTCGCCTTCGTAGGGTGGGCTGAAGCCCACCCTACGGCGCAGCCTCAACAGGAACGTCCCATGCGCAAAGCCATCCTAGTGATCCTCGACGGCCTGAGCCACTCGGTGGCCGAGCATGCCATGGGTCACCTGCACGCCTGGTGCGCCGCCGGGCGCGGCGCCTTCTACCGGCTCGACTGCGAGCTGCCGGCCCTGTCCCGCCCGCTCTACGAATGCATCCTCACCGGTGTGCCGCCCATCGACAGCGGCATCGTGCATAACGATGTGGTGCGGCTTTCCACCGAACGGAGCATCTTCCACTACGCCCGCGACGCCGGGCTGAGAACGGCCGCCGCGGCCTATCACTGGGTCAGTGAGCTGTATAACCGCGCGCCGTTTCACGCGGCACGCGACCGCCACAGCGAGACTCCCGAGCTGCCGATCCAGTACGGGCACTTTTATTTCGAGGATCATTACCCGGATTCACATCTGTTCGCCGACGCGGAAAGCCTGCGTCTGCGACATGACCCGGGCTTCCTGCTGGTACACCCGATGAACATCGACGACGCCGGCCACAAGCATGGTCTGGATTCGTCTCAGTACCGCAACGCGGCACGCCGCGCCGACATCCTGCTGGCCGAGTACCTGCAGCGCTGGCTGGAGGCTGGTTATCAGGTGCTGGTCACGGCGGACCACGGCATGAACAACGATCGCTCCCACAATGGCCTATTGCCGGAGGAGCGCGAGGTACCGTTGTTCGTCCTCGGCTCGGCGTTCAGCCTCGACGCGGCGGCGCGGCCGAAACAGACCGAACTGTGCGGCACGCTGTGCGAGCTGCTCGGCGTAACGCATGACAAACCGGCGTGTCGGGAGCTGCTGAAATGACCGCGCCGCTCGAGAACAACCTCAAAACTGCCGCCATACGCGACAGCGCTACGCCAGTCTCCACGGGCCGTCGCGCGCCACGCAGCAAGCGCCTGGCGTTGCTCTGCCTGCTGCCCTTCGCCCTGTTCTTCTTCGCCTTTCAGATCGCCCCGCTGCTCTGGGTGACGATCAATAGCCTGCACACACCCGAGGGCTGGGGCCTGGCCAATTTCCAGAAGATCTTTGCCTCGAAGTTCTACCTGCAAGCCATCAAGCACAGCCTGCAGATCGCCTTCTGGTCGAGCCTGTTCGGTATCGTCATCGCGATTCTCGGCAGCTACTCGCTGCGTCAGGTCGACTCCAGGCTGCGCGACTTCGTCATGGCCTTTTCCAACATGACCAGCAACTTCGCCGGCGTGCCGCTGGCGTTCGCCTTCGTCATTCTGCTCGGTTTCAACGGGGCGCTGACGATCCTGCTCAAGCAGGCCGGGATCATCGAGGACTTCAACCTCTACTCCAAGACCGGCCTGATCGTGCTCTATACATACTTTCAAATTCCGCTAGGCGTGCTGCTGCTCTACCCCGCCTTCGACGCGCTGCGCGAGGACTGGCGCGAGTCGGCGTCTCTGCTTGGCGCCGGAACCTGGAGCTATTGGCGCCATATCGGCCTGCCGGTGCTGACGCCCGCGTTGCTCGGCACCTTCGTCATCCTGCTGGCCAACGCGCTGGGCGCCTATGCCACCGTCTATTACCTCACCACCGGCAACTTCAACGTCTTGCCGATCCGCATCGCGGCGATGGTGTCCGGTGATATCTCGCTGGACCCGAACATGGCCAGCGCCCTGGCTATGGTGCTGGTGGGGCTGATGGCGGTGATCACTGTGGCGCACCAGCTGTTGCTGAAGAGAAGCTACCATGCGAGCCGCTAACGCCAGACGCGGCCAGCTCTACCACCGCCTCGTGGTGTGGTTGCTGTTCCTGATCCTGCTGCTGCCGCTGGCAGCGACCTTTCTGTATTCGATCTCCAGCAGCTGGTCGGCGACCATCCTGCCGGACGGCCTGACCTTCGATTGGTATCTGCAGCTATGGAGCGATGAGCGCTTCCTGCGCGCCTTCGGCCAGTCCTTGCTGGTCTGCTTCGGTGCTCTGGCGCTGGCCGTGGTGCTGATCCTGCCGCTGCTGTTCGTGGTGCATTACCACTTCCCGAAGCTCGATGGCCTGATGAACATCCTGATCCTGCTGCCCTTCGCGGTGCCGCCAGTGGTGTCTTCGGTCGGGCTGCTGCAGCTGTACGGCTCGGGGCCGCTGGCGATGGTGGGTACGCCGTGGATCCTGATTGGCGCCTACTTCACCATCGCCCTGCCGTTCATGTACCGGGCGATCAGCAACAACCTGCAGGCGATCAACCTGCGCGATCTGATGGACGCCGCCCACCTGCTCGGTGCCAGCACCTGGAAGGCGGCGTTCCTCGTCGTGCTGCCGAACTTGCGCAAGGGGTTGATGGTGTCGCTGTTCCTGTCTTTCTCCTTTCTGTTCGGCGAATTCGTCTTTGCCAATCTGCTGGTGGGCACGCGCTACGAAACCCTGCAGGTGTACCTGAACAACATGAAAAACAGCAGCGGCCACTTCAACAGTGCGCTGGTGATCTCTTACTTCTTCTTCGTGCTGGTGTTCACTTGGGCGGCGACCCGGTTGAATCGTGAGCGCACGGACAAGGCGGTGGGTTGAAGCGGAACGCCGCCCGGACAAGGCTGATTGATGCCAACCGCAGTTTCGTAGGGTGGGCTTTAGCCCACCAGACAAACGGTGGGCTGAAGCCCACCCTACAGGACCGGTGTTTACTGGGCGGCGACGCGATTGAATCGGGAAAGGAATTCGCCGTGATGGTTCGCGAGCAAGCTCGCTCCTACAGGGGCGCTACACCTGCCCATGCAACGCTCTTACCCGACGACTTTTCAACGAGGCCGACATGAGTTTTCTCAGCATCCGCAACCTGCATAAAGCCTTTGGCGACACCCGGGTCTTCAGCGATATCAATTGCGAAGTCGCCAAGGGCGAGCTGATCACCCTGCTCGGCCCGTCCGGCTGCGGCAAGTCGACTTTGCTGCGCTGCATCGCCGGGCTTACCGAGGTGGATGGCGGGCAGATCCTGCTGGACGGCGCGGACCTGGTGCCGCTGGCCCCGCAGAAACGCCAGATCGGCATGGTGTTCCAGAGTTATGCGCTGTTCCCCAACATGACCGTGGAGCAGAACGTCGCCTTCGGCCTGCGCATGCAGAAGGTCGCGCGGGATGAAAGCGCCCGGCGCGTGGCCGAGGTGCTGGAGATGGTCGAGCTGAACGACTTCGCCCGCCGCTACCCCAGCCAGCTGTCCGGCGGCCAGTGCCAGCGCGTGGCACTGGCGCGCTCGCTGGTCACCCGCCCGCGCCTGCTGCTGCTCGATGAGCCGCTCTCCGCGCTGGACGCCCGCATCCGCAAGCACCTGCGCGAGCAGATCCGTGCGATTCAGCAGGAGCTGGGGCTGACCACCATTTTCGTCACCCATGACCAGGAGGAAGCGCTGACCCTGTCCGACCGCATCCTGCTGATGAATGCCGGACGGATCGTGCAGAGTGCCGATGCCGAAACCCTCTACACCGCGCCAGCGGATGCATTCGCGGCCGGTTTTATCGGCAACTACAACCTGCTCGCCCCTGACCTGGCCACGCGCCTGCTGCAACGTCCGGTCAGCGCCCAGGTGGCGATCCGCCCGGAAGCCATCGTGCTGAGCGAAAGCGGCGTAATGGGTGATGGCATCTCAGGGGTTATCAAGAGCCACAGCCTGCTCGGTAATGTGATTCGCTACCGCGTCGAAGCGCGAAATGTCGAGCTGCTGGTTGACGTGCTCAACCGCTCCCCGGCCGATCTCTATCCCCACGGCCGCCAGGTAAGCCTTACCATCGACGCTTCGGCAATTCACGAGGTGGCTTGATGGCATTGGCAATTTTCGACCTGGACGAAACCCTGATCGACGGCGACTGCGCCAGCCTCTGGTCCCACGAAATGGCCAAGATTGGCTGGGTGGATGGCGAATCCTTCCTGCGCAAGGATGCCGAGCTGATGGCCGAGTACGCCTTCGGCCGGCTGGCGATGGAGGACTACATGGCCTTCAGCCTCGCGCCGCTAGTGGGCCGCACGGCCGAAGAAGTCGCCCACGTGGTCGAGCCCTTCGTCGAGGACGTTATCGAGCCGCTGATCTATAGCGACGCCATGCGCTGCCTCGCCGAGCATCGCAAAGCCGGCGACCGCATCTTGGTGATTTCCGCATCGGCGGAGTTTCTCGTCGCGGCCGTCGCCGAACGGCTCGGTATCGACGAAGTGCTGGCGATCCAGCTGGAGGAGCAGCACGGCTTCTACAGCGGCAATACCCGTGGCGTGTTGACCTACCGAGAAGGCAAGGTGACGCGGTTACGCGAGTGGGCCGACGCAGCGGGCGAATCGCTGGACGGCGCGCATTTCTACTCGGACTCGATCAACGACCTGCCATTGCTTGAGCAAGTGGCGCATGCGCACGTGGTGAACCCCGATCCGCTGTTACGCGAACAGGCCGAGGCGCGCGGGTGGCCGGTGCTCGCCTGGCGCTGAATCAGGATTCGGCGTTCAGCGGCAGCAGCACCCGGAACAGCGCGCCTTTGCCCTCTTCGCTCACCACCTGAATGCGGCCGTTGTGCGCCTTGACGATCTGCTCGGCGATGAACAATCCAAGCCCGAGCCCGGCGCTGCTCTCGCTGCCCTCGGCGCGCTCGAACTGGCAGAAGATTCGCTCCAGGCTTTTCTGGCTGATGCCGATGCCCTGGTCGCGCACTTCGATGCATGCACCCTCTGGTGTCGCGCTGACGCTGACTTGCACCGGCTTGCCCGCGCCGTAACGCATGGCATTGGTCAGCAGGTTCGCCAGTACCTGTTCGATACGAAACTCGTCCCATACACCGATGATCGGCTCCGGCCGCTGGAACAGCAGCGTGCAACCGCTGGCTTCCATTTGCGGCGCGAAGTTCTCCACCACGCTGGCCGCCAGCTTGCCTAGGTCGGCGCGACTCGGGCGAATCGACAGCTTGCCGGTGCGAATCCTCGACACGTCGAGCATGTCGTCGATCAGCCGGATCAGGCTCTGGATCTGTCGCTCGTCCTTGTCGACCATCTGCCGCAACCGGTCCTCACTGAACGCTGCGAGGTTGTTGCGCCCCAGCTGAAGCTTGCGCAGCTGAACCTCGAGGATCAGCGTGTTGAGGGGCGTTTTCAGCTCATGCGAGACGATGGACATGAAGTCGTCGCGCATGCGCACCGCAGCCTCCAGTTCGGCCTTGGTACTGCGCAGCTCATCGAGCAGTACCTCCTGCTCGCGACGGCTACGCTCGAGCGCCTCGAGCTGGCGCGCCAGGCGCTTGCGATTACGATACAGATCGACGAACACGCTGACCTTGCTACGCACCGCGTGGATATCCAGCGGCTTTTGCATGAAATCCACAGCGCCGCTCTCGTACCCCTTGAAGGCATAGTTGAGCTCTCGTCCAGCGGCGCTGACGAAGACGATGGGAATGTGCTTGGTGCGCTCGGTGCTGCGCATCAGCTCGGCCAGTTGAAAACCGTCCATGCCGGGCATCTGGACATCCAGAATGGCCAGGGCGAACTCGTGACGCAGCAGCAATTCGAGCGCCTGTTCTGCCGATTCGGCACGATGCACACGCACACCCGGTGCCTTGAGCAAGGCGTCCAGCGCCAGCAGATTCTCCGGTAGATCATCGACGATCAGCAGGTTCGCTTCGTCCGTTCGGTCAGGCATGAGTCACTCCAGTTCGCGCAACAGTCGATGGATATCGCGCAGGGGCAAAATATAATCCGGCGCAAAGCGCTGGAGTGCAGCAAGCGGCATGGTTGGCACTTCGGCCTCTTCTGGATCCTGGACGATGCTGATGCCGCCAGCCTGTTTGATCGCCTCCAGACCGGCCGCGCCGTCCTCGTTGGCACCGGTCAGCAAAACCCCGGCAAGGCGCTCGCCCCAGGCGTCGGCGGCCGACTCGAAGAGCACATCGATCGAGGGACGGGAGAAATGTATCGCCTCGTCCTGGCTGAGCGACAGGCTCAGGTCCGTTTCCACCAGCAAGTGGTACCCGGGCGCGGCGAAATACAGGGTGCCGGTGCGCACCGTCTCCTTGTCATCGGCCTCCTTGACCCGCAGCGCCGTCCTGCGCTGAAAGATCTCGGCCAACTGGGTCGGCCTGCCCGCCGGTACATGCTGAACCACCAGCAGCGCCTGGCGCAGAGTGCCTGGCAGCCCGTCGACCAGCATGCTCAACGCAGCCAGGCCGCCCGCAGAGGCGCCGATCACCACCGCGTCTATCGGTCGAGGGGAACGGACTGGAATGCCGGCGGCCTGGTGTTTCATAGCTTGCGGAAGATCCTCTCCTGCTTGTCGAACGCTTCGTAGCGTCCAGCGTAGCCGGAGAGCTCCACGGTTTCCTTGCTGCCCAACCCAAGAAAACCACGATGGCAGAGGGAATCATGGAACAGGCCAAAGGCACGGTCCTGCAGGGGCTTGTTGAAATAGATCAGAACGTTGCGGCACGAAATCAGTTGGGTTTCGGCGAAGACGCTGTCCGTCGCGAGACTATGATCGGCAAAAGTTATCTTATCTTTCAATGACTTATCCATGATCGCCGAGTCATAAGCCGCCGTATAGTAATTGCTCAGGCTCTGTTTGCCGCCGGCACGCTGATAATTTTCGGTGTACTGGCGCATATCGCCGATATCGAAGATGCCTCGGCGCGCCTGCTCCAGCGAGCGCGGATTGATGTCGGTCGCATAGAGGATGGTGCGATCGAGCAAGCCCTCCTCCTTGAGGAGAATGGCCATCGAGTAGACCTCTTCTCCGGTGCTGCAGCCGGCGATCCATACCTTCAGCGAGGGATAGGTTCGCAGCACCGGAACCACCTGCTCGCGCAGCGCCAGAAAATAACTTGGATCACGAAACATCTCGCTCACCGGGATGGTGAGGTACTGCAGCAGCTCCATGAACACCTGAGGCTCATAGAGGATCTTGCGTTGCAGCTCGGAGATGCTGTCGCATTGCAGTTGCTTGAGCGCCAGCAATATCCGGCGCTTGAGCGAGGCGCCGGAGTAGTCGCGGAAATCGTAGCTGTAGCGCAGATAGATCGCTTCGATCAGCAGCTTCAGTTCGATGGCCTGGTTGCGGTCCGGCATGTCACAGCAGCTCCACTTTTGGTAGCCACACGCGAATAAGCGAGAACAGACGATCCAGATCGATGGGCTTGGCCAGATAGTCGTTGGCCCCGGCGAGCAGACAACGATCCTGATCGTCCTTCATGGCCTTGGCGGTGACCGCAATGATTGGCAGCTTGGCGAAGCGTTTGTCCTTGCGGATCTCCTGCATGGCCGTGAAGCCGTCCATCTCGGGCATCATGATGTCCATCAGCACCAGGTCGATGTCTCCCACTTCGCGCAGCTGGGTAATCGCCTCATGGCCGTTGCGGGCGATCTCGATCAGCGCACCCTTCTGCTCCAGCGCGCTGGTCAAGGCGAATACGTTGCGCACGTCATCGTCGACCACCAGCACCTTGCGACCTTCGAAGGCCTTTTCACGGCTGCGCACGCTTTTGAGCATCTGCTGCCGCTCCAATGGCATGTCCGACTCGACCTTGTGCAGGAACAGCGTGACCTCGTCCAGCAGACGTTCCGGCGAGCGCGCGCCTTTGATAATGATCGAGCGCGAATACTTCAGCAGCGCCGCTTCTTCATCGCGGGTCAGGTTGCGTCCGGTATACACGATGACCGGCGGGAACGAGCAGATCTCCTCCCGTGCCATGCGTTCGAGCAACTCGTGGCCGTCCATGTCGGGCAGCTTGAGGTCGATGATCATGCAATCGAAAACGGTCGAGTGCAGCAACTCGAGCGCCTGTTCGCCAAATTCGACGGCGGTGATCTCGATGTCGACGTCCTCGATCAACCGCGACACGCTTTCGCGCTGCCGGGCGTCGTCTTCGACCAGCAGGATGCGCTTGACCTTCTGCGCCAACTTCGCCTCCAGCCGATCGAACACCTGCTTGAGATCGTCTCGGCTAGCCGGCTTGAGCGCATAGCCGATCGCGCCCATCTGCAGGGCAGCCTCCTTGCGATCCTCCACCGAGACGATGTGCACCGGTATGTGACGGGTGATGGGGTTTTCCTTTAGCCGTTCGAGCACGGTGAGGCCCGAGTGATCGGGCAGGCGCATGTCCAGCAGGATCGCATCGGGTCGGTATTCGACAGCGGTGTCGAAGCCGGCATCGGCGTTTTGCGCGATCAGGCAGCTGTATTTCAGCTCCCGTGCGAGGTCGCGCAGGATGCAGGCGAACTGGGGATCGTCTTCGATGACCAGTACCGAGCGCTCGCTGGCGGCCGCAGCGCTGCGATCATCGGCCAGCACAGGGACCGCGGGCTCGTCTTGCCGCAGCGTGGATGCCGGAAGCGCAGCGGGTGCGGGGGACTCCTGCATCACGATCGGTTCGGGCTCGGTCGGCATCGGTGAGACCGGTTCGCTGTAGGTCTCCGGAACGATCAGCGTGAACACGCTGCCGGCGCCCGGTTCGCTGCTGACTTCGATGGTACCGCCCAGCAACTGGGCCAGCTCGCGGGAGATCGACAGTCCGAGACCGGTGCCACCGTAGCGCCGGTTGGTGGTTCCGTCTGCCTGACGGAACGCCTCGAAGATCACCGCCTGCTGATCGTCGGGGATGCCGATGCCCGAATCATGGACAGCAAAGGCCAGCTGGCGATCGTCATGGCGGGTCACCCGCAGGGTGATCGAGCCCTGCTCGGTGAACTTGAACGCGTTGGACAGCAGGTTCTTGAGGATCTGCTCGAGCCGCTGGCGATCGCTGTACAGGCTCGCCGGCAGCCCATCACCGAGCTCCACCTCGAACCGCAGCGACTTGTCGAGTGCTTGAGCCAGAAACAGGCTTTTCAGGCCGTCCATCATCCGCGCCAGCGATACCAGTTCGGGGTGCACATCGAGCTTGCCGGCTTCGACCTTGGCAATGTCGAGGATATCGTTGATCAGGTGGAGCAGGTCGTTGCCGGCCGAATAGATGGAACGGGCGAACTGCACCTGATCGTCGCTCAGGTTGCCCTCCGGATTGTCGGCCAGCAGCTTGGCCAGGATCAGCGAACTGTTCAGCGGCGTGCGCAACTCGTGCGACATGTTGGCCAGAAACTCGGACTTGTAGCGACTGGCTCGCTGCAGTTCCTCGGCACGCTCCTCGAGCAGCAACTGCACCTCGTGCAGGCGAGTGTTCTTCAGGTCCGTCTCATCACGCTGACGGGCGAGCTCCAAGGTCTGCGTGGCGAGCTGCTCGTTGGTCTGCTCCAGCTCGGCCTGCTGCTCTTCCATGTGCGCCTGGGACTCACGCAGGGCGTTGGACTGCTCCTCCAGCTCCTCGTTGGCGGCGCGCAGCTCTTCTTGTTGCACTTGCAGCTCTTCGTTGAGCTGCTGGGTTTCGGCCAAGGCCCGCTGCAGGCGCTGGCGATAACGTGCGGCCTCGATGGCCGAACCGATGCTTTCACCGACGCGACGCAGCAGCTCGCTGTCCTCGTCCTGCAACGGCCGCAGAAATCCTATCTCCAGCACAGCGTTGAGCATGCCGCTGTCTTCGATCGGCGCGACCAGTACCGACTGGGCATCGGCGTTGCCCAGGGCGGATCGCACCTTCAGATAGCCGGGCGGAACGCTGTCGAGCAGCATCATGCGACGCTCCAGCGCCACCTGCCCCACCAGCCCCTCGCCCAGCTCGAGGGTACGACCGCTGTTGAGCGTTTCCTTGTCCCAGCCAAACTCGGCGACGCGCTGCAATTTGCCGTCCTGTGTCACGTACAGCGCGCCCACCGCCACGTCGAGGTAGCGTGAAAGAAAGCTGAGCACGTTCTGCCCCAGGGTCGGCAGCGCCTGCTCGCCGATCATCGACTCGCTGAGCTGGGTCTGGCCGGTGCGATACCAGGCCTGCTTTTCCAGCGCCTGAGCATGAGCCTGCTGCCTGGCGAGGGATTCGGCGTAGCTGTCAGACAGGCTCAGCAGGTCGCGGCGCCCGAAATAGCCCAGCAATCCGCTGAAAATCAGGCTGAACAGCAGGAAGCCGCCAATCAGCACCGTGGAGATCATTTCCGCCGTATCGGTGCGCTCGCCTCTGACCTGCCGTTCGTAGGCGATGAATTCGTTGAGCAACTGGCGCTGCTCTTCCTTCAGCTCCAGCCCGCGGCGGCTGCGCACATAGTCGATTACGGATTCGTTCTTCGCACGACGGGCGATCGCCTGCTCGGCAAAGTCCACCCATTGGTGGTGCAGCTGCTCAACGCGCGCAACGCGTCCCCGCTGTACCGGATCATCGCTCGAGTAGCCTTTGATCTTGCGCAGCTGTTCGGCGAACGCCGGCAGGTTGGTTCGATAAGGCTGCAGGAACACCTCGTCGCCGGCGATAAGATAGCCGCGCATCGAAGCCTCCAGTTCGCCTATCTCTTTCAGCATCTCGTGCGCATAGGAAACGCCCAGCACCGAGCGCTCCACCCAGTGGCTGACGTTCAGCAGGAAATAGACGATGACGCTGAAGAAAAACGCGCTGAGGAAACCGAAGCCCAGAGGAACCGCCACGTTGCGGTTCAGGACGCGCCGGAAGTGATTCTGATCGATGAAAGAGTCGCCCATCTGGTTCCTTCCTGAGTGCCGTCCTGTGACGGACACGCACGATCGCTCGGGCAGCTGCGTGGCGCTGGTGCCAAACGCACTGATCCCTGCAAGTACTAGGTGATTCGCGCGAGATCGCCCCACGCACGTGAAAGTCGACCTCGGACTTTACACTGCCTCGCTTGCGAGCACAAAAAACCCGGCCGAACGGCCGGGCTAGACGCATCCGATGCCGCGCGTCAGCGTCGCGCGATGACCCACACCGCGTGAATGATGCCCGGAATATAGCCCAACAGCGTCAGCAAGATATTCAGCCAGAAGGCCCCAGCAAAACCGACTTGCAGGAACACGCCCAGCGGGGGCAAAAGTATCGCGATGATGATTCGAATCAGGTCCATTCGGGTTTCCTCGGGTCTGCCTGCTGTAAGCGTATGGTGAATCGACCCGATCGGCCTTCAGGGGTTCCTTGGCCACCCTCGTCAGGCACGGCGTCTGGCCGGGTGATCAACCCCGGGAGGAATGATTGTCACGCTTGCGGCGAATGTTGATCCAGGACAGCGCCGCCAGCGCCAGCATCAGGCCGGCCATGTTGAACTGACCGATGAGCAGGTAGCCCAGCCCGGCCAGCGAACAGGCCACCAGACCGACCCAGCGCGCGTACCGCATCACGGTGCGCACGGCGCTGCCGACGCGCTCGTCCCGCAGCGGCATCAGCGCGCCCCCGCACGCATGCGCTCGAGCTCCTTGGCATCGTGGCTGCAGAACAGCGTCACCTCGTGCTTGTGCTCCAGCGACAGGGTCCAGAGCCGGTGCTGGTTGGCCAGGCGCGCCGGGCGATCCACTTCCATCATGCGCTGATAAAGCCGCAGCCCCGGCGAGCAGTGGCGCTCGTTCTGGCCCACTTCGTCGCGATAGAAATAGGCGTCACCGGCATGCAGCAGCCAACCGTCGTCGCACTGCAGCGCGACGCCGGCATGGCCGTGTGTATGCCCTGTCAGCGGAATCAACAGAATCTCCGGCGGCAAACCGCGCAATTCCCTGACGGCCTGAAAGCCGAACCAGGTATCGCCACCCGGCTCGTAGAACTGCCAGTTGCGCACGCCATCCCATTGCGCATGGCGATAGCGTTGGTGGCCTACGAAGCTGTGGGTAGAGCGCGCCGCGTCCATTTCGCGTTGCAGCACGTGAACCTGCGCCTCGGGGAAATCCTCCAAGCCGCCAGCGTGATCGAAATCCAGGTGCGTCAGAAGAATATGCCGGACGTCTTGCGGGGCGAAACCCAGCTGGCGTATCTGCTCCACTGCGGTGAAGCGGCGTTCGAACTTGATGTTGTTGAGCGCGATGAAGAAGGCGCTCAGGCGCTTGCGTGGCTCCAGCACGTCGCAGCTGCCAAAGCCGGTATCGACCAGCACCAGGCCGTGTTGCTCGGTCTCGATCAGCAGACAATGGCACACCAGACTGGCGGTCAGTCCCGGACTGAAGCCATCGAACAAACGTCCTCCCACCGGACACATGCAGCCGCAGTTGAGGTGATGAATACGCATAAGACACTCCCATGCCGGGCCACGGGTCGCCGAACCAAATGCGACCTCGTCAACGTTCTGAGGCCCGACGGCGCCCTAGAGTTCAGCCCGTTTGGACTTCGCCGGAGAAAGCGCCCGCGGCAGAACAGGGACCTGGCCCGCTGAACTATCCTCTTGGGTATGACCGGCCATTGCCGCTCCATTTTGTCCTCGGGAGGAACACGTCATGTTCAGCCGCGTTCACTGTCCGCCAACCTGGCTGTCGGCGCTGCTGCTGATGGGATGGCTGCTCCTCGCGGGTGCGGCCCAGGCGGCAGCGCCGGTCACGGTCCTGCGGCTCGACGGGATCGTTGGGCCGGCCAGTGCCGATTATGTCGTCGGCGGCATTCGGCACGCCGCACAGACCGATTCCCAATTGCTGGTGCTGCAGCTCGATACGCCCGGCGGCCTGGACAGCTCGATGCGCGCGATCATCAAGGAAATCCTCGCCAGCCCCGTACCGATCGCCGCCCATGTCACGCCCAGCGGGGCACGCGCCGCCAGCGCCGGCACCTACATGCTCTATGCCAGCCACGTCGCCGCAATGAGCCCGGGCACCAACCTCGGCGCCGCTACCCCCGTGCAGATCGGCGGTACGCCCGCCGCGCCGCCGGATGACCCACCGGACAAGCAAGCGCCAGCAGGCGAAGACGGCGACGCCATGAGCCGCAAGCAGGTCAACGATGCGTCCGCCTACATTCGCGGACTGGCGCAATTGCGCGAGCGCAACGCCGAGTGGGCCGAGCAGGCCGTGCGCGAGGCGGTCAGCCTGTCGGCCAGCGAGGCGCTGGAACTCCAGGTGGTCGATTACATCGCGGTGGATCTCGCTGACCTGCTGCGTCAGCTCGACGGCAAGACCCTGCAGACCCGTACAGGAGAACGGACGCTGCACACCGCCGACGCCACCCTGGATCGCTACGATCCGGACTGGCGGGTGCGCCTGCTGGCGGTGATCACCAACCCCAGCGTGGCGCTGATCCTGATGATGATCGGCGTCTATGGTCTGATCTTCGAGTTCTCCAATCCCGGCACCGGCGCGGGTGGTGTGGTCGGCGGCATCTGCCTGTTGCTGGCGCTGTACTCGCTGCAGCTGCTGCCGGTGAGCTATGCCGGCGTGGCGCTGATCCTGCTGGGGCTCGGCTTCATGATCGCCGAGGCGTTCATTCCCAGCTTCGGCGTACTCGGCCTGGGCGGAATCGTCGCCTTCATCACCGGCGCGGTGATCCTGTTCGATACCGATGTGCCGGGCTACGGCATTCCATTGAGCTTGATCGGCACCCTGGCAGTGGTCAGCGCGCTGCTGTTGTTTGCCATCGTCAGTATGGCGCTCAAGGCGCGCCGGCAACGCCTGGTCAGCGGCGATGCCGAGCTGGTCGGCAGCCTGGTGACGGTGACCCGCATCAAGGCGAACGATTCCGCCCACGGCTGGGTGCAGCTGCAGGGCGAACACTGGCAGGTGGTGAGCCCGACGCCCCTGCGGCCCGGTCAACGGGTCCGCATCATGGCCAGACGCGGACTGCTATTGGACGTCACCGCGGCCGACGCGCCGCCAACCGAGAAGAGGTGAATCATGGGTTTCGAAATGAGCTTCATCGCCGTGCTGGTGCTGCTGATAGCGCTACTGGCATCGGCGTTCCGCATTCTGCGTGAGTACGAACGCGGGGTGGTGTTCCAGCTGGGCCGCTTCTGGAAGGTCAAGGGGCCGGGGCTGATCCTGGTGATACCCGGTCTGCAGCAGATGGTGCGAGTCGACCTGCGCACGCTGGTACTGGACGTACCGACCCAGGACGTGATCTCGCGCGACAACGTCTCGGTCAAGGTCAACGCCGTGGTCTATTACCGCGTTCTGGATGCCGAGAAGGCGATCATCCAGGTCGAGGACTATCACTCGGCGACCAGCCAGCTGGCTCAGACCACCCTGCGCGCCGTGCTCGGCAAGCACGATCTGGACGACATGCTGGCCGAGCGCGAACAGCTCAACAACGACATCCAGCAGGTGCTCGACGCGCAGACCGATGCCTGGGGCATCAAGGTGGCCAACGTCGAGATCAAGCACGTGGATCTGGATGAGTCGATGATCCGCGCCATCGCCCGCCAGGCTGAGGCGGAACGCGAGCGGCGCGCCAAGGTCATTCATGCAGAGGGCGAACTGCAAGCCTCGGAAAAACTGATGCAAGCGGCCGAGATGCTCGGCCGCCAACCTGGCGCCATGCAACTGCGCTACATGCAGACGCTGAGCAACATCGCCGGCGACAAGAACTCCACCATTGTCTTCCCGCTGCCCATGGAACTGTTGCAGGGGCTGGACAAACTCACCAGGAAATCCGAGTAGCCTATGCGCCGAATCCCATCGTACCTTGCGCTGTTGTCAGTGCTGTTGCTGGTCCTGTCGGGCTGTGCGGCGTTCAGCCAACGCGATCCGCTCAACGTCCAGGTCGCCGGCATCCAGCCATTGCCCGGCGAAGGGCTGGAACTGCGCATGAACGTCAAGCTGAGGATCCAGAATCCCAACGACATGGCGCTCGACTACAACGGCGTGGCGCTGGATCTGGAAGTCAACGGTCGGCGCCTGGCCAGTGGAGTCAGCGATGCGCGTGGCAGCGTGCCGCGCTTTGGCGAGACCGTGCTCAGCGTGCCGGTGACCGTCTCGGCATTTTCCGCCGCCCGCCAGGCGCTGGGGCTGGCCGAGCACATCGGGCTCGACGAAGTCCCTTACGTGTTGCGCGGCAAGCTGGCCGGAGGCCTGTTCGGTACCCAGCGTTTCGTCGAGAAAGGCACCCTGGAGTTGCCCGATACGCTGGCAAGTCCCTATCGACGCACGCCCTGACGCAGTGCCAGATGGGCACAAGATCAAAAGCTTCGCGCCGAGGTCGCCCCTCCCACAAAGCTAAAAACCACACCGCGCCGCTTTATTGTGGGAGTCGCGCCCTCGCGGCGAATGCGGCCCCACGAAGCTCAACCTGAGACCTCGATTCCGCCGCTCAACTCTGATCATCCATCGAATCAGCCCATTCCGGCCGGCATTGCCCCGCGCGGCAGCGGTGGGCCTCGTGGGTCGGGTCTTCCTGCATCAGTTTGCGGGTCACGCCATTGGTCCAGCCGAAACCGTCCTGCAAGGGGTACTCGCCACCACCGGCATGCTCGGCACTGGGGCGCAGCACGTACTTTTCCACCAACTTGCTATCCCGCTCGTAGAGCAGCGACACGATCTTCAGCCAGCGCTCCTCGATCTGCAGCGCCAGCGCGTCATGACCGTAATATTGCAGGCCGCGAATGCCGATCCACTGCAAGGGCGCCCAGCCGTTGGGGCGATCCCACTGCTCGCCGGTACCGCTCATCTCGGTGGTCGACAATCCCCCCGGCGCCAGCAATCGGTCACGGACGACATCGGCAACCCGGGCCGCCTGCTGCTCGCTGGCGAGCTTGACGAACAGCGGCGTCAACGTAGCCGCGGTGAGGTTGTCGCGCGGCTGGCCGAGTGACCAGTCGTAGTCGAAGTAGGCCCCCTGTTGCTCGTTCCACAGGTAACGATCGATCGCGGCGATACGCGCTTGTGCCCGCTGACGAAACTCTTCGGCACAGGAGTGCCAGCCTTTCGCCTCGCTGAGGCGGCAGATCTGGCGCTCGAGGTGGTAGAGAAAGCAATTCAGGTCGATCGGGACGATCTTGGTGGTGCGAATGCTCGACAGGCGCTGCGGGTCGCCCAGCCAGCGTGAACTGAAATCCCAGCCCGACTCGGCCCCGGCGCGCAAGTCGCGATAGACCTCATGGGCGGGCCGGCTTGAAGAGCGGGCCGTCTCGACATCCTCGAGATAGGACTCCTCGCGCGGCGTGTCGCGCTCGTCCCAGTAGCGGTTGAGGACGCTGCCGTCGGCCAGGCAGACGCAGCGGCGGTGGGTTTCGCCGGGCCGCAACTGGTCGCCGCCCTCGGTCCAGAAGGCATGCTCCTTGCGCAGCTGCGGAAGATAGTCGTGGGCCTTGTGCACGCCCGACTCTTCGAACAGATCGGTCATCAGCGCGAACACCGGCGGCTGCGAGCGGCTCAGGTAGTAGGAGCGGTTGCCGTTGGGCACGTGGCCGTAGGTGTCGATCAGGTAGGCGAAGTTGTCGGCCATGGACCGCAACAGTTCGCAGTGCCCGCTCTCATCCAGGCCGAGCATCGTGAAATAGGAATCCCAGTAGTACATCTCGGTGAAACGGCCGCCAGGCACCACGTAGTCGTGAGGCAACGGCAACAGCGAGGAGAACTCCGGGTGCTTTCGCGGCTGGCGGGTCAGGACCGGCCACAGCCGATCGATGTGTTCGCTCAGGCTGTTGTCCGGATCGGCGACGAACTCGGTCGGCTTACGCTGGTAGACCTCGAAATGCTCATGCACGAAGCATTTCAGGTCGAAACCCGGCTCCTGGTTGCGCGCCCGATAGGCCTCGAGAATTCGCTCGGGATGCTGCCGCGGGGCGCAGTCGACGAAGGTCTTGCTGTCCGGGAATACGCGCTGCGTCTGCACCGCGACGAACAGTTCCTGGTAACGGTCTGCCGGGGTCAGGGTATCCGCCGCGGAAACCGCACGGGTGTCGTAATCGAAGGGGCTCGGATCGGTATCGGTCATTGCTCGCTGTAATTCCGTAGCAGTCCGCCATCTATCACCAGTGTAGTACCGGTGATGTAGTCGGCCTCGTCCGAGGCGAGAAAGGCCACGGCACCGGCCACGTCGCGCGGCTGGCCGAGGCGACCGGCGGGAATGTTGCCCAGCAGGCCGGACAGCTTTTCCGGCTGGTTCATCAGGGCCCGGTTGATCGGCGTCTCGATCGCGCCCGGCGCGACATTGTTGACCGTGATGCCCAGCGGCGCCAGCTCGACCGCCAGGTTGCGCATGAGCATCTTCAGCCCGCCCTTGCTGGCGCAGTAGCTGGTGAAGTTGGGGAACGGCAGCTCTTCATGCACCGAGCTGTTGTTGATGATCCGCCCGCCCCGTCCCGTGTCCCGCAGGTGACGCGCGAACGCCTGGGCAAGAAAGAACGGCCCGCGCAGATTGACGTTGAGCACCAGGTCGTAATCGCCTTCGCCGGCGCCGAGAAACGGGCTGTGCCGCTGCACGCCAGCGTTGTTCACCAGAATATCGAGACGCCCCAGTTGCTCGATCGCCTGGGTAACCAACCGCTGGCATTCGGCGACCACCCCGACATCGGCGGCAATGAAACAGGCACGGCGACCGAGTGCGCGAACCTGTTCGAGAGTCTCCCGGGACTCGTCGTCATCATGCCGGCCATTGATCACCAGATCGGCGCCCTCCTCGGCCAGGCGGACGGCGATGCCACGGCCGATGCCCTGGGAGCTGCCGGTGACCAGCGCGACCTTGTTCTGCAATTTCATCGCATACCTCGCATGGCTGCAGGGGGCCGCGGCGCCCCCTGGCTCGTCATCTTCAGACGGACTGCCGCCGGAGGCGTTCAACGCCGCCTGTTGGCGAGGCGCTTAATGGCCACGCAGGGCAGTCACGACGGCAGACAAACCCCATCGCACTGGCGCAAAATGGCCGGCTCCGTGCTGCTGCGTTCCGGGACATTCATGGCCACTGCCGATCTGCGTAAAGGGTATCTGTTGGGTCTGACGACCTTCTGCATCTGGGGCATGTTCCCGCTCTACTTCAAGTCCATCGAGCAGTACGCGGCGCTGGAAATCGTCACCCAGCGCGCCATCTGGTCGGCGCTGTTCGGCACGCTGGTGCTCATGTTGTGGCGTCATCCGGGCTGGTGGCAGGAACTGCTTGCGCATCCCCGGCGGATCGGCGTGCTGATGATTTCCAGCGTGCTGATCGCGTGCAACTGGCTGATCTACGTCTGGGCGGTGAACCACGACCACATGCTCGAAGCGAGCCTGGGCTACTACATCAACCCGCTGGTCAACGTGCTGCTCGGCCTGATAGTGCTACGCGAACGTATGCGTCCGTTGCAGTGGCTGGCGGTGGCGATGGCGGCCGTCGGGGTGGCGCTGCAGCTGATCACGCTTGGTGATTTCCCCTGGGTCTCCATTACGCTGGCGCTGAGCTTCGGCAGCTACGGCCTGTTGCGCAAACAGGCCCCGGTGGCAGCGTTGCCGGGTCTGGTCGTGGAAACCTGGCTGCTACTGCCTATCGCCCTGGGCTGGTTGCTGTTCTTCGGCAGCGGCCCGAGCACCGAATGGGCGTTCTGGACCGATCCGCAAGCGCTCTGGCTGGTCGCGGCCGGGCCGGTGACGCTGTTGCCGCTGCTGTGCTTCAACGCCGCCGCGCGCCACCTGCCCTATTCGACCCTGGGCTTTCTGCAGTACATCACCCCAACGTTGCTGCTGGTGCTGGCCGTCTGGGTATTCAACGAGCCGTTCCCCGCTGACCGCCAGCTCGCCTTCATCTGGATCTGGGCGGGCCTGGCGGTGTACAGCTATGACGCCTGGCGGCTGATGCGCAAGGGCCCGGTGGCCTGAGGGTGATTCACTCGGTCGGCTGCAGCTTGAGTTCGACCATCAATTCGTCGGCCAGGGTTTCCAGGTGCTGCTGCAGGTCGTCCAGCGACAGCTCGGCTGGTACCGCCAGGCGTGCGTCGGCATGGAACAGCAGCTCGTTGGTCATCGGCGCGGGCAGGACGTCGGTGTTCAGGCTTTCAACGTTAATGCCGTGCCCGGCCAGTAGGCGGGTGATGTCGCGCACGATCCCGGCGCGGTCATTGCCGACCAGCTGCAACTGGATCATTCGCCAGGGGCGCTCGGGCACCTCGCCGCTGCGGGCGAATACCACCCGGATACCCTGCTGCTCCAGTCGTTGTAGCGCATCGGCCAGGTCGGCATGCGCGTCGGCTGGCACCGCCACCCGCAGTATCCCGGCAAATTGTCCGGCCATGCGCGACATACGGCTGTCCAGCCAGTTGCCGCCATGCTCGGCGATGCACTTGGCCACGCGCTCGACCAGCCCTGGCTGATCCTCGGCGATGACGGTTAGGACGAGATGATCCATCGATGACTCCTCTGGCTATGGACGGCGGCGGCGCGCTTAACGGTGGGCATGGACTGCGCTTGGCGTCCTGCCCCCTAGGTATAGAACAATCTACCGTCATCGCCGCGCAGGGCCAGTTTTTTCATGCGCATCGAGCACCGGCTCGTGATCCGGCAATGCGTCTCCAACGGTCCCTTTGGCGGACTGATTTTCCAAACGGCTTCATGTAGTATCCGCCGACCCGGACTACAAGAAGAACTGTCCGACGGATTTGAAGAAGAACCAAGTGAGGCGAGTAATGACTGAGCGCGTTGAAGTCGGTGGCCTGCAGGTCGCCAAAGTCCTGTACGACTTCGTGAACAACGAAGCGATTCCTGGTACCGGTATTGACGCCGATGCCTTCTGGACCGGCGCATCCAGCGTCATCCACGACCTGGCGCCGAAGAACCGCGCGCTGCTGGCCAAGCGTGACGACCTGCAGGCGCAGATCGATGCCTGGCACCAGGCCCGCGCCGGTCAGGCTCACGATCCGGTGGCCTACAAAGCCTTCCTGCAGGATATCGGTTACCTGTTGCCAGAAGCCGAAGACTTCCAGGCCACTACACAAAACGTCGACGAAGAAATCGCCCGCATGGCCGGCCCGCAGCTGGTCGTGCCGATCATGAATGCACGCTTCGCCCTGAACGCGGCCAACGCCCGCTGGGGCTCGTTGTACGACGCGCTCTACGGCACCGACGTGATTTCCGAAGAAGGTGGCGCCAGCAAGGGCCCGGGCTACAACGAAGTGCGTGGCAACAAGGTCATCGCCTATGCACGTGCCTTCCTCGATCAAGCCGCGCCGCTGGAATCCGGTTCCCACGCCGATTCCACCGGCTACCGCATCGACGGCGGCAAGCTGGTCGTCTCGCTGAAAGACGGCAGCACGACCGGCCTACAGGACCCCGCCCAGCTTCGCGGCTTCCAGGGCGCCGCCGATGCGCCGATCGCCGTGCTGCTCAAGCACAACGGCATTCATTTCGAGATCCAGATCGATCCGACCAGCCCCATCGGTCAGACCGACGCAGCCGGCGTCAAAGACGTGCTGATGGAGTCGGCACTGACCACCATCATGGACTGCGAAGACTCCATCGCGGCCGTCGACGCCGATGACAAGACCGTCGTGTACCGCAACTGGCTCGGCCTGATGAAGGGCGATCTGGTCGAGGAACTGGAAAAGGGCGGCAAGCGCATCACCCGCGCCATGAACCCGGACCGCGTCTACACCCAGGCCGACGGCAATGGCGAGCTGACGCTGCACGGCCGTTCGCTGCTGTTCATCCGCAACGTCGGCCACCTGATGACCAACGACGCCATCCTCGACAAGGACGGCAACGAAGTGCCCGAAGGCATCATGGACGGCCTGTTCACCAGCCTGATCGCCGTGCACAACCTCAAAGGCAACACCACCCGTGCCAACAGCCGTACCGGCTCGATGTACATCGTCAAGCCGAAGATGCACGGTCCGGAAGAAGTGGCCTTCGCCACCGAGCTGTTCGGCCGCGTCGAAGACGTCCTCGGTCTGCCGCGCAACACGCTGAAGGTCGGCATCATGGACGAGGAACGCCGCACCACCATCAACCTCAAGGCCTGCATCAAGGAAGCGCGCGAGCGCGTGGTGTTCATCAACACCGGCTTCCTCGACCGCACCGGTGACGAGATCCATACCTCCATGGAAGCCGGCCCGGTCGTTCGCAAGGCCGCGATGAAGGCAGAAAAATGGATCGGCGCCTACGAGAACAACAACGTCGACGTAGGCCTCGCCTGTGGCCTGCAGGGCAAGGCGCAGATCGGCAAAGGCATGTGGGCCATGCCCGACCTGATGGCGAGCATGCTCGAACAGAAGATCGGCCACCCCATGGCCGGTGCCAACACTGCCTGGGTACCGTCGCCGACCGCTGCGACCCTGCACGCGATGCACTACCACAAGGTCGACGTGTTCGCCCGTCAGGCCGAGCTGGCCAAGCGCGAGAAGGCCTCGGTCGATGACATCCTCACCATCCCGTTGGCGCCAAATACCAACTGGAGCGAGGAAGAGAAGCGCAACGAGCTGGACAACAACGCCCAGGGCATCCTCGGCTACGTGGTCCGCTGGATCGACGCCGGCGTCGGTTGCTCGAAGGTACCGGACATCAACGACGTCGCGCTGATGGAAGACCGCGCTACCCTGCGCATCTCCAGCCAGCACATGGCCAACTGGCTGCGTCACGGCGTGGTAACCGAGGAGCAGGTGGTCGAGAGCCTCAAGCGCATGGCGCCGGTGGTGGATCGCCAGAATGCTGGTGACCCGACCTACCGCCCGCTGGCACCGGACTTCGACAACAATGTCGCGTTCCAGGCCGCACTGGAGCTGGTGCTCGAAGGCACCAAGCAGCCCAACGGCTACACCGAGCCGGTCCTGCATCGTCGTCGCCGCGAGTTCAAGGCCAAAAACGGCCTGTAAGCCACGCCGCAGCAGCACCAGAGCCGCCCCTCGGGGCGGCTTTTTTTTGGGCCTGATTTCCGCTCAGCGGCGCTCAAGTTCGGCGTGCGACAACCGATAACGTGACCGCTTCGGCAAATCCAGTCACAATTTACCCGATAGATGGCATTTGGCTATCGGCTCACATCTCGTAGTATCCGCCGCCCGCCGTGGAGTAGATGCATGTTCAAGAATTTCTCGCTGACCGCGAAGTTGTCGCTGGTGCCTGCCGTCGCGCTGCTCGGGTTGATCCTCTACGTCGGCTACACCTCGTTGCAGCTGTCGGCGACCGACTCGCGACTGGTGATGCTGGAAACCCAGAGCTACCCGACGCTGGAAAAAGCCGATGCAGTGATCTTTCAGTTCTCGCGCATTCCGGGCTTGCTGAACAATGCGGTGGCAGCGGGGGAACCGGGCATTCTCGACGAGGCCCGCGATGCGCTGGGCAAGATAGATACCGAGCAGCGGGCATTGGGAGCGCTGCTGAGCAGCCAGCCACAACGTCGGCAGGCGCTCGACAGTTGGCGCAGTGCGGTGAAAACCTACGCCGAGAACGCCCTGAGCGCCTCGGCGAAACTGATCGACGGCAGTGCCTCCTTCGACGATCTGCGCCCGAATCTCGACCGCATGGCCAGCGACCTGAGCCAGGCGCAGAAACTTGCGGCCGACTTCCGTACCGGCGCCTATCAGGACTTCCAGCAGACCCTGGCTGAAGCCCGCGAGGCCAACGAGCGGACAACCCGCCTCGGCATCATCCTGAGCCTGGTGTTGATCGTGGTGGTCAGTGCCGGAGCCTGGCTGGTGATCCGCAGCGTGATGGCCAACGTGCGCGGCGTCATCGCCTCGCTGCAAGCCATCGCTCGCGGCGACGGCGACCTGACCCGGCGCGTGAATGTCGAATCGAACGACGAAATCGGCGCCATGATCGAGCTGTTCAATGGTTTTCTCGACAAATTGCAGCGCACCATTCGCCAGATCATCGAGGCGGCCAGCCCGCTCGGACAGGTTTCCAAAGAACTGTACAAGCTGACCCAAGGCTCGGAAGAGAACGCCAAGTCGCAGCAGCACCATACCGACTCGATCACTCGCGACATCCTCACCATGACCGGCAGCATCCAGGAGGTCGCACAGCGCTCGCAGCAGGCTTCCGAAGAAGCCAACTCGGCCGCCCGCCAGGCCGCCACCGCTCGCGACCACATCGGCAGTCTCGCCAGCGGCATCAGCGATCTTGGCACCAGCGTGATGAGCGCCGTGCAAGCGATGGAGCAGTTGGAGGAAGAGACCCAGGAAGTCGGCTCGGTGCTGACGGTGATCCGCAGCATCGCCGAGCAGACCAACCTGCTGGCGCTCAACGCCGCCATCGAAGCCGCCCGTGCCGGCGAGCAAGGCCGCGGCTTTGCCGTGGTCGCCGACGAGGTGCGCAACCTGGCGCAAAAGACAGCCGCATCGACTGCCGAGATCCAGCAGATCATCCAGCGCCTGCAAAGCAGCGCCAATACCGTGCTCAACGTGATGACCAGCAATGGCGAGAAGTCGCGCTCGAGCATCGAACGCTCGGTCGAGGCGACCCAACTGCTCGAAACCATCGCCCTCACCGTCAACCAGATCGACGAACTCAACGCCGGCATCGCCCAGTTCACCCAGGAGCAGATCGGCCTGTCGAGTTCCATCCAACAAGAAACCCAAGTGTTGCAGCAGGACGCACAAGCAACCGCAAACGGCGCCGAAGCCACCGCCCGGCTGGGCGAGCAACTGGTCAGCACGGGCGATCACCTGCGTGCGGCCACGGCCCAATTCCGCGTTTAAATTGCTTTAGGAGCAACCTGATGACCGCAGTACGTGTTATCGGCCTGGCAGCCGTTTGCCTGGCAACCACTCAAGCCTTCGCCTTGGAGCAGGGTGAGCACCGCTTCAACGGCTTCGGCACTGTCGGCGTGACCCACCTGGGTGGCGAGGACGAAGGCCGCAGTTATGGAGTACAAGGCCAGACCAACGATTCCTGGCGCGGCGACCAGCTGTCCAAGTTCGGCGCGCAGATGAGCTATGGCGTGACCGACACCGTCGGCGTGACCGTACAGGCCACCGCCAAGGCGCAGCAGGATGAGTGGAAGGCCAACCTGGAGTGGGCCTACCTTTCCTGGCAGACCAACGACCAGCTGATGCTGCGCGCCGGTCGTCTGCGCAGCCCGGTCTACATGTACTCCGAGAGCCTCGACGTCGGCTACAGCTACCCTTGGCTGCGCCTGCCCGACGAGGTCTACAGCCAGGTCCAGGTGACCAGCTACGAGGGTGTCGACGCGGTCTACACCCTGCCGCTGTCCTACGGCTCGGTGACCTTCCAGGTCGCGGGTGGTCAAGCTAAGGACCGTGACTACTACGCTTACGACGAGCAGTTCGATATCGACTACGGCAACCTGTTCGGCGCCAGCGTGAGCCTGGCGACCAACGATTTCGGCACGCTGCGCATCGGCTATGTCGAGGCCGATATCAAGACCGATATCAGCGGCACGGTGAATGTCGGCGGCGGCATGATGATGCCCCTCAGTCTGCTGAGACTCGATAAAGAGAAAGGCAAGTTCACCTCGATCGGCTACCAGTACGACAACGGCACCTGGATCAGCAGCAACGAGTGGACCTCGCGCATGATCGAGAACGACGACATGGAGTCGATCGATTCGTTCTACCTGATGGGCGGCCGCCGCTTCGGCGACTTCCTGCCACACGTCACTTACGCGCAGCTGGACGACAACGGCGGTCGCCAGAGCTCCTGGACCCTGGGCCTGAACTACCAGGCCGCCCCGACCGTCGTGGTCAAAGGCGAGTACAAGCGCGTCGACACCAAGAATGGCTATGACGGCGTCTTCACACGCAACGCTCAGGAAGTATTCGACAACGCTGTGTACGACCTCAGCGCCGGTACCCGTGGCGCCCCGGCTCGCAACTACGACGGCGACATCGTTTCCGTCGGCGTCGATTTCGTATTCTGAGGAGCGTCCTGATGAAAGTATCCCTTCGCATTCTCGGCAGCGCGGCACTGCTCGGCATGGCTGCCATGGCCCAGGCCGAGGTCGCCGTGATCGTCAATCCCGGCGCAGCCAAGACGCCATCGCAGTCCGATGTCGCCAATATCTTCCTGGGCAAGGACAAGTCCATGAAGGGCGTGGACCTGAAGGACTGGACGTCGGCCAAGGACAGTTTCTATTCCGCGGTCACCAGCAAGAACGAGTCGCAGCTGAAGTCCTACTGGTCCGGCCTGGTGTTCACCGGCAAAGGCCAGCCGATGTCCAGCGTCGCCGACGACGCGGCAGTGGTCGCCAAGGTTGCGGCCGAGGCCGACGCCATTGGCTATGTCGACAGCGCCGCGGTCAACGATTCGGTCAAGGTGCTGTTCACCCTGCCCTAAGCTGACGTCACGCCAGCAGGCCGCTCCCGGTGGCCTTCCCGATGAAGAACCCCGCCTGCTGGCGGGGTTTCTTTTTGGCCACCGCGCGTTCCTGCTCCGGAATGCTTGTATGTGCATAGGGAAGCGCTGGTGGGCATGCATCGGGCGTATCAGTCCTTGGCGGCTCATCGTCCTGCTGCCGGCAGGACTGTTCCGTCTCGCTCTAGCCCATCTAGTCTGACGTCTCCTTGCGCTTGCCTATATGGCCATGCCGTGACCTAGGCCCGGCGAGCACATTTATAGCCCTAGCTCTCGTTTCAGTGCCGGCCCCGCCCCGTTTCGTGACCCCGTTCACCCACGCAGACAAGCGAGTGAACTTCAATACTCAGCCTGAGTCTCGCTTCGCCGTTTTCGGCAAGTGGGGCCGTCTGCCCACACGCTTTCAAGGAGGAAATCGCGTGCTAGCCCGCTATTGCGCCCTCGTTTTATTCGCCGTATCCCTCGCCCTCGTCGGTTGCTCCGGCAACTACAAATTCAATGATGACGAATATCGCCCGCTGGGCGATCCGCAGGCGCCTGCCCGCAGCAACTGACCCACCAGGAGAAAGGAACCATGGAACTGGTTTTCGATATGGTCAGTGCGCAGCAATTTGCGCCCGGCCTCATCAGCAGCAAGACCTTCAAGCAGGCCGGCGGGATCATCGGCCGTGCCGAGGACTGTGACTGGGTAATCCCGGACCGCAAGCGTGTCTTGTCCAGCCGCCACGCAGAAGTGAGCTACCGGGACGGCGCCTTTTTCCTCACCGACACCAGCAGCAATGGCATCCAGCTCAAGGATACTGGCGCCAGCCTGGACAAGGGCCAAGCGCAGCGCATCGAGCACGGCAGTGTCTATTGCCTGGGCGACTTCGAAATCAGGGCGCGGTTGATTCGGGACCCGGCCTCTTTCGAAGGCGATATCGGCCGCCCGCAGCCAGCCGGCAGCATCATTCCCGACGACGCCTTTCTCGATCTCGATCCGCTGAATGCAATGGACCAGCAGGAGCGGGTCTATGCCGAAGTCGACGATCTCACTGCCGTGCTCGCCCCGCCTCGCGCGCATACCCAGCAGCGCGACTACGCCCAAATCGACGAAGAGAACTTGCAGGTTCCTGAGCTGGTGATGCCCAAGCCAGTTGCTCGAGCCAAGACTCCGCCAGAGCCAGAGTGCCTACCGCAGGGTTTCTGGACTCGCTTCGGTGAGGCGCTAGGCGTGAATCTGGACGACCTGGACGAGGAGCCTCGCCAGGCGCTGGCGCTCAAGGCTGCCGGCCTGCTCAAGCAAAGCGTCGGCGGGTTGCAACAGGCGCTGCGCACCCGTGGGGAGCTGAAAAACGAGATGCGCCTGTCGCTTACTACCGTGCAGAGCGCCGGAAACAACCCGCTCAAACACAGTATCGACAGTGGCGAAGCGCTGAATCTGCTGTTACGCGGCGGCAAAGCGGGTCAGCTGCCGGCCGAACAGGCCGTGGGGCGCGCCTATCGCGACCTGCAGGCACACCAGGTGGCCATGTTGGCCGCGAGCCGCGCGGCCATCAAGAGCATGCTCGAGCAATTCTCCCCAGACCAGTTGGCATTGCGCTTCGAGCGTGACAACAAACCGCTGATTGCCACCGCAGGGACCCGCTGGCGCGCCTATAAGCGCCTGCATCTGGCCATGCAACGTGACGACGATTGGAGCGAACGGCTGTTCGCCCGCGATTTCGCCCAGACGTACGAGGAACAGGTACGCCTGATCGCCACGCTCAACACCGACCTTCAAGGATGATGTCCATGTCTCGCTTTCTCCCCGCCGCGCTGATCGCAGCGCTGGCTGTGCTCGGCGGTTGCTCGGCGCTATCGCCAAATTCCGACCTGACCAAGCTGGACCTGTCGCTACAAGGAAGCGACCGGCTCAATCCCGACCTCAACGACCGGCCCTCGCCCATCGTGATTCGCCTGTTGGAACTCAAGCATCCGGTGGCCTTCGAGAACGCCGATTTCTTCTCGCTCTACCAGCGACCCAAGGAAGCCCTGTCCCCGGACCTGGTGATCCAGGAAGAGCTGGAACTGCGCCCGGGCGAGCAGCGCGACCTCAAGCTCTTCGTCCAGGAAGGCAGCCGCTACGTCGGTGTGCTGGCCGCCTACCGTGACCTGCCCGAATCGAGCTGGCGTTTCGTCATCCCCCTTGAGCACAAGGCGCAGAACCGTATCGAGCTGCGTCTCGACGAGCGCGGCATTCAAACCGTCGATCCGCTCACGAAGGGGAACTGATCGATGAGCATGAACAAGGTGATCTGGCAGGAGGGCATGCTGCTGCGTCCGCAGCACTTCCAGCAAAGCGACCGTTATTACGACGCGCAGCTCAAGCTGCGAACCCAGAAGTTGGGCCATTACGCCTGGGGCTTTTTCGAGCTGGAGATTGACCGCCAGTTTCTCAACATGGGCAAGCTGGTGCTCAGCCAGGCCAGTGGCCTGCTTCCGGATGGCAGCCTGTTCGAGATTGGCGCCGAGCGTGAACCATTGGCCCTGGACGTGCCGCCCAATACCGGCAATACACCTGTCTACTTGGCACTACCGCTGGTGACTGGCAACCACATCGAAAGCCGTCGGCCGGAGCAGAAGGACGTGCTGGCGCGCTACACCGCGTTCGATGAGGAAGTCGCCGACTCCAACGCCGGTGATAGCAGCAGTAGCCAGGTCAGCACCGGCCGACCGGACTTTCGCCTGCTGCTGGGTGAGCAACAGAGCGATCAGGCTTACGTAAAGCTCAAGCTTTGCGACATCCTCGACACCACCCCGGACGGGGTCATCAGCCTCGACCCAGAATACATTCCGACCTTCATCGACTTCCAGGCGTCCAGCTACCTGCTGTCCTGCCTCAAGGAAGTGATCAGCATGCTCGGCCATCGCGGCGACATCCTCGCCGAGCGAATTCGTGCAACCGGCAAGGTGGGCGGCGCGGAAGTCGGCGATTTCATGATGCTGCAGCTGATCAACCGCTACGAGCCCGTGCTACGCCATTACATGGGCATCGACCGGATACACCCCGAACATATCTATAGAGAACTGCTGGGGTTGCTGGGTGAGCTGGCGACGTTCTCCAGCGAGACCAAACGCCCGCGCCTGGATGGCCGCTACCTGCATAACGATCAGGGGCTGTCGTTCCGCAAACTGATGGATGCGATCCGCCAGGTGCTGTCGATGGTGCTCGAACAGCACGCCATCGAACTGCTACTGCAGCAGCGTCAGTACGGCATCCAGGTCTCGCCGCTGCACGACCACAAGCTGCTCGGCAGCGCCTCGTTCGTGCTTGCTGCCAGCGCCCAATGCGACTCCGAAGAGCTGCGCACGCGTCTGCCGGCTCACCTCAAGGTCGGTCCGGTGGAGCGCATCCGCCAGCTGGTCAACCTGCACCTGCCGGGAATCAAGGTCAAACCGCTGCCCGTCGCGCCGCGGCAGATCCCGTTCCATTCCGGCAAGACCTACTTCGCGTTGGAGCTCAACTCCGAGGAGTTGGCGCAACTGGAGCGCTCCGGCGGCTTCGCCTTCCATGTGTCCGGCGAATTCACCGGGCTTGAGCTGAAATTCTGGGCGATCAGGAACTGACCGACATGATCAGAGAAATGGACTACGCACAGGACGACAAGACCGTCATCCTCAATCGCCACGGTGACGCCCCGGCACAGAGCCCGCTGACCGACTTCAGCGCACCGCCCAAATTCGAGCAGCTCGAGGAGCGGATGATCTACGCCGCGCGCCTGCGCCCGGCGGAAACCTTCAACATCAGCCTCAACCCGCTGGTCGCGGCCGCTTCCTCGCTGCTCTCGGAAGTGGTGCGGCTCAAGCACAGCTACGAAGGCGAAGACCTGCATGCGCTCAACCAGCGCTTGTCCGCTGAACTCAAGCTGTTCGAGCACCGCGCGCTGCACGATGGCGCGGAAAGCAGTCAGGTCATGGCCGCCCGCTATGTGCTGTGTACCGCGATCGACGAAGCGGTGGTCACCACGCCCTGGGGCAACGAGAGCGAATGGTCGCAGATGAGCCTGCTGTCGAGCTTCCACAACGAGACCTTCGGCGGTGAGAAGTTCTTCCAGCTGCTCGAGCGCCTCTCGCGCAACCCGGTCAAGCATCTGCCGATGCTGGAACTGATGTACCTGTGCTTATCGCTGGGTTTCGAAGGCAAATATCGAGTGATGCCACGCGGCATGCTCGAGCTCGAAGCGGTGCGCGACAGTCTCTACCGGCAAATCCGCCAATTGCGCGGGGACGTACCACGCGAAGTCTCGCCGCACTGGCAGGGCCTGCGCGACACGCGTCGCCGCCTGGTGCGCATCGTGCCCTGGTGGATGGTCGCGCTGTTCACGCTGATCTGCCTCGGGATGCTGTACGCAGGTTTCGCCTGGGTACTGGGCGAGCAGCGCGACACCGTGCTGCAGCCGTACCAACCCGTCGATCCGACCATTCAGGTCGAGCCCAAGCCGTAACAAGGACGTAATGCCATGAAGGTTTTTTTCGGCAAGCTTGCCGCGTTTTTTCGCAAGACCTGGGTATGGAGCCTGTGTGTCTTGTTGGTGCTGGCCCTGCTGGTGTGGTTCGCTGGACCACTGCTGGCGGTAAACGACTACAAGTTCTGGGAGTCGTCCACCAGTCGCCTGTTGACCATCGCCGGGCTGTGCCTGGCCTGGGGGTTGTTCATTGTGTTCGCCAGCTGGCGTAGCACCCGCCGCAAGCAGGCCGAGGCCAGCGATGACGAGGTGCAGGAGCGCCTGCGTCGCGAAGGCTTAGTCAGTGAGGAACAAGGCATCCTGCGCCAGCGCTATCGCGACGCCATGCGCACCCTCAAGAGTTCGAGCCTCTACCGCGGGCGCAGCGAGAAATGGCGCAATGACCTGCCCTGGTATCTCCTGCTCGGCCCTCAGGGCAGCGGCAAAACCTCCTTGCTGGACTTTTCCGGTTTGGATTTTCCGCTCAACCGCGGCGAAAACCAGCGTCTGACCAAGGATGTCTCAGGCACTCGCTACGCTGACTGGTACTTCGCCGACCATGCGGTGCTGATCGATACCGCCGGCCGCTACCTGACTCAACCCGACGCTGCCGTCGACGGCAAGGCCTGGGAAACGCTGCTCGGTTTGTTGCGTCGTCGCCGTGCGCGCCCACTCAATGGCGTGCTGGTCAATATTCCTGTCGAGCAGCTGCTGCAATCGAGCGAACTGGAGCTCGAAACTCTGGCACGTCAAAGCCGCCAGCGCCTACAGGAAATCCACCAGCGTCTGGGCGCCGACGTGCCGGTCTATCTGGTGCTGAGCAAAGCGGACAAGGTGCTTGGCTTCGAGGAGTTCTTCGACCAGCTATCACGCGAAGAAAGCGATCAGGTGCTGGGTGCCAGCTTCCGCAAGGAACAGGACGGCACCGACGTCAACGTGGTGCGCAGCGAATTCGAGGAATTGCTGCGCCGGCTCAACAGCCAGGTCGTGCTGCGCATGCACCAGGAGCGCGACACCCAACGTCGCGGCCGGATCCTCGATTTCCCGCACCAGCTCGGCCAGATTGGCGAGCGTCTGTGCCTTTTCATTGAGCTGGCGTTCTCTGGCAACCGCTACCAGCGTGCCAGCCAACTGCGCGGCTTCTATTTGACCAGCGCACCGCAGCTGCAAGATGGACTCGACCCGATTACCAGTGGCATCGGCCGCAACCTCGGACTGTCCAGCAGCACGTTGCCGACCTTCCGCAGCGGTCGGGCGCGCTTCATCAATCACCTGCTCAGCCGTGTGATCTTCCCGGAGGCCGACCTTGCCAGTCTCGACCAGAAAGAAGTCCGCCGCATCGACTGGGGCCAGCGCGCGCTGTATGCCGCAAGCTTCGCCTGCCTGGCACTGTTCGGCGCGCTCTGGGCCAACGGTTTCTCCAACAACCACGAGCGGCTCGAGCAACTGCGCAGCCTCGCCGATCAGCTGGGTCAAGAACACCAGAGCATCTCTGCCCAGGACGATGCACTTCGCATACTCAAGGCATTGGATACCAGCTACGCGGCCACACAGGTATTTCCGAACAAATCCGAGGTGACTAACCTGCAACGCGGCGGGCTTTACCAGGGCGAGGCAGTCGATCCAACCTTGCATCAAGCCTATCGGCACGAACTGGAAACGCTGCTGCTGCCACGTGTTGCGCGTCAGCTCGAAGCCCAGATCCGCGCCAATCTCACCGACCGTGAACGCCTGCTCGGCAGCCTGCGCGCGTATCTGATGCTCAACCTGGAAGAACGTCGCGACGACGGCTTTCTCGAGGATTGGATCTCCGCCGATTGGTCGCTGCGCTACGCCGGCAATGCGGTCGCACAGAACGGGCTCAACACCCATTTCGAGCGGATGCTCAATGGCAGCTTCGCGCCCTATGCGCTCAACGACCAGCTCGTCGCCGAGGCACGTCAGGTGCTGCGCAGCGAATCACTGGCCAACGTCGTCTACCGCATGCTGCGCGACCAGGCTCGCACCCTACCCGACTATCGCTTCAGCCAACGTCTCGGACCTCAGGGTGCGCTGTTCAGCGGCAGCGACTACGCCATCCCCGGGTTCTATACGCAAAACGGTTATCAGAAGTTCTACGTCGCACAGGGCAGCGACTTGGTGCGCGAGATCCTGCGCGACAACTGGGTGCTCGGCGAAGGCGACAGCCTAAGCCTGAAGGATCTAGGACGCCTGATGGTCGAGATGGAGCAGCTCTATTTTCGCGACTACGCCAACTACTGGAGCGAAGCAGTCGCGCAACTGGCGCTGGAGCCGATCGCCGGTACCGGTCAGGGCTCGGCATTGCTCAGCGGGTTGAGCGCAGCCAACTCGCCGTTGCTGCAATTACTGGTCGAGATACGCGACAACACCCGCTTTGTCGGCGCGGCTGACACCGCAGGTGATGCTGCAGAAACCGCCGACGCCAACGGCAAACTAGGCAAAGCCGCCAAGTTGGCATCGGCCGCCGCCGAGCAGGCTCAGGCCGCACTGGCCAAGAACCTGCCTGACACGGCGCGCAAGACGCTCGAGCGCCGCTTCGAACCGCTGCACCGCCTGCTCGACGAAAATGCAGGCGCCAGTGCCGAGCTGGTCCCGACGCTGCAGGCGCTCGATGCCCTTCAACTGCAATTGGCTGCCCTGGCCCACGCCAGTGCGCCCGATCAGGCTGCGTTCGAACTCGCCAAGGCACGCATGGGCGGTCAACGTGACGCCATCAACCAGTTGCGCGCCAGCGCAGCCCGTCTGCCACAACCGATCGGCAACTGGCTCGGCCTGCTCGCCGAAGACAGCTGGACGCTGGTTCTAAACGACGCCTACCACTACCTCAACCAACGCTACCAGAGCGAGCTGTACGCGTTCTACAAAGGGTCGCTGCGCCAGCGCTATCCATTCAGCGCCCACAGCGAGAGTGACGTCGCGATCGCCGACTTCCGCGAGTTCTTCAAGGCGCAAGGCGTTGCGGACGGGTTCTTCGACCGCTATCTGAAAGCGTTCGTCAGTGGCAGCGCTGGCCAATATCAGCTCCGTCGAGTCGATGGTCGCGGCTTGCCCCTGTCACGCGAGTTCCTCTCGCAGATGGGCAACGCTCAAACCATCCGCCGCAGTTTCTTCGCTGACAACCCGAATGAGCCGCAGATTCGCTTCAAGCTCGAGCCTTACTCGCTGGATTCGAGCCTGGGTCGCGCCGACTTCCGCTTCGGCAATCAGCAGATGGAGTACCGCCACGGCCCGATCGTGCAGACCGCCTTCAGCTGGCCGGCCGATGCCGAGGACGGCCGCACCAGCCTGGTAGTCGAAGAGCTCGGCGGGCATCGTGTCGGGATCGAGAAGAACAGCGGCCCTTGGTCTCTGTTCCGCCTGCTGGATCTGATGCAGGTCGACTACCACAGCGGCCGTGACGTGCTGATGCTCAAGGCCAATCTGGGCGGCCGTCACGCCAACTATCTGCTGCACAGTCAGCGCTCGCCGAACCCGTTCGACATCGCCTTGCTGCGCGACTTCAAGCTGCCGGCGACCCTGTGATGATGCGCACCGCAAGCCTGGCCCATGACTGGCGTAGCGCCGCGCGAACCGACACCGGCAAGGTTCGCGCACGCAATGAAGACGCCTTTCTCGACCTTCCCGAGCAAGGCCTGTGGGTGGTCGCCGATGGGATGGGTGGCCACCATAACGGCGCGCTGGCCAGCCGCTTGATCGTCGACAAACTGGCCGAGCTGCCGGAAGGTAACCTGGTCGAACGCCTGGCCAACTTGCGCCGCTGCCTGCACGACCTCAATCGCAGACTCGGCCAGGAGCTGACAATCACCGCCGACCGCCCCGACCCGGTGACCGGCAGTACCGTGGTCGCGCTGCTGATGGAGACCAACCGCGCCGCCTGTGTCTGGGCTGGCGACAGCCGCTGCTACCTCTGGCGCCGCGGACGGCTTTACCAGCTCTCGCGTGACCACTCGCTGCTGCAGCAGCTGATCGACGAACAGAACCTCAGCCCGCAGGAGGCCGCGCGTCACCCTGCTGCGCATGCACTCACTCGCGCGATCGGCGCCAGTGAGCAACTGGTGCTGGACATCCTCGAGTTCGATGTCTATCCAGGCGATACCTTGCTGCTGTGCAGCGACGGGCTCTACCAGAGCCTGTCGCCGGACGCATTGGGTGCAGCACTCAATTCGCCGTCGACCACGCTTGCGCTGCAACGGCTATTCGACCAGGCCATGGACGGTCCGGCACGAGACAATCTCAGCGCAGTGGTAGTACGCCGATGAACGAGCCCGTGTGCGCCGAACCGGCTTCGGATCTGACCTACTTCGCCTTCGCCTCCACCGCTGCTGCGCCGGGCCCTGCGGCGCCACCGGCTACCAGTACCGGTGAGCTACCGAAGGTCTTGGGCGGACGTTACCTGGTCGAACGACTGCTCGGCGTCGGCGGCATGGGCGCCGTCTACCGCGCACGGGACCTGCTACGCGAACAGTTTGGCGATCCGGAACCCTATATCGCGTTGAAAACCCTGAGCGATGATTTCGCCGAGTACCCCGACGCCCATGCGCTGCTCTACACCGAGTTCGCGCTGACCGCACGGCTGAGTCATCGCCATGTCGTGCGGCTGTATGGCTTCGACGTGGACGCGGACAGCCAGCGCGCCTTCATTACACTCGAGTTGCTCAAGGGCCCAACGCTCGACCAATTGCTCAGCGAGCGTCCCGATGGCCTCGCCTGGGGCGAGTTGTGCGAAATCGCGGTGCCGTTAATAGAGGCGTTGGCCTATTCCCATAGCCGTGGCGTCATTCACGGCGACCTCAAACCCAGCAACGTAATACTCGCGGAGGATGGGCTGCGCTTGTTCGACTACGGCCTCGGTCAGCCGCTCGAGGGCGTGATGAAAAACCTGCCGCGGCTGTCTCGCAACCGATTCAAGGCCTGGACCACGCGCTATGCCGCCCCTGAACTGCTTGACGGAGCGGAGCCTTCGAAGGCCAGCGATGTGTATGCGCTTGGCTGCCTGCTGTATGAGATGGCCAGTGGACGCCACCCGTTCCGTCGCCTGAGTGCCAAGCAGGCAAGAGCGATGGCGCTGGACAAGGAGCTGCGTCGACCGCCGAACCTGGCTTATGGCTGGCCCACACTGCGCGCAGCGCTGGCGTTCGATGCCAATAAGCGCACCGCCCGTTTGACCCAACTACGGGATATTTTCCGTCGCCCCGCACCCAGCCGCCTGCAGCGCTGGTTCGGGCGCGCCCATGGATGACATGAGAACAAGGAAGCGCCATGTTCAACGCGGCCAACGACACCCACTTCAGCCTCACCATCGAAGGCATCGAGCACGACCTGCAGGTGCTTGCGTTTACGGGGCGCGAAGCCATCAGCCAACCCTATCGCTTCGACCTGGAGCTGATCAGCGAACGTCCTGATCTGGATCTGCAAAGCCTGCTGCACAAGCCTGCATTCCTGACGCTCTCTCCGGCCGGCAATGGCATTCACGGTCTGATTCATCGCGTCGCACAGGGCGAGTCCGGCAAGCGCCTGACTCGCTACCATGTGACTATCGTTCCGCAACTGGCCTATTTGGCACACCGTACCGATCAGCGCATCTTCCAACACCTGAGCGTGCCGCAAATCATCGCCCAGGTGCTCGAGGGTCAGGGTATCCAGGCGGATGCCTATCGTTTCCAATTCGGCCCGGTGGTCTACCCGGAGCGCGACTACTGCACTCAGTACGACGAAACCAACCTGCATTTCATCCAGCGCCTGTGTGAGGAAGAAGGCATCCACTATCACTTCGAGCACAGCGCGCAGGGCCATACCCTGGTGTTCGGCGACGACCAGACGAGCTTTTCCAAGCTCGGCCAACCCACCGCGTACCTGCAGGACAGCGGGCTGGTCGCCGACAAGCCAGTGATCAAGCGCTTTGCCGTCCGCCTGGAGCCCCGTACCAACCGCGTCAGCCGGCGCGACTACGACTTCGAGCAGCCGCGCCTGGTGTTGGAAGCCGGCCACAAGGGCTCCAAACAGCAGGGCGCACCAGAACCTGACCTGGAAGATTACGACTACCCGGGGCGCTTCACGGATCGCACCCACGGCAAGCATCTTTCCCAACGCGCCCTTGAACGCCATCGTGCCGACTACCGCCTGGCCGAAGGCCGAAGCGACCAGCCCACACTCGTCAGCGGTCACCTGCTGGAAATTTCCGACCATCCTCGCCAGCAATGGAACGACCTTTGGCTGCTCACCGAGGTGCTCCACGAAGGCAAACAGCCGCAGGTGCTGGAGGAGTCGATCACCAATAGCTCACGTCAGCACGGGCGCGACCATGCAGATCAATCGGACATAGACCTGAATTCAACGACTGATCGCTTCGTCCAGGGCTATCGCAACCGCTTTGTCGCGACACCGTGGGACGTTCCCTACCGGCCCGCCCTGAACCATACGAAGCCTCGCGTGCTTGGCGCCCAGACCGCCGTCGTCACCGGGCCGGCCGGCGAGGAGATCCACTGCGATAAGTACGGTCGGATCAAAGTGCAGTTTTTCTGGGATCGTGAAGGCCAAGCGGACGACAAGACCAGCTGCTGGCTGCGTGTCTCCAACAGCTGGGCCGGGGATGGCTACGGCGGTATCGCCATTCCGCGCGTCGGCATGGAAGTGCTGGTCACCTTTCTCGAAGCTGACCCCGACCAACCCCTGGTGACCGGCTGCCTCTACCATGCCGAACACCAGGTCCCCTACGGTCTACCGACAAACAAGACCCGCAGCGTTTTCAAGACCCTGAGCTCACCCGGCGGCGGTGGCTACAACGAACTGCGAATCGAAGACCGCAAGGGCGCCGAGCAGATTTACCTCCATGCCCAGCGCGACTGGGACACGAACATCGAGCACGATCAGAAGATCCGTGTCGGTCACGAGCGCCACGACACCGTCGAGGCCAACAGCTACAGCGAACTCAAGACCGATGAGCACCTGACCATTACCGGCGACCGCAAAGTCGAAATCAAGCCCGACGACCATCTCTCTATCGGCCAGAACCAGCACATAAGGCTCGGCACCGCCCAACTCACCAAAGCCGGCCGGGAGATCCACCTCAAGGCCGGCCAGAAAATGGTCATCGAGGCAGGCACAGAGCTGACCCTCAAAGCCGGCGGCAGCTTCATCAAGCTCGACCCGGGCGGAATTGCCGTCAGCGGCCCGTTGGCGAAGATCAACGCCGGCGGCGCGCAGGGCAAGGGCTCGGGTATCAAGATCAAACCGCCGGTGCTGCCGGGTTTGGCCGATAGCGACAAGGCGGGCAGCTTGTTGGAGCAAGCACAGCCGGGCGCGACAGCCAAGGCAACCAGCAAACGCAGACGCTCGCTAAATTTTTCAGGTTAAAAGGACAGGCTTCGAGATGGGAACAGCCACCGCATTTGGATAAATCGAGCGTGCGCCGTATCGCCGGCGATGAGGTGATTGCCTGTTGCATTGACGATCGCTACCCGATCAGCGAAGTTACCGAAGAGCCCCGCTTTCCTCAGACGGGGCATTCTTTCCGCTGGGCTGGGCTGGCTATCAGGTACAACTGGCCTGCAGCGCCCGGCCCTCTAGAAACCATCCGCTGTCGTAAATGCTCTGAATCAACACCTTAGCGCGCAGGCCCGTGCAAGAAAACGACGCCAATCGAGCATGAAGCCGTCTTGAGGCGAGGCATCGGTTATCAAACCATGAAGCAAACGCCCATGGCGATTCCAGAACCGCTATGGCCGAGGTTCAAATGGGCCGATTACGCTCTCAGCTATGGCGGCCACTGATTGCCAGTGGTTGCTGACTTGATTCGCGAATCATTCAGATAGCCTGGCTCAAGCGCACCGGACAGGCGCCTTAGGTTATCGAGTAGCCATGGCGAGGCCGCCTTCGAGGCGCGGCTCGAAGGCTGCTCAACGGGTGATAGCAAGGACCACTAGGGCCGTTCCACCAAGCCGCAGGCATGAGCACACAAGCACCGCTCGACACCTGCCGCTTTTTCTTCGCCCAAAGACAAACCCCCGACCTTCTTTCGAGGGTCGGGGGTTTGGTGTAGAAGCTTGACGATGACCTACTCTCACATGGGGAGACCCCACACTACCATCGGCGATGCGTCGTTTCACTTCTGAGTTCGGGATGGGATCAGGTGGTTCCAACGCTCTATGGTCGTCAAGCAATTCGGTTGGGGAGTCGGTGTTGAGTCGCTTCCCCTAATTGGGTATGTGAAGTATTGCGGTGTTGCGTATTAGGTTCGCTTTGCGAGCGATGCGTCTTTTCGGTTTGTTTGTCGACTTCAACCGTCTGACACGCAAACATCAAATTGTTTGGGTGTTATATGGTCAAGCCTCACGGGCAATTAGTATGGGTTAGCTCAACGCCTCACAGCGCTTACACACCCCACCTATCAACGTCGTAGTCTTCGACGGCCCTTCAGGGAGCTCAAGGCTCCAGTGAGATCTCATCTTGAGGCAAGTTTCCCGCTTAGATGCTTTCAGCGGTTATCTCTTCCGAACATAGCTACCCGGCAATGCCACTGGCGTGACAACCGGAACACCAGAGGTTCGTCCACTCCGGTCCTCTCGTACTAGGAGCAGCCCCTCTCAAATCTCAAACGTCCACGGCAGATAGGGACCGAACTGTCTCACGACGTTCTAAACCCAGCTCGCGTACCACTTTAAATGGCGAACAGCCATACCCTTGGGACCGGCTTCAGCCCCAGGATGTGATGAGCCGACATCGAGGTGCCAAACACCGCCGTCGATATGAACTCTTGGGCGGTATCAGCCTGTTATCCCCGGAGTACCTTTTATCCGTTGAGCGATGGCCCTTCCATACAGAACCACCGGATCACTAAGACCTACTTTCGTACCTGCTCGACGTGTCTGTCTCGCAGTCAAGCGCGCTTTTGCCTTTATACTCTACGACCGATTTCCGACCGGTCTGAGCGCACCTTCGTACTCCTCCGTTACTCTTTAGGAGGAGACCGCCCCAGTCAAACTACCCACCATACACTGTCCTCGATCCGGATAACGGACCAGAGTTAGAACCTCAAAGTTGCCAGGGTGGTATTTCAAGGATGGCTCCACGCGAACTGGCGTCCACGCTTCAAAGCCTCCCACCTATCCTACACAAGCAAATTCAAAGTCCAGTGCAAAGCTATAGTAAAGGTTCACGGGGTCTTTCCGTCTAGCCGCGGATACACTGCATCTTCACAGCGATTTCAATTTCACTGAGTCTCGGGTGGAGACAGCGCCGCCATCGTTACGCCATTCGTGCAGGTCGGAACTTACCCGACAAGGAATTTCGCTACCTTAGGACCGTTATAGTTACGGCCGCCGTTTACCGGGGCTTCGATCAAGAGCTTCGCTTGCGCTAACCCCATCAATTAACCTTCCGGCACCGGGCAGGCGTCACACCCTATACGTCCACTTTCGTGTTTGCAGAGTGCTGTGTTTTTAATAAACAGTCGCAGCGGCCTGGTATCTTCGACCGGCATGAGCTTACGGGGTAAACCCTTCACCCTCACCGGCGCACCTTCTCCCGAAGTTACGGTGCCATTTTGCCTAGTTCCTTCACCCGAGTTCTCTCAAGCGCCTTGGTATTCTCTACCCAACCACCTGTGTCGGTTTGGGGTACGGTTCCTAGTTACCTGAAGCTTAGAGGCTTTTCCTGGAAGCATGGCATCAACCACTTCTCCTTCTAAAAGAAGGATCGTCATCAGTTCTCGGCATTAAGACCCCGGATTTACCTAAGATCTCTGCCTACCACCTTAAACTTGGACAACCAACGCCAAGCTGGCCTAGCCTTCTCCGTCCCCCCATCGCAGTAACTAGAAGTACGGGAATATTAACCCGTTTCCCATCGACTACGCTCTTCAGCCTCGCCTTAGGGACCGACTCACCCTGCGTCGATTAACGTTGCGCAGGAACCCTTGGTCTTTCGGCGTGCGAGTTTTTCACTCGCATTGTCGTTACTCATGTCAGCATTCGCACTTCTGATACCTCCAGCAAGCTTCTCAACTCACCTTCACAGGCTTACAGAACGCTCCTCTACCGCTCATCTTGCGATGAACCCGTAGCTTCGGTACCTGGTTTGAGCCCCGTTACATCTTCCGCGCAGGCCGACTCGACTAGTGAGCTATTACGCTTTCTTTAAAGGATGGCTGCTTCTAAGCCAACCTCCTAGCTGTCTAAGCCTTCCCACATCGTTTCCCACTTAACCAGGATTTTGGGACCTTAGCTGACGGTCTGGGTTGTTTCCCTTTTCACGACGGACGTTAGCACCCGCCGTGTGTCTCCCGTGCTGACACTTGCTGGTATTCGGAGTTTGCATCGGTTTGGTAAGTCGGGATGACCCCCTAGCCGAAACAGTGCTCTACCCCCAGCAGTGATACACGAGGCGCTACCTAAATAGCTTTCGAGGAGAACCAGCTATCTCCGAGCTTGATTAGCCTTTCACTCCGATCCACAGGTCATCCGCTAACTTTTCAACGGTAGTCGGTTCGGTCCTCCAGTTAGTGTTACCCAACCTTCAACCTGCCCATGGATAGATCGCCCGGTTTCGGGTCTATTCCCAGCGACTAGACGCCCTATTAAGACTCGCTTTCGCTACGCCTCCCCTATTCGGTTAAGCTCGCCACTGAAAATAAGTCGCTGACCCATTATACAAAAGGTACGCAGTCACCTAACAAAGTAGGCTCCCACTGCTTGTACGCATACGGTTTCAGGTTCTATTTCACTCCCCTCTCCGGGGTTCTTTTCGCCTTTCCCTCACGGTACTGGTTCACTATCGGTCAGTCAGTAGTATTTAGCCTTGGAGGATGGTCCCCCCATATTCAGACAAAGTTTCTCGTGCTCCGTCCTACTCGATTTCACTTCTAAGATCCTTTCGCGTACAGGGCTATCACCCACTATGGCCGCACTTTCCAGAGCGTTCCGCTAAAATCAAAGAAGCTTAAGGGCTAGTCCCCGTTCGCTCGCCACTACTAAGGGAATCTCGGTTGATTTCTTTTCCTCAGGGTACTTAGATGTTTCAGTTCCCCTGGTTCGCCTCACACACCTATGTATTCAGTGTGTGATAACCATCTTATGATGGCTGGGTTCCCCCATTCAGACATCTCCGGATCACAGTCTGTTTGCCGACTCCCCGAAGCTTTTCGCAGGCTACCACGTCTTTCATCGCCTCTGACTGCCAAGGCATCCACCGTATGCGCTTCTTCACTTGACCATATAACCCCAAGCAATCTGGTTACTGTCTATAACGTGAAGACGACATTCGCCGAAAATCCGCATTTCGCTCTCTCGAGCAACTCGCAAATTTTACCTTGACTTGAATAATCATCAGTGAAAATGATTACCCAAATCTACTTCTATCACATACCCAAATTTTTAAAGAACAGTTACTGGCGCAAAGACCAGAAATCAATACACTCATCCGAGTCTATTCATTTCTGTGCTTTCAGCGATTATCGAGTTAATGGTGGAGCCAAGCGGGATCGAACCGCTGACCTCCTGCGTGCAAAGCAGGCGCTCTCCCAGCTGAGCTATGGCCCCATCTACAGATCGGCCACATCCCATGACAATTGGTGGGTCTGGGCAGATTCGAACTGCCGACCTCACCCTTATCAGGGGTGCGCTCTAACCAACTGAGCTACAGACCCAATCGTCTCTCTCGGGTCGAAACCCAATCGCTTTTCGCTAGTGAATCAAGCAATTCGTGTGGGAACTTATGAAGAAGCTGAAGTCTTCGATTAAGGAGGTGATCCAGCCGCAGGTTCCCCTACGGCTACCTTGTTACGACTTCACCCCAGTCATGAATCACTCCGTGGTAACCGTCCTCCCGAAGGTTAGACTAGCTACTTCTGGAGCAACCCACTCCCATGGTGTGACGGGCGGTGTGTACAAGGCCCGGGAACGTATTCACCGTGACATTCTGATTCACGATTACTAGCGATTCCGACTTCACGCAGTCGAGTTGCAGACTGCGATCCGGACTACGATCGGTTTTATGGGATTAGCTCCACCTCGCGGCTTGGCAACCCTTTGTACCGACCATTGTAGCACGTGTGTAGCCCAGGCCGTAAGGGCCATGATGACTTGACGTCATCCCCACCTTCCTCCGGTTTGTCACCGGCAGTCTCCTTAGAGTGCCCACCATCACGTGCTGGTAACTAAGGACAAGGGTTGCGCTCGTTACGGGACTTAACCCAACATCTCACGACACGAGCTGACGACAGCCATGCAGCACCTGTGTCAGAGTTCCCGAAGGCACCAATCCATCTCTGGAAAGTTCTCTGCATGTCAAGGCCTGGTAAGGTTCTTCGCGTTGCTTCGAATTAAACCACATGCTCCACCGCTTGTGCGGGCCCCCGTCAATTCATTTGAGTTTTAACCTTGCGGCCGTACTCCCCAGGCGGTCGACTTAATGCGTTAGCTGCGCCACTAAGATCTCAAGGATCCCAACGGCTAGTCGACATCGTTTACGGCGTGGACTACCAGGGTATCTAATCCTGTTTGCTCCCCACGCTTTCGCACCTCAGTGTCAGTATTAGCCCAGGTGGTCGCCTTCGCCACTGGTGTTCCTTCCTATATCTACGCATTTCACCGCTACACAGGAAATTCCACCACCCTCTGCCATACTCTAGCTTGCCAGTTTTGGATGCAGTTCCCAGGTTGAGCCCGGGGCTTTCACATCCAACTTAACAAACCACCTACGCGCGCTTTACGCCCAGTAATTCCGATTAACGCTTGCACCCTTCGTATTACCGCGGCTGCTGGCACGAAGTTAGCCGGTGCTTATTCTGTCGGTAACGTCAAAACAGCAAGGTATTAACTTACTGCCCTTCCTCCCAACTTAAAGTGCTTTACAATCCGAAGACCTTCTTCACACACGCGGCATGGCTGGATCAGGCTTTCGCCCATTGTCCAATATTCCCCACTGCTGCCTCCCGTAGGAGTCTGGACCGTGTCTCAGTTCCAGTGTGACTGATCATCCTCTCAGACCAGTTACGGATCGTCGCCTTGGTGAGCCATTACCTCACCAACTAGCTAATCCGACCTAGGCTCATCTGATAGCGCAAGGCCCGAAGGTCCCCTGCTTTCTCCCGTAGGACGTATGCGGTATTAGCGTTCCTTTCGAAACGTTGCCCCCCACTACCAGGCAGATTCCTAGGCATTACTCACCCGTCCGCCGCTGAATCATGGAGCAAGCTCCACTCATCCGCTCGACTTGCATGTGTTAGGCCTGCCGCCAGCGTTCAATCTGAGCCATGATCAAACTCTTCAGTTCAATACTGCTTGGGTTTTGAGAAAACCCTAAACTTGGCTCAGCAATCGCAATCTCATCTCCTAAAAGATGAGCACTCAATGATTTCTCGTTGAGTATTTGTGATGCTGATAATCTTGCTGACTACCAGTCTTACCTCACAAGCACCCACACGAATTGCTTGATTCAGTTGTTAAAGAGCGTTTCGATCAAGTCTTTCGTCTCAACCGAGGCCGCGCATTCTACAGCAGCCTTGTGTCTCGTCAAGCTGTTTTTGAAGAAGTTTTTCTTTCTTCTCAACCGCTTGCGCTTCCGATCAACCTGGCGTCTCTCGTCAGCGGGAGGCGAATCATACAGCGTTCAAAACCGCTGTCAACCACCTCTTTTACCGCCTCCGATCAACCCGACCGAAGCTGCCAACAGCGCTCAACCACCACCCCGTCAGCCCGGCGCATTCTACTCGAATTTGCCGTCCGTGCAAGCCCTTATTTTCGCTAACTTCTTGATTTACAAGAGGTTTCGCCTAAGGCCTGCGCCGGAGAAGGTGCGCATTATAGGGGCTATGATTATTACGTCAACGGTTGTTTCATCTTTCTCTAGGGAAATCGCACCTATATATATAGGCAGGGATACTCAGTGGCGAGGAGCCGTCTCGCCAGGCCGCCTGCGGCAACTCAGACATACGACAGCCGGACCAAAATTCGGAACCTAAGTTCACCGACAGCTCATCTCCAAAAGCCAACCACTCCTCAGTTTGGACACCCACCCAGCCCCGTCGGCCGTCACTACGCCCTAGTTGTAAACTGCTTCACAGTCGACCTGTGCTTTGCTGCTTAGCATTCGCCCCTCGTTGGACGTGCAGGTATGGCACGTCGCAAGTCGTTGCGCATGAAGCGCCCCTGCTGCAGCAATGCATAAGAGCAGGCTTTAGTTGAGTCATGGAATGACGTTTTCTAGCAAGCTAGCCGCCCAGATTATGGCGGTAGCAAAAACTCCAATCACAGCGACCTCCTTCGCAGGCGATGATATTCGCTACGCTGCCGAGTACGAGGTCTTGGAGCAGGAGTTAGCCAAAGCAGCATCGCTGCATGCCGCCGGCACCGTCGACTGGGAAGCCGTACGCGAGGGTAGCGAAAGCCTGCTAATCACCCAGACGAAGGACTTGCGCATTGCTGCGTGGCTGACCTGGGGCCTTTACCAACGCGATTCGTTCCTCGGACTGCATGCCGGCCTCGCCATGCTAGGCTTTCTCTGCCGCGACCATTGGGAAGACATCCATCCCCGCAAGAACCGCACCCGTGCGGCGGCGATCAGCTGGTTGGTGCCGCGCATGGAGCAGGTGCTGGCTGACCATGTGCCGATGGGCGAACAGCTTCCTCTGTTCGAGCAGATTACGCTCGAGCTGCGTGGCCTCAAGGCCTCTCTTGCCAAACACCTCGGAGCACAGGCGCCGCTTCTTTTACCTCTATGCCGTCGTCTGGAAGACATGGTCAAGCGCGCTGGTGCCGCCCATCCGCAGCCCGGCCCTGTTGGTGCGGCCATCGCCCAGGTCAAGCAGGCAGCGGCACAAGTGTTCACCGCAACCACCCCGGTCGAGCACGAGAAGGAGGCGCACAAGAGCTTGCGCAGTCTGCAGGACCAGGGCCGCCCTTTATGCAGTTGGTGGCTCAAGCAGAAAGCCACGGATCTCAAGCCATTGCGCTTGGCCCGTACGTTGCTATGGCTGTCAATCGACAGCCTACCGGAACGCAACGCCGAACAAATCACCGCCCTGCGCGGCGTTCCGGCAGACAAACTCGCCAGCTATCGCGAACGCTTCGCCCAAGGACTCTATGCCGACCTTCTAGCGGATCTGGAAGCCAGCATCACGCGCGCGCCCTTCTGGCTCGATGGGCAGCGCCTGGCCTGGGAATGCCTGAGCGAACTTGACGCCGAACAGGCGATGCGTGAGGTGGAAATCCAGCTTGCGTTGTTCCTGCAGCGCATGCCGGGCCTCGACGAGTTGCGTTTCCATGACGGCGTTCCCTTCGCCGACGCTGAAACCCGCGCCTGGATCAGCGCCAGGGTGATGCCGCACCTACAACCGGCACAGCCACCAAGCGAAGCGCTTAACAACCAGGGCGGCACGACGCCCGCCTGGGAAGAGGCCCTGCAGGAAGTTCTGCCACACCTGCGCAAAGACGGCCTCAAGAGCGCAGTGCAAAAGCTCAAGCTCGGGCTTAACCAGGCACGAGGCGGGCGTGAACGTTTCTTCTGGCAGCTGACCCTCGCCCGGCTGTGCTTCCAAGCCAAGAAATACGATCTGGCCAAGACCCAACTCGAATCGCTCGATCAGACGCTGCAGGCCTCCGGCCTCGGCGACTGGGAACCCGATCTCGCCCTTGAGGTGCTGCGCCTGTTGCATAGCTGTTGTGAGCTGCTGCCGCAGAACCACGCCGTGCGTGAAAGCAAGGATGAGATTTACCGCAGGCTGTGCCACCTCGATCTCGAAGTGGTACTCGATTAGGCCCCCGGGCCGTAAACGCAAAGGAGAAGACCCATGGCCAAAGAAGGCTCGGTAGCCCCCAAAGAACGCATCAATGTCACCTTCAAGCCAGCCACCGGCGGCGCTCAGGAAGAACTGGAGCTGCCATTGAAGTTGATGGTGCTCGGTGACTTCACCCAGCGCGCCGACGATCGCAAGATCGAGGACCGCAAGCCGATCTCCATCGATAAAAACAGCTTCGACGAGGTCCTGGCCAAGCAGGAGCTGAACCTCACCTTCTCAGTACCGAACCGTTTGCAGAACCAGCCCACCGATGAAGAGCTGGGCGTGCAGCTGAACATCAACTCGATGAAAGACTTCAACCCGGCCAACCTGGTCGATCAAGTTCCGGAACTGAAAAAGCTGATGGAACTGCGCGACGCTCTGGTCGCCCTGAAAGGCCCGCTGGGTAACGCTCCAGCCTTCCGCAAAGCGATCGAAAGCGTTCTTGCTGACGACGACTCGCGCGACCGCGTACTCGGTGAGCTGGGCCTCGCCGCGAAAGAACAACTGGACGCCTGAATCATCCGACAAGGAAAGCCAACACAATGAGCACTAGCGCAGCAGCCGTCGAAAGCGGCAACAACCTCGCCGAGATCGGCATCCTCGACCGCATCATCGCCGAAACTAAATTGACGCCCGATGACGAGGCCTATGACATCGCCAAGCGCGGCGTATCGGCCTTCATCGAAGAGCTTCTGAAGCCACAGAACGAGCACGAGCCGGTCAAGAAGGCGATGGTCGACCGCATGATTGCGGAAATCGACGCCAAGCTCAGCCGTCAGATGGACGAGATCCTCCATCACCAGCAGTTCCAGGCGCTGGAATCCTCCTGGCGCGGCCTCAAGCTGCTGGTCGATCGCACCAATTTCCGCGAGAACATCAAGCTCGAAGTGCTCAACGCCTCCAAGCAGGATCTGCTCGACGACTTCGAGGACAGCCCGGAAGTGGTCCAGTCCGGCCTGTACAAGCACATCTATACCGCCGAGTACGGCCAGTTCGGCGGTCAGCCGGTCGGCGCCCTGATCGCCAACTACTTCTTCGATCCGAGCGCACCGGACATCAAGACGATGCAATACGTCGCCTCGGTCGCCAGCATGTCCCACGCGCCCTTCATCGCCGCGGCTGGCCCGAAGTTCTTCGGTCTGGAAAGCTTCACCGGCCTGCCGGACCTCAAGGACCTCAAGGATCATTTCGAAGGCCCCCAGTTCGCCAAATGGCAAAGCTTCCGCGAGCAGGAAGACGCCCGTTACGTCGGCCTGACCGTTCCACGCTTCCTGCTACGTAACCCCTATGATCCTGAAGACAACCCGGTCAAATCCTTCGTCTACAAGGAAAACGTCGCCAACAGCCACGAGCATTACCTGTGGGGCAACACCGCCTACACCTTCGCCAGCCGTCTGACCGACAGCTTCGCCAAGTTCCGCTGGTGCCCGAACATCATCGGCCCGCAGAGCGGTGGCGCGGTGGAAGACCTCCCCCTGCACCACTTCGAGAGCATGGGCGAAATCGAAACCAAAATCCCGACCGAAGTTCTTGTTTCCGACCGCCGTGAATACGAGCTGGCCGAAGAAGGCTTTATCGCCCTGACCATGCGCAAGGGCAGTGACAACGCTGCGTTCTTCTCGGCCAACTCGGCGCAGAAGCCGAAGTTCTTCGGCAACAGCGAAGAAGGCAAGAACGCCGAGCTCAACTACAAGCTCGGCACTCAGCTGCCCTACCTGTTCATCGTCAACCGCCTGGCGCACTACCTCAAGGTGCTGCAGCGCGAGCAGATCGGCGCCTGGAAAGAGCGCACCGACCTGGAACTGGAGCTGAACAAGTGGATCCGCCAGTACGTGGCAGACCAAGAGAACCCAAGCTCCGAAGTCCGTAGCCGTCGTCCGCTGCGCGCCGCCCAAGTAGTGGTCAGCGATGTCGATGGTGAGCCGGGCTGGTACCGCGTCAGCCTGAACGTCCGCCCACACTTCAAGTACATGGGTGCCGATTTCACCCTGTCGCTGGTTGGCAAGCTGGACAAGGAGTGAGGTTCTGCCCATGAACAAGACACACCGGCGTTGCAGCCCAGAAGCGCGCCAGGCAAGACGCGAGCTCCGTGGTTTGGTGACCCCAAACGAGGGGCGAGCAACGCAGCATAGCGCGCTTCTGGGCGCCCCCCTTCGGGACGCGCGCGTTTTTGCGCATTGCTGCGTCACGCCGAGCTCGTGGGCAGGCAGCACACGTCGCTCGCCCTCCCTGGCTCTGCGCGAAAACGCGCAGCGTCGCCACCGTGTTTTGTTCGTGGGAAGAACCTGAGATGGCCTACGGCAGCCTTTTCGAGCGCCTCGGTGGTGACACCGACAAGCGCGCCGGCTGGAGTCGCGAAGTCGCGGCGATGGCTTCGGTGGCTGCCCATCTGGCCAAAATGCTCAGCACCCGGGCGGGCAGCGTGCAAACGTTGCCTGACTACGGGTTGCCCGATCTGAACGACATGCGCCTGTCGCTGCACGACTCGCTGCAACAGGCGCGTATCGCCATCGAACGTTTCATCGAAGCGTTCGAACCCCGCTTGAGCCAGGTCCGGGTGATATCGCTACCCCGCGACCACGACCCGCTAAGCCTGTCGTTTGCCATCGAAGGCCTGCTAGAAGTCGACGGCTTCAGGCGGCATGTGAGTTTTTCCGCGAGCCTGGATGGCAGCGGACAAGTGAAAGTCCACTAAGGAGAGCCTGATGTCCGGTAAACCCGCAGCCCGCCTGGGCGACCCCACCGATTGCCCGAAAAAAGGCCACGGCACCAACCCGATAGCAGCCGGCTCTCCCGACGTCCTGTTCGACGGCATGCCCGCCGCGCGCATGGGCGACCCGACCTCCTGTGGCAGCGCGCTGGTCAGCGCGACTATCCCCACGGTTCTCATCAACGGCAAACCGGCCACTACGGTCGGTACCACCGGAGATCACGGCAATCCGGTGACCGCAGGGTCCGGGACGGTAGTAATCGGTACGAGCGGCGGTGGGGCGTTCTGACAAATGAACATTTTTGCACGCCTCCTAAAGAAGAAAGCTTCT